>CACZRP010000067.1 GCA_902783575.1 uncultured Eubacteriales bacterium
AAGACCTTCTCGGTGGAAACGTTAGAGGGATCAAAGTCAGAAGCCGGCGCGAAGGGCTCGGGCGATTCAACGGACTCAAAGGTTTCGGGAGCTTCATAAAAGCTCTGAATATCAGATCCTTCAGGCACGGGATTGGCCGAAGGCTCCTTATCTGTGTAAAGCACCGTTTCCTCGGCAGGGGCCGGTACCGGCGCTGGTTTCAATTCAGTCAGGGTCTGGGCGGGTTGTACTTCAGCTACGGTCTCCGCGGGTTTGTCATCAGTCACGGTCTCCGCGGGTTTGACAGGCGTAACCGGCTTCTGATGGAAAATCGCTTCATCATAGGGATCCCGGTAATCACTCTTGGCGGCTTTTTCTTCCATCCGCTTTCTGGCCAGGTAACGGTCATTGGAAATCAGAGGAATGTCCACGGGACCATCATGGTACAGCACCGGTCCTGCAGGCTTGTGGGTCTTGCTCAGCTCCTTATCCTGCTGAACAGCTTCCTTCAGTCTGCCATGTTTGTTTTCCTGCGAGTTTCCCTGTCTGGTTTCAGGAATATTGATATGAGCCGTGCTTGGCTCAGAGCTCTTCCTGGTTTCAGGCATACTGCCCTCCAGGGCAATCTGCCGGTCGCCATGGGCATTGGCCCGGGAATCCAGCACCAGATTGCTTCGGCTCTGGTAAGCGTCCGAGGCAGCCTTTTCCACCTCGGCCCTGGCCTTTTCCTCGGCCAGCCGGGCTTCTTCCTCTTTCCGGCGCTCTTCCCTTTCCGCCCTCAACTGCAGCCGTCTTTCAGCCCGCTCTCTGGCTCTTTCCCTGGAATACTCAGCAAACTGATCCGTTTTCTCCTTGGTTTTGTGACCGGCGAAAACCATGCCATCCACCAGGGAACGCTCCGTAGTCAGGATAGCTACGATCAGGATCAGGAAAATCATCACGATGATGGTTCCTGTCTTGCCGATCACCTTTGCCAGAGCGCCGCCGATCACTCCGCCCACAACGCCGCCGGTCTTGATGGAGGCCTCGCGGTACATGAGCTTCACCGTATCCAGGGCGCTGCCGCTGATGACATGAAGCAAAGCGGAAAGCAGCACCAGCAGCACATAGCCGGCGATGATCTTCAGCCAGAGGGGCTTATCCAGCTTTCCGAAGAGATTCAGGAAAGCCACAAACAGCGACAGAACAGAAATCAGATAAGCGCTGAAGCCGAAGACTCCCACGAAGAAACGGTTGATGGACAGGCCGATGATTCCCAGCGAATCCTTCAGAAAGATTCCCAGCGTCAGAAGGAGAATCACCAGCACAATCAGCCAGTCGGCTATCTCCAGCCTCAGCTTGGGATTGACAGCCGCCTGCGTGCTGCGGCTTCGGGAAGTTCGCTTCCTGCCGGAAGTGCTTCTTTTGGCCGTTCCGCTGCGGCTGGCAGTTTTTTTCTTAGTTGTTTTACTCACCTTTTACCCCCAATGAACAGATGCCGTCATCCTGATATTTATCTTTAATGGATGAACAGTCCGGCGATGATAGACGCAATGCCCACAGCGCCGCAGTAATATCCGAAATAATGCAGTCGGTCTTTTCTGATCAGGTCTCCGATCCAGCGCACCGTCAGCAGGCCCAGCACAAAGGAAACCACCATACCCACGGTATAATAACCCAAGTTTGCTGCATCCGCGGCAGAAATCTTCAGAAGCTTCAGCAGCGCGGAGCCCAGAATGGCGGGAATGCCCACCAGGAAGGAATAACGGAAGGCCAGTTCTTTGTCAAGACCGCAGAAAAGGCCAGCAGCCACGGTGGTCCCG
Organism: uncultured Eubacteriales bacterium; assembly: GCA_902783575.1. GTDB lineage: Bacteria > Bacillota > Clostridia > Lachnospirales > Bianqueaceae > RUG760. The sequence continues at coordinate 1,782 of CACZRP010000067.1, forward strand.
GAGCGGGAAATGCCGGGCAGCGTCGCGAAGCCCTGGGCAATACCGAGAAACAGAGAATCTCTGTATTTCATCTTGTCCAGACCCTTGTGTCCCATGGGAATCCGGGTCAGGCTGAAGAGAATGAGACCCGTCACCAGGAGAGCGCAGCCTACGGCGATAACGGAGCCGAAGAAAATATCCTCCAGGAAGGCCTCCACCAGCAGGCCCAGGATGGCCGTGGGAATACTGGAGATAATGATAAACAGCACCATGCGGCGCTCCGGATAGTCTTCCCAGGCTTTCTTTTTAAAGATCAGCAGGAACACATCCCGGATAATCTTCAGGCCTTCCACCACCAGCATCTTGATGTCTTTCCAGAAATATACGAAGACGGCCCCCAGCGTGCCCACATGCAGCAGCGCTTCAAAGAGCGCGGAGGTCTCAATATTGATACCGAAGAAAATCTTTCCCAGCACCAGATGACCGGAACTGGAAACGGGTAAAAACTCAGTCAGACCCTGAATGACTCCCATCAGGATCGCTTGCCATATGTTCATAAGAAACTCCTTTGTAAACAAAGATTCCCGAATACCTATTATACCATATCTGCCCTTCTTTGTAAATCAAACATACAAAATATAGCGTCACGGGAATCATTATTTATTTTTCAGATTTTCATTCTCATGAGAAAAAAAAGGCTGCGGCAATCATCGATGATCAATGATTGCTGCAGCCTTTCACTTATCAGATCATATCTTAGTGCTTCTCACGGCGTTCGCGGCGGTCCTCACGTCCCTCGCGGCGGTCCTCGCGTCCTTCAGGAGGCGGAAGCAGCGCCTTGCGGGAAACCTTGATCTTGCCCTGGTCGTCGATACCGATGACCTTGACCATGATCTCGTCTCCGATGTGCAGGACATCTTCAACTTCCTTGACATACTCGTAGCTGATCTCGGACAGATGCAGCAGCGCATCCTTGCCGGGCAGCAGCTCAACGAAGGCACCGAACTTGGCCAGACGGACGACGGTGGCATTGTAGACCTCATCCATCTCGATTTCCTTGGCGATGGTCTCGATGGTCTTGATGGCCTTCAGGCACATAGCCTCATCGGTACCCACCACGTATACGGAACCATCTTCCTCGATGTCAATCTCAACGCCGGTCTCAGCGATGATCTTGTTGATGGTCTTACCCTTGGGTCCAACCACTTCACCGATCTTGGAAACGCTGATCTTGGTGCTGTAGATCTTGGGAGCGTACTCGGACAGGTGCTCTCTGGGAGCGCTGATAACAGGAGCCATGATCTCATCCAGGATGTATTCTCTGGCTTCCTTGGTCCGGGCAATGGCGCCGCGGATAATGGCAGGAGTCAGGCCCTTAACCTTGATATCCATCTGGATAGCGGTGATACCCTTGTGGGTACCGGCTACCTTGAAGTCCATGTCTCCGAAGAAATCTTCGAGACCCTGGATATCAGTCAGCAGCACGAAATCATCCTCAGTCTCTCCGGTAACCAGACCGCAGGAAATACCGGCCACAGCGCTCTTAATGGGAACGCCGGCAGCCATCAGGGCCAGAGAGCTGGCGCAGATGGAACCCTGAGAGGTGGAACCATTGGAGGAAAGAACCTCAGAGACGGAACGGATGGCGTAGGGGAACTCTTCCTCAGAGGGAAGAACGGGAACCAGTGCTCTCTCAGCCAGAGCGCCATGGCCGATTTCGCGGCGTCCGGGGCTTCTGGAGGGCTTGGTCTCTCCTACGGAATAGGAAGGCATATTGTACTGATGGATATAACGCTTGGACTGCACATTCTCATCCAGGCTGTCCAGAATCTGACGGTCAGACAGAGCACCCAGGGTGACAATGTTCAGAACCTGAGTCTGTCCTCTCTTGAACAGACCGGAACCGTGAACGCGAGGCAGCAGATCTATCTGAGCGGACAGAGGACGGATCTCATCCATACGGCGTCCGTCGGGACGTTTGCCATCAATCTTGATCATCTTGCGGACGGTCTTCTTCTGATACTGGTATACGCCCTCGCCTACGTAGGGAAGCATGCGCTCCTTATCCTCTTCAGGCAGGGTATCCAGATATGCTTCGAAATCAGCAGTGATCTTGCTGATGCGCTCGTCGCGGACCATCTTGTCGTCGGTGAAGACAGCCTTTTCCATCTCTTCAGGCGGGCAGACCTTCTTCAGAGCCTCAAATACCTCTTCAGGAACAATCTGCTCCTCATAGGCATGCTTCGGCTTGCCGCAGGCGGCAACGATCTCGTTGATGAAGGAAACGATCTTCTGGTTCGCTTCATGACCCAGGAAGATAGCCTCCAGCATCTTGTCTTCGGGAACCTCATTGGCTCCGGCTTCGATCATGCAGACCTTCTCAGCGGTGGAAGCCACGGTCAGGTCAAGGTCGGAAACCTTTCTCTGGGCGCTGGTGGGGTTGATCACCAGTTCGCCGTCAACCAGACCCACGGAAACAGCACCGATGGGGCCGTAGAAAGGAATATCAGAAATGGAAACCGCGATGGAAGAACCCACCATAGCCAGGATTTCAGGAGCGCAGTCCTGATCCACGGACAGAACGGTGTTCACCAGGGTAACATCATTGCGATAGTCCTTGGGGAACAGAGGACGCATGGGACGGTCGATGCAGCGGGCAGTCAGAATGGCGTTCTCGCTGGGGCGGCCTTCTCTCTTCAGGAATCCTCCGGGAATCTTGCCGACGGAATACATCTTTTCTTCATAATCAACGGAGAGAGGGAAAAAGTCGATTCCTTCTCTGGGTTTCTCGGAATGGGTGGCTGTGGAAATAATGGTCGTATCTCCATAGGAAAGCCACACGGCGCCGCTGGCCTGCTCGGCCACTTTGCCAATTTCCGCACGAAGCTTGCGTCCGGCAAGCTCCATCTCAAAAACTTGTGACATTAGAATCCTCCTGTGTTAGTTACGTTTGAACTTCAACTGCAATAATACAGACAAAAAGATGTAAATCCCGACTGGGGGATTTACATCCCTGTTTTGTCCCTGTGTCTTATCTTCTGATACCAAGCTTTTCGATCAGTGCACGGTAAGCATCAATATCCTGAGCCTTCAGATAGTTAAGAAGACCTCTTCTGCGGCCGATCAGCATCAGCATACCGCGGCGGCTGTGATGGTCTTTCTGATGGGATTTCAGATGCTCGGTCAGATGATTGATACGATCGGTTAACAGAGCGATCTGAACCTCGGGAGATCCGGTATCCTGTTCGGTTCTGCCGAAATTCTTGATGATTTCCTGCTTTCTTTCTTTGGTCATGATAAAACCCTCCATATGGAATTAATTGAATTGCTGACAGCTAAGGTAGGGTTGGAGTATCCGCATACTTAGCTGCAGTTCATTTCACGAAGAGATATTATATCACTATCCGTGGCCATTGTAAAGGACTTTCATGCATAATAATTCCTTCAGAAATCGGATATTTTAGCACCGCTGCCCCCCTGTGAACCCCATTCCACTGCGGCATATGAATTCCCCATCACTTTCCCATGGCATTGTAATGACATTTAAGGTATAATAGTTGAATAGATTGAAAAAAACACTGGGAAGGAGGCCGGCACAATGTCAAAAATCATTCTGCATATGGATATGGACGCTTTTTACGCATCTGTGGAAATTCATGATGATCCTTCCCTGGCGGGAAAGCCTTTGATTATCGGCGCCCTTCCTACTGAAAGAGGCGTTGTTTCCACCTGCTCCTATGAGGCCCGGGTCTACGGAGTCCATTCCGGCATGAGCATCAAGGATGCCTACCGTCTCTGCCCCGACGGGATCTATATGCACGGCCATTATCAGCGCTATCACGAGGTCTCCGATCAGGTTCACGAAATCCTGCTAAGCTACACCGATCAGATCGAGTTTGTGGCGCTGGATGAGGGATATCTCGATATCACCGGCTCTACCCGCCTCTTCGGAACTCCGGAAAAGATCGGCCGCGAAATCAGGCAGCGGGTTTTCGATACCACCGGACTGACCTGCTCCGTGGGAATCGGCTACAACAAAATGACCGCCAAGCTGGGAAGCGAAGAGAAAAAGCCCAATGGCTTTTTCATCTTTGAAAGCCCCGAGCATTTCATGACCTATATGAAGGACCGTCCCGTCAGACTGCTGCCCGGCGTAGGCGCCAAGGGTGCCCAGCGGCTGGCCGGCTATGGCATCCATACCATCGGAGAACTGCAGACATGGACCGAGGAACGGCTCCAGCATCATTTTGGCGAGATGGGAAAGGATCTCTACCGTTCCTGCCGGGGACTGGGATCCGATCATGTATCCCGTCTCGGCGAAGGGGAAGCCAAATCCATAGGCCGGGAGGTCACCTACCAGCGGGATATGACGGACCAGAAGGAAATGTTCAGCACCCTGAAGCTGCTGGCCAGATCCGTTTGCATGCATCTGAAATCCCCGGGATTTTACGCCTACACCATCACCCTGAAAATCAAATACAACGATCTTTCCCTCCATACCCGGTCCCGCACCCTGACCAATCCCATCCAGGCTCCGGAGGATATTTTCAGGGAAGCCCGCTCTCTCCTGCTGCAGGCTCCACTGACCAGACCTGTGAGGCTGCTGGGTATCTCCACCAGCCATTTTACCGAGGAGCCCTCCTTCCAGATGACCCTGGAGGAAAACGAAGCCCGGCTTCATCAGCAGAAGAAAAGACAGCAGCTGGATCAGTCTTTGTCCGAGCTCTATCAGCGCTTCGGAAAGAATATCGTGCAGACAGGAGGGGAAATCGAAAGCCTGAATCTGCTCAAGAAGAACGGTCTCATCGACGAATAGTTCATTTGTAAACAATTTTTGAATCTTTATTGCCAATATGTGAACTTTCCCGCAAATCTATTGCATTGAACAAAAACTGTTTTTATAATAGACGGGAAAATCAGGAGGTACTTAGATGCTTTGTCAAATGTGTAATACCAATACAGCCGTATTGTTTATCAATAAAATGGAAAACGGAAAGCCCCGTCAGATGGCTCTCTGCCTTTCCTGCGCCCGTAAACAGGGAATTCCTCTATCTCAGCTGATGGGAGGTCCCGGCGGCATCAATCAGGAAGAGCTGGACAATATCGGCAAACAGATGAACGAAATGATGGAACAGATGCAGGAAGACGGATCCCTGGAGGGTCTGGAGCAGATGATTCCGCCTCAGTTTCTGAACATGCTCAAGGGAGCTACCCATCCCGGCGAGGATGATGAGGATTCCGACACGGAAACAGCCGAAGAAGACAGCGCTGAGGTTCGCGCCTCTACCGATGGTTCTGCCCCTTCCGGCGGTGACAACGCTGCCCAGGATCCCCAGCAGACCAAGGCCAAGATGCGCCGCAAGAGAAATGAGCGCCTGAAAACCCTGGCCAAATTCGGCACCAACCTCACCGACAAGGCGGAAGACGGTGAAATTGACGGCGTCATCGGCCGCGAGAAAGAGATCAACCGGCTGATGCAGATTCTGAACCGCCGCACCAAAAACAATCCGGTGCTCCTGGGTGAGCCCGGCGTAGGTAAAACCGCCATTGCCGAAGGCTTTGCCCTGAAGATTGCCAAGGGCGAGGTTCCCGTGAAGCTGAGGGATAAACAGGTGTACCTGCTGGATATGACCGGTCTGGTGGCCGGCACCCAGTTCAGAGGCCAGTTCGAAGCCCGCATGAAGGCCATCATCAACGAAGTCACCGCTGCCAAGAACGTGATCCTTGTCATCGACGAGATCCACAATCTGGTAGGCGCCGGCGACGCCCAGAACTCCATGAATGCCGCCAATATTCTGAAGCCTGCCCTGGCCAACGGCTCCATTCAGATCATCGGCACCACGACTCTGGACGAATACCGTAAATATATCGAAAAGGACGCGGCCCTTGAACGCCGTTTCCAGCCCATCATTGTGGATGAGCCCACCAAAGAAGAAGCCGTGGAAATTCTCAAGGGCATCCGGGAGCATTATGAGAACTACCATAATGTCAAAATTTCTGATGCCGTCATCGAGGATGCGGTTTCCCTTTCCCAGCGCTACATCCATCAGCGGTTCCTGCCCGACAAGGCCATAGATGTCATTGACGAGGCCGGAAGCCGGGTGAACCTTCACAATACCGGACTCATTGACCTTCAGAATCTGGAAAAAACCCTTCAGGTTACCACCCAGAAGAAGGAGGAAGCCGCGGCCAGCCAGGATTTCGAGGCTGCTGCCCGCTACCGGGTGGAAGAATTAAAGCTGACCAAGGAAATCGAAGCTACCCGGGAGAAAAGCACCAACATTCCCCTCTCCTACGACGATATCGCTCATGTCATCGAAAGCTGGACCAAAATTCCCGTGAGCCGTCTCACCAAAGCGGAAGCCGAGAAGCTGCTGTCTCTGGAGGATCATCTCCACGAGCATCTGATCGGTCAGGACGACGCCGTCAGCGCCGTATCCAGAGCCATCCGCCGGAACCGTTCCGGCTTCAGAAAGGAACGCAAGCCTGCTTCCTTCATCTTCGCCGGCCCCACCGGTGTTGGTAAAACCGAGCTGGCCAAACAGCTGGCCATCGAAATGTTCGGCACCGAGGATGCCATGGTCCGCATCGATATGTCCGAGTACATGGAGAAGCACACGGTATCCAAGCTCATCGGCGCGCCTCCAGGATATGTGGGATTCGACGAAGGCGGTCAGCTGACGGAAAAGGTTCGCCGCCGTCCCTTCTGCATCATCCTGCTGGATGAGATCGAAAAAGCCCATCCCGATGTATTCAATATGCTGCTGCAGATCCTGGATGACGGCCGTCTCACCGACAGCCAGGGACGCACGGTGAACTTCGAGAATACTGTCATCATTATGACCACCAATGCCGGCGCCAGCTTCAAGGCATCCTCTCTGGGCTTCAATCAGTCCGCTCCCACCTCCATGTCGCTTCGGATTCAGTCCGCTCTCAAGCAGACCTTCCGTCCGGAGTTCCTGAACCGAGTGGATGACGTCATCACCTTCGATCCGCTGTCCCGCAGCCAGATCCGCCAGATCGTCGATCTGATGCTGGAGGATATCTACAAATCCGCCAGGGATCAGGATATGACCGTGCTGGTGGACGAAGATGTCAAGGACAACCTGGCCGAAAACGGCTACGACGAACAGTATGGTGCCCGTCCCCTGCGCCGCCTGATCCAGCGCTCCGTGGAAGATGAAATCGCGGAAAGCTTCCTGAAGGGCGAAATCAAAGAAGGAGACCGGATCCACATTATCCTGAAGGATGGAAAGATTCAGGTTACCGCCGATCAGGCTGAATAACTTCAAACTCTGATAAAACAAATAATCCTGGCAGATATTCAAATGCTGAATACTGCCAGGATTTTTATTGTCCTGAAAAAATGCATTATTCCGGAAGACGTCCGTAAATATCGATGGTCTTGGTGGTCACGGTTTCCGTGACATTTTCCTCTTCATCCTCTTCGTATTCCGTATGGGACAGCTGCACCCGATAGATGACCACTACCTTGCCATCGGAATCGATGGCAGGAAACATATCCGTAATTTCATCGACATCAATCTGACGGTTAAAATTATGAATACGGTTGCTGAGCTTCTTCTGGACCTCATGAGACATCATGTATTCCGTCACCTTATCCAGCTCCGCTTTTTTCGTGTCCGTCTGGGAAGCGTAATAGGCTTCATAGCTTTCGGCGGCCTGCTCGGGAGTCATTCCCCAGGGCTTCTCCTCACGAATGGCACGGTTGGGAAAATCCTCATCCCACCACTCAGTGGCACTGAAAAAATACTGCTGAGGCATCTCGGCGTCACTGATCAGCTCAGGGGTTTTCATCATGCCCATCAGCCTGTCACCGAAAACAAAAACCGCCGCAATAAGCGCCAGACCCAGCACACCGATCAGAACATCCAGCACGATCCATAAGGGTCCTACTTTCTTTCTCATGGGAACCTCCCGGAAAAATCAATATAAAATATAACAGAGCCTATTATACCATATTGTTTTCTGAAAAGCTACCCCAGCATAGCGGCGTCGATCAGCTGTCTGGTATAGGGATGCGAAGGATTGTCAAAAACTTCACCGCAGGGGCCTTCCTCCACGATCCTTCCCTTTTCCAGCACCACCACCCGGTGGCAGATGCTGCGGACTATGTTCATGTCATGAGAGATAAAAATCATGGACATATTTCTTTCCTTCTGAAGTCTCAGAAGAAGCTCCAGCACCTGGGAAGATACGGTAACATCCAAAGCGGAAACCGGTTCGTCGGCAATGAGAATCTTCGGATCATACAGCAGCGCCTGGCCAATACAGACCCTCTGACGCTGTCCTCCCGAAAGCTCCCTGGGATAACGTTCATAAATCTCCTTCTCCAGGCCCACCTCGGAAAGCATCTCCAAGGCCATCCGGCGTCTTTCTGATGCGGATTTCACCCCATGGCTCCGCAGGGTCTCCGAGAGAGACCAGCCAATGGTGCGGGCGGGATTCAGGGCGCTGTAAGGATCCTGGAAGACCATCTGCGGCCGCTGGTTAGTGGCCAGCACCTCCTTCAGCGGCTGTCCAAAAAGCTCGATCCCGCCGTCATAGATGCCGTGCAGTCCGCTCAACACCTTGCCGATGGTGGATTTGCCGCTGCCGCTGCCTCCCACAATGCCCAGGATTTCGTTCTCATACAGCGTCAGACTGGCATTATAGACATAGGCCTCCAGGGCTGGCTTTTTGAAGAAGCTTCCGGATCCATTCCGGGGCGGATAGTAAATCGTAACCTTATCCATGGAAAGCACGGGATCGCTGCCGGGATTGGTTTCCACCCGGGGAATCCTGGCCACCAGAGTTTTGGTATATTCATGGTCCGGGTGATCCAGAATCTTTTCTGTCTCCCCCTCCTCCACGATTTCGCCATGGTACATCACCAGCACCCGGTGGCACAGCCGCCGGATGACATGAAGATCATGGGAAATAAACAGGATGGCGACCCCGGTCTTTTCGTGAATCTTCAGCAGCAGGTCCAGAATCTGGGCCTGGGTCAGCACATCCAGGGCCGTGGTGGGCTCATCCGCAATCAGCAGCTTGGGGGATGTAATCAGCGCCGCGGCAATCATAACTCTCTGACGCATGCCGCCGGACAGCTCATGGGGATACATCAGGCAGACGCCCTCCGGATCAGGGAGGCCCACTTCCGTCAGAACCCGGACCACTTCCCGGTGAATCTGTTCATCAGAAAGGGCCTCATTTCCTTTGCCCTGATGAAGCTTCAGGGCCTCAGCCACCTGGGTACCGATCCGGAGCACCGGATTCAGAGATGTCATGGGCTCCTGAAAAATCATGGAAATGCCCAGTCCCCGAAGGTCGCAGAGCTCCTCTTCAGAAAGGGTCAGCAGGCTCCGCCCGTCAAAGAGAATTTCTCCTCCATCGACGCGGGCCGTTTTCTTAAGCAGGCGGATCACAGCCAGGGCTGTCATGGATTTACCGGAACCGGATTCCCCCACGACTCCCAGAATCTCGCCGTCATGAAGCTCAAAGCTGATGCTGGAAAGCACCGAATCCCTCTCCTCAATGCCATCATAGGGATCGTCATCGGGGAAGGATACGCTCAGTTGGTTGACTCTCAGTAAAGGTTCCTTCATTTCGCTCATGACAGCTCCTTAAATCCCTCGGACAAAAGCGCAGTCCCGAGAATCACCAGAATAATGGTCACTCCGGGAAACACCGCGTACCAGGGACAGTTCAGCAGGTAATTCTGGGCTTCAAACAGCATCCGTCCCAGAGAAGGTGTCGGCGGCTGCACGCCCAGTCCCAGATAGCTCATGCTGGCTTCCGCCAGAACGGCGTTGTTAAAGCCGATGGCCGCCGCCGTGAGAATACTGATCCTGGCGTTGGGAAGTATATGAACAAAGATAATTCTGAAGTCACTGATGCCCTGCAGCCTGGCGTTTCTGACAAAATCCCTGTCCCTAAAGCGGATGACTTCGCCCCGGACCATGCGGGCGAAGCTGGGGATAAACAGGATGCCCAGGGCCAGGATCACATTGAAGGTTCCCGGTCCGAAGATACTGATCAGAAGAAGGGCCATCAGCACACTGGGAAAGGACAGCAGCATGTCATTGATCCGCATAATCACGGCATCGGCAATACCGCCGTAATAGCCGGTGATGGCTCCAATCACCGTGCCGATCAGGCCTCCGATCATCACTGTTACCGCTGCCACCAGAATGGTGATGCCAAGACCATTCATGACACGGGAAAGGACATCCCGGCCGAAATTATCGGTACCCATCAGATGCTGAAGCCCAGGAGCCAGAGAAACACTGGTGGAATCCATCCGGGTGACAGAATAAGGAGTCCAGATCTGGCCCAGCAGCGCCATCAGCGCAAAAAATCCCACCAGCAGCAGGCCGGCGAAAATCTTGGGGTTCAGTTTTAAAAACTCCCAGATACGGGAAAGGGTCCATCGCTTCTTCACTTCAGACACCTCCCCTCTTCAGTCTGGGATCCACTGCCCGGTAAAGCACATCCACCAGGAAATTCAGCGTCACCACTACGGTGGTGATATACATCACGATGGCCTGAACCACCGGATAATCACGGCCGGAAATGGATGTAATCAGCAGCCGGCCAAGGCCCGGAACCGAAAACACCTGCTCCGCCACAATGCTGCCCGCCAGAATCTCTGCCAATATCAGCGCGACGAAGGTAATCACGGGAATCATGGCGTTTTTCAGCACATGATGGGTCAGCACCCGGCCCTCGGAGCTGCCGTGGGCCCGGGCTGTCCGGACATAATCCATGCCCAGCTCCCCTTTTACTGCGCTTTTCAGAAAACGGACGGTCATGGCGATCTTGGGCAGCGCGATGGTAATGGCCGGGAAAATCAGATACCGGATGGCCTTCACGGGCTCCTCCGTCAGCGACGGATAAGCGCCGGGCCGAAACCAGCGCAGCATCAGGCCAAAGATATAGGTCATCAGAATGCCCAGGAAAAAGGCCGGGACAGCCATCAGGATCTGGCCCAGCACCGTCATCAGACGGTCAAACACCGAATCCCTCAGCCGCACACCCACCAGGGCGATAGGCACCGAAAAGATTACAATCAGCGCCAGGCTCAGCCCCGAAAGCACCAGGGTTACCGGCAGCCTGCTGGACAAAAGCTCCGATACACTGACACCGCTGTACTGCAGGGACTGACCGAAATCTCCCGTCAGGGCTCCGCCAAGCCAGCGAAAATACCGGACCAGCACCGGATCATTGAGCCCCAGCTGCTGTTCCATGGCCGCGATCTGCTCCGGCGTGGCATCCACGCCCAGCCTCGCCAGCACCGCGTTGCCCGGGATCAGGGAAAAGACAATAAATGTGACCAGAGAGATGGCCAGCACGGTAACTATGAGAGAGAATAATTTTTTGACAATGCTGTTCATGCCGGTCATCTCCTTTCACTTAGTTTACTGTTTGTCGGAAGACTGAATCATATAAATGGTGGATACATCCCAGGCTGCGGTGGGATAGAAATGATATCCCGAGAAAGCGCTGGAAAGAGCCACAAAGTCGGCCGGATCTTCAATGTACACAGAAGCGGCGTTCTCGGACAGATTCATCTGCATCTGTTTGTAGTAGCCTGCCTTCTCCTGAGTATCCACCGCCGCGATGGCCTTGGCCAGCAGCTCATCATATTCAGCGTTGGAATAGTTGGTCATGTTCTTGGGAGCATCGGTGCCGTATTTGGCCAGCCAGTCACTGGGATTCAGCTTGCCGTCGAATCCGATGACGGTGGCTTCATAATTGCGGCCCTGATACACATCGGACAGCCAGGAGGTCCATTCGATTTTGTTCAGCTTCACCTTGATGCCTACCTGGGACAGCTGATCCGCAATGATCTGCGCCGTGTCCACATGCTGGGAATAGCTGCTGGGCACGGTGATGGTCATCTCAAAGCCATCGGGATAACCAGCCTCGGTCAGCAGTTCCTTTGCCTTCTGCACATCGTAGGTGTAGGTTTCAGCAGTCTTGGGCTCGTACCAGGTTTCCAGGGAAGGAATCATATGGGAGCCAATCAGGGTGCTCTTGCCTCCGAACATGAAGTCATTGATGGCCTGACGGTCCACCGCATAGCAGATGGCCTGACGGACTCTGACATCCGACAGCGGACCCCATGCGTTGTTCAGGAACAAGGCATGTACCAGGTTCATGTTGCCTTCCACGATGGTGAACTCACCGGGCGCTGATTTCTTCAGCGAATCCACCTGAGCGGTGGTCAGATAGTTCAGCACATCGATGGAGGCCGCCTGCAGCTCGGTAAAGGCCGTATTGACATCCGCGATAAACTTGAACCGGACGGAATCCAGATAGGGAGCGCCTTCCTTCCAGTAGTACTCGTTCTTCAGAAGATCCAGATACTCTCCCACCTTGTATTCCTTCACCTTGAAGGGACCGGTGCCGATGGGATCCTGGGCAGGATTGCTGCCGTCGGGAATGATGGCCAGGGTCAGCTGGGAAATGAATTCGGAATCCGCTTCCTTCAGGGTAATCTGAATGGTCTCATCATCCGGGAATTCCACCTTGTCCAGAGCCAAAACAAAAGCGGAGTCTTCACCAGAAAACTCCGCATAGCGATTGATGGAATATTCAATATCCTTCACGGTCACTTCCTGACCGTTCTGGAATTTGATGCCCTTCCTCAGCTTAAAGGTATAGGTCTTTGCATCGGAAGAAATGTCATAGCTTTCCGCCACAGCGGGTTCGAAATCTCCGCTGCTGGTCGGCTTTACCAGACCTTCATAGATATTGAAAACCACACTTCTCGTTCCTGCGTCCGTACTTTCGTGGGGGTCAAGACTTACCAGATCCTGGGTCATACCGTAGACCAGATGGCCGCCGTATACCGGTTCTGTTTCCGTGGGTGTCTGAGCGTTATCTCCGGTCCCGCTGTTCTCGCCGTCTCGGGATGAGCATCCCGTCAGTACAGCAGAAGCTGCGAGTACCAATGTTACAAGAATAGCAATGATTCTTTTCAAAATTGGAATACCTCGATTCTCGCTCTCTCATATTTGATTGTCGGTGGTATTGTAGTACATTCCTTCCTAAAAATCAAGCTTAATCTTTTTTTCGGGACATGGCCTCGCCCATCAGGTAAAGAGGCATCAGGTCCT
>CACZRP010000068.1 GCA_902783575.1 uncultured Eubacteriales bacterium
AGTTTCAGTATCTGCCTTTCGCGGAGCTGTACATGGATGAGTACTCCCGGCTGATTCCCGATCCCGAGCGTTTCCCCTCCTCCATCGGCGTCGATGAAGAAGGAAAGCCCGTCTGCCTGGGCTTTAAGCCGCTGGCGGATCAGATTCACGCCATGGGGCTGAAATTTGGTATTCATATCATGCGGGGTATTCCCCGGCTGGCAGCCCACGGGCATATGCCAGTGCTGCTTGGTGAGGGCGGCGGTTCGGCAGCTGGCGAAGGGGCGGCCACGACAACTGGCGAAACAGCAGCGGCCGCGATGGCAGAAGCGAAAGCCGCGGCAGCAGAAGCCGCCGACAACGCCGTCCCTGCGACAATCGACGCAGCGGAGATCGCGGATCCCTCCAGCATCTGCAGCTGGAATCCCTACATGTACGGACTGAGGGTTAATCATCCCCAGGCCCAGGCCTACTATGATTCCATCATGAAGCTTTACGCCTCCTGGGGCGTGGACTATATCAAGTGCGATGACATCTGCCGCGAGGACGCCCCCGGCGCCCACGCGGAGATTGCCATGCTGCATAAAGCCATTGAAAGCTGCGGCAGAGACATTGTGCTCAGCCTGTCCCCCGGACCGGCGAAGATCACCGAAGCGGAGCACTACGCCGCCAACGCCAACCTGTGGCGCATCACCGATGATTTCTGGGACACCTGGCCCCTGCTGAAAGAAATGTTCCGCCGGGCGGAGCTGTGGCAGGGAAAGGCGACTCCCGGTCACTATCCCGATTTTGACATGCTGCCCGTGGGCATCATCGGCGGCCGCTTTGGCGACAAAAAGGAGCGCCGCACCGGTTTCAGCGAAGAGGAACTGCGGACCATGATGAGCCTCTGGTGTATTTTCGGAGCGCCGCTGATGATGGGCGGTGAGTTGACAAAGCTGGATGCATTCAGTCTGGATCTGCTGACCAGAAAAGAAGTGCTGGCCATGCTGCCTCTGGGTCTTTATGCCCGGCAGCTGAAGCGCACCAGCGAAGAAGCCGTCTGGGCCAGCCGGAATCCCGAAAAGGGCACCTGTTATCTGGCACTGTTCAATCTCTCTGATGAAGAAAGAGCCATGAACTTCTGGACCGCGGAGCTGGCGGCTCAGGGCCTTTATACACAGTCTGTCACTTCCTATACAGAGCTCTGGAGCTGCCGGGAAGGACTGAGCGCCGGCGGAGCTATTGCTGAAACCGTGCCGGCTCACGGCGTCCGGCTGATTCGGATCGGGTAAAGGAGGCAAACCATGATTATTTTGATTGATGCGGATGATGTGCTGGAGGATCTGTCCCCCAAATGGGTGGCCTGGCTGAACGCGCGCTACGGGCTGAACGCCCCTTATGAGACCCATACCGACTGGAACATGGAGCATGTGTTCCCTACGCTTAGCCGGGAGCAGGTCTATGATGTCGAGATGAATGAGGAGTTTTACGCCACTCTGGAACCGCTGCCCGGCGCCGTCAGTTGCGTGCGGCGGCTGGTGGAGGCGGGCCACAGCGTGTATGTGGTGACCACCACACCTTACCAGATTGTCAGGGCCAAGATGGAGCAGGTCATTTTCCGCTATTTTCCTTTCCTGTCCTGGAAGAACGTGATCCTGACCTCCAACAAGCACCTGATCCAGGGAGACGTGCTCATCGATGATGGCGTTCATAACCTTCTGGGCGGCAGCTATCGGAAAATTCTCATGACCGGCCCCTATAACAAAGATTTCGATGCCGAGGGCGCCGGGATGATCCGGGTTCATAACTGGGATGAAATTGACGCGGCTCTCCGCGGCATGATGGAGGAAGCGCCGACGACCGGAGGGGATGAGATGGCCGACGGCACGGCAAAGGCCGGCGATGAACCTGCAGCCGCGATGGCTGGCGCACCTGAGACCGCGAAGGCGGCTGGCGCGCCGACGGCCAAGGAGTCTGCGGCGCCGGCCCTGATCTGTGCGGGTGTTGCCCTGGTGGATTCCATGATCAAGGGCTTCGATCCCAATCCCGTTTCCGCCACCGGCTTCCGGGCCGAGTCGGGTGTCCTGCGGGTAGGCGGCGAGGCCGTCAACGAAGCGGTGGCTGCCTCCAAGCTGGGGACCCGTACCGCCATTATCTGCGGCCTTGGCCAGGACGAGGCAGGGGATATTGTTTTGAACACTCTAAAGGAGGCTGGCGTTTTCACCGATTATGTCATCCGCAGCGATGACCACGAGACACCGGTAACGACCATGTTTATCGCTGCGGACGGCAGCCGGAAATCCATTACCAGCCGCGCTCATCGGTACAACTGCCATCCCGAAAAATACACCCATCTCTTTGCGGGCACCCGGGGTCTGATTCTGGGCTCCCTCTTCCGGTCACCCTTTGACGATCCCGCGATTGTCTTTCAGGTAATTTCCGCCGCGAAGGCGGCGGGCCTGACGGTTTTCGCTGATACCAAGCTGCCGAATTTCCGGGTTCTGGGCCTGAAGGATCTCGCTGATTCTCTCCCTCTGGTGGACTATATCACCCCCAACGAGGATGAAGCCCGGTTCTATTCGGGGAAAGATCAGCCGGAGGAGATGGCGGATGTGTTCCTGGGATACGGGATCAAAAATGTCATTATCAAGTTAGGCAGCCAAGGCTGCCTGATGAAAAATGCTTCGGGCATTGTCCGGCTTCCGGCCTGCCATATCGTTCCGGTGGATGCCACCGGCGCGGGAGACAACTTCGTGGCGGGCTTCGCTTCGGAAATCCTCCGGGGCACCAGTCCTGAAATGGCGCTGGCCTTCGCCAATGCCTGCGGCGCCATCTGCACCACGGCTTTCGGTGCCGGAACGGCATTAAAAAACCGGGATCAGGTACTGGAATTCCTGTCCCGGCAGTAATAGTTTGTTTTAAAAAAGTGGCAATTCCTTGTGGTAATCGGCTGGTAGGAAGTCTATAGTTTTTAGCATATTCTTCCTACTTTACAGTAGGAAGTATTGCTGTTTTCCTGAAAACTTCCTACCAGCAAATTGACCAGCCGAACGCCGTCTTCCCCTGCGGGGAAGTGGTAAGCTTTTTTTGGACCCGGGAATATCAACCGCCTGTGTCAGTTTTGCATAATTTCGGCATAACGGGCGGGCCTATCGGCCCGGAATCAGCTGCGGTGTCCGGGCGTGGTGCCCTCGATTTTCTTGTATACTTTAATAAAATAGGCGCTGTCCGAAAAGCCCAGGGCCTCCGCCGCCTGGCCGACGCTGATGCGGTGGGTCTCCAGAAGATTTCTTGCTTCCCGGATCTTTGACCGCTGAATATAATGGGTCACCGTTTCGCCGGCGGCCTTTTTGTATTCCGCGCATAGATAAGACTTGCTGTAGCCCAGAGACTCCGCCACATCCGCCAGGGACAGGGGCTCATAGAGGTGAGCCTGGACATATCGATGAATCCTTCTCACCAGCGGGGAGGCCGAGTCTGTTTCCAGCCGGGCCACCAGATGGGCATACTGCCGGGTAAATTCCATGAAAACATGGTTGAAGTCCTCCCTGGAGATAATGGTTTCAATCCTTTCGCCGAAATGATCCACCAGAGGATTGATCATCTCCGGATCTACCCCCGCCTGAACGGCCACCCGGGACAGATACATATTCGCGCCGAGAAGATAGCGGCGGATCTGCCTCACATTGGTCAGATGATCCGGAGAATCGTAGATAAACAGCTTCTCATTGAAAAACCGGACGAGGTCCTTTTCCTTTCCGGAACGGATAAAATACAGCACATTGTCCTCGATATTCAAATCATCCCCTCCCCCCATCACCGGCTCAGGAGGAACAAATTCGCTGCGGTAGGCATCGGCCCAGTGAAATTCCAGAAAAGAAAATTCCGTTTCGGTCTCATCGTTCAACAGGTGGTTGAGAAACCGAAGATAATTCTGCAGCTTCTTCATATCGCAGGGGGAAAAGCGATTCATGGACCGCTGGAGCGAGGATGCCATGAGATCCGGCAAATAGATCCGGTGGGCCAGCCGCCTGGCCATGGGCAGGGTGCATTCAAAGGCGAAAAGCGGTCCCAGAATCAGCTGGGAGTCGGCACCTGAAAGCTCAATGCCTCCCGCCAGCACCCCCTCCGGCGTCACCAGCGTCCAGGCCCTGGGAAGGCTCTTCGGCAGCGAAGCCACCAGGGCCTGAGAAAGACCAAAATCAGGTTGACGGAGGGTATCACCGGAGATGATTTCCCCGTTTCTGACATTCAATACCGGAAAACCGGCGGCATCGATAAACTGCTGCTGCAGAAGATGATAGTCCATGCTGCGCCTCCATCAAAACTTATATAAATATATTACTATAAGCAGAAATATATTACAATTATTTCTGTCTTTTTTCTTTTACAATGAACTCAGAATTTTACCCGTGAACGACAACTAAATACTCAAAGGAGGCCCTTCTCATGTCCGAAATGACCCAGCCCGTTGAAACGAAAAAGAAAAAAGAACTGTCTTTTGGCAAGCTTCTCGCCTGGTCCCTTCGCGGAGGTTCCACCGGCGTCGCCCTGATGGTGATGGGATATTTAACCATCTTCTGCACCAATACCCTTGGAATTCCCGCCATTACCGTCGGTTCCCTGATGCTGGCCAGCAAGTTCCTTGATGGCATCACCGACATCTTCGCCGGCTTTATTGTTGACAAAACCAACACCAAAATCGGCCGCGGCCGTCCCTACGAGCTCTGCGTCATCGGTCTGTGGGCCTCTACCCTGGCCCTGTTCCTCTGCCCCGCCGGCTGGACCACCACCCTCAAATGCGTCTGGATTTTCTGCATGTACGCCTTTGCCAACTCCGTGTTCATGACCTTCCTGAACGCCAACCAGACGGTTTACATGGTCCGTTCCTTCTCCGATCCCAAGCATTACGTTTCCCTGTCCACCTACGGCGGCATCATCCCCATGGTGGTGGTTGTGATCTTTAACATCATCTTCCCCATCCTGATGGGCAAGTTTGCCACCTCCCAGGGCGGCTGGATCACCCTGATTGCCATCTTCGCCGTGCCCATGACCGTCATCGGCCTGCTGCGCTTCATCTTTGTCAAGGAAATCAACAATGTGGACGCCAAAGCCGGCGAAAAGCTTTCCATGAAGGACGTGTTCCTGGTTCTTAGAAACAATCCTTACATTTATATTATCGCGCTGGCGACGCTGATCATGAATCTGGTCACCAACATGGGCGTGAATGTCTACTACTTCAGTGACATCGTCGGCAACGTGGGCCTCATGGGCGCCCTGTCCGCAGTGCAGATCATCGCCATTCCCCTGATGGCCATCATGCCCCAGTTTCTGAAGAAGACCACCGTGGTCCGGATTATCCGCATCGGCCTCATCGTGATGATTGGCGGCTATGTTCTGAATTTCTTCGCCGGCTCCAATTTCGCGCTGCTGGCTGTGGCGGCGGTGATGTTCGGCGCCGGCAGCATGCCCATCTCCATGCTGAGCGGTCTGATGATCATCGACTGCGCTGACTACAACGAATACAAAGGCCTGTACCGTCTGGAAGGCTCCCTGAGCGCCATCAACGGTTTCGCCACCAAGCTGGGTGCCGGCCTGGGCGCCGGTCTGCTGGGCATCCTGCTGGGCGTTGCCGGTTACGACGGCACCGCCGCGGTTCAGACCGCAGGAGCGCTGAACATGGTCCGCATGCTCTACTCCCTGATTCCCGCAGCCCTGTATGTGCTGGTTTACCTGGCCTTCCATCTGTACAAGCTGGATAAGCTGATTCCTGAGGTGCGCCGCGTTAACGCGGAACACCGCGAAGAAAACCGTGCCAAAAACGAGCAGGAAGCCGCTGCCACGGAAGAAAAGATGGAGGATCAGTAAGATGGAGACCTTATACAATCCCGCCAGTGACGAATATTTCAGCCAGCCTTATATCGATGTCAAAGAGCATCGGCTGACCCCTGTCCCCCACTACTACGTGCACGGCGGTTTCAAGGGCACCGAGATTGACGGCGCCAACGAGGTCCGCTTCTGCTTCTATTATCCCGAGAAACAGGCCTACGAAGGCCGCTTCTTCCAGTATGTTTCCCCGGCTCCCGAGGATGAGCACGAGTCCGAGCACCTCACCGGCGAGGATGACCGGATTTCCTTCTGCCTGACCCACGGCGCTTACTTTGTGGTTTCAAACCAGGGCGGCTTTGTCATCGGCCACGATCCTTCCCGCCTCTACAAGGCCAGCTCCGCTTCTGCCGAGTTCAGCCGCAAGATCGCGAAAGAGCTTTATCAAACAGACGAGCGCCCCTATGGCTATATTTTCGGCGGCAGCGGCGGTTCCTTTAAAACCATGGGCGCCATGGAAGCCACCGAAGGCATCTGGGACGGAGCGGTTCCCTATGTCATGGCCAACCCCATGGCGGCCCCCAATGTTTTCGCTTCCCGCATGCACGCCGTACGGCTGCTGGGAGAGGAAGGCCTGAAGAAGGTGGTGGCAGCCATGGAGCCCGGCGGATCCGGCGATATCTATGAAGGCCTGGATGATATGCAGAAGGCAGCCCTGAAGGAAGCCACCTCCATGGGCTTTCCCGAGAAGGCCTGGTTCTGCCATCCCTTCATGGGCGACGGCGCACTGATGGTGCTGGTGCCCACTGTTTACGCCATGTTCCCCACCTATTTCAGGGATTTCTGGGAGAAGGAAGGCTATGAAGGCGCCGATCCCGCCTCCGATGCTGTCCGCGACCGGATGCAGTTTGTCACCACGGTGGAGGAAGTGATTTACGAGAAAAAAAAGGAGATCTCCGAAGAGGAGTTCTCCAGTGTAGACAACAGCTGGGTCAACACCATGCTGGGCGGCGAGGCCCTGCCTAAAATCAGGATCTCCGAGGCCCTGCCCCAAGGAACCTTCCAGTTCCACTGCCGCTTCCAGGTGCTGTCCGGAGCCTGCCAAGGCGCTGAAATCAATATTTCCGAAATTGACGGAAAGCTGATCACCCTGCATCCCGAGAACAAAGGCGCCGGCAACACCAATCCCTTTAAGGATCTGAAGATAGGCGACCAGGTGATGATAGACAACTCCGATGCCATTGCCATGCAGTTCTTCCATCGCCATCAGATTCCTGATGCTTCCTATCATGTCTACGATCAGTTCCGTGACGCGGAAGGCAACCCCATCCCGGCCCAGCTCCCCATGCTGATTGCCAAGTTCATCGCCGTCAGCGGCGCCGGTACGATGATCGACGGAAATATCCACGGCAAAGTGATCGGCCTCTGCTCCATGCTGGATGAGAGCGCCTGCCCCTGGCACGGCGACTGGTACCGTCAGGCGGTGGCCAGACACGGAAAATCCGAGGATTTCCGTCTCTACTACCACGACAACTCCATCCATGACGACCGCGCCGGCCATCTGGAGGATCCTCAGCATCAGGTGGATTATCTGGGCACCCTGCATCAGGCTCTGATGGATGTGGCGGCCTGGGCGGAGAAGGGTACCCTCCCCCTGCCCACCATGAATTATACGTTAGAAGACGGCCAGATCCGCCTTCCTGACAGCGCCAAAGAGCGGGGCGGCATGCAGCCGGTGGTAAAGGCCTGTGTTTCGAAGGATGCAAACGCCGGCGGCGTGGCTGACGGTCTGGCTGGCGGCAAGAAGGTTACGGTAAAGGCCGGCGAGAAGGTCTTCTTCCACGCGGTCATCGAAATGCCCGAGAACGCGGGTTCCGTCACCAAGGCCTGCTGGGATTACGAAAAGACCAACGACTGGTCCGGCTCCGAAGAGCTGATCCGCCGTGAGGATGGTCTTGTGCAGATGGAAACCACCCACGTTTTCGAAAAACCCGGCCTGTACTATCCCTGCATCAAGGTACAGAGCCAGCGAAACGGTGATCTTTCTGACATCTTCACCCAGTGCAAAAACCTGGACCGGGTGTGCGTCGAGGTTCAATAATTCAAATTTGACTAGCGCATCGCTGAGAGCTTTATGTCCCTTTCGGATGAAGAAGGCAGGAAGCAGTATGACAAGCAGCAAAAAGAGGCCGGCATTTACACCGACCTCACGGTTTACGAATCAAAGATGTAATCAGGCACGAGGCTCCCGCTTTCTCAGCCTCCGAAGCGGTTGAACCAGGCCCTATCCTCAAAGGCCTTTTTCCTGGGCGGGTGGATCGCCGCGGCAGGCTTTCCCACCGGCAGCATGCAGACGAGATCGTATTCACTGGGCACGCCCAGGATTTGCGCCATCTGCCAGCCGATGCGGTCGGTGTCGGTGATGTGGCCCTCATACCAGCAGCTCTCGTAGCCCAGGGCCTTGATGGCCAGCAGCATGTTTTCAATGGCGGCGGAATAGTCCTGCACCGCGAAGCACCGGTCCCGGTAGGCGTTGATGCGCCGGGTGAGCACCAGGATCAGGGCCGGGGCGGTTTCGCCCACGGGCGGGTCGATGACTGCCCGCAGCTGTTTGAGAATCTCCGGATCATCCACCGCCATCAGGCTGGTGGTCTGCTTGTTGCAGCCGGAGGGCGCCGCCAGCCCAGCCTCCATGATGGTCTGCAGATCCTCCCGGGGAACCGCGTCCGGCTGATAGATGCCGCGGTAGCTGTGACGGTCATGGATCAGCTGAAGCAGCTTTGCCGCACTGTCCGCATCTGCCTGAGGCTCCTCATTTTTCTTCGTGAACTTTTCCAGACGGTAAAGCCGCTCCTCATCCAGGACGGCCTTGCCGTTTTTGTATTCATAGCCCATGACCCGGTAGAAAGGCAGCCCGGTGATGGAAGCCGGCACCTCGATGCGGACGGCCCGCAGGGCGTACTCGTCCTTCTCCAGGGTTTCCACCAGCTGGCGGCCGATGCCCCGGCCCTGGCACGCCGGATCCACGAAGACGCTGAACAGGCTGCTCTCATCCTCCCTGTCCCAATAGGGGCCGATGGCGCCGCAGCCCAAAATCCGGCCGTTCTCCTCGGCCACGTAGAAATGGGTCCAGGCGGCCCGCTCCGCCACATATTCCGGCGTGTGCCGCTGCACCAGCTCGTCGATCATATTTGCCGGATAGTCCGAAGCGTTCGAAATCTTCAGGGTTTCCCGGATCAGGGCGGATACGGCCTGGGCATCGGACTGCGTGAATCTTCTGATTAGCATTTTACTCTCCTTCCAGCACTTTCTGGCTGAACTCCCGCACCAGCTGCTCGTAGCGGTCTGGATCCAGCAGAAAGCTGAGGCCGTGGCCCGCGCCGGGGAAAATCTCCAGCCGGATCTTTTCCGGGTTCGCGGCGTAAAGCTGCCGGCTCATATCGCAGGGCACAAAATGGTCATGATCTCCATGAATCAGCAGGACGGGGACCTTCAGATGGGGCACTGCCTCAATGGCCGAGGCCTCCCGTAGGTTGACGCCGCCGAAAAGCCGGGCCGAGGTCAGGGCCAGAAAGCCGCCCAGGCCGCCGGGAACTTTCATATCTTTGCACACTTTTTTAATGATGGCTTCCGGCGAGGTGTAGGGACAGTCAGCCACGATGCCCTTGACCTGTTCAGGAAGCTCCAGCTCCGATGCCATCAGCACCGTGGCCGCGCCCATGGAGATGCCCACCAGGATGATCCGGGTATCTTCGCCAAATCGCTGGAGGGCGTACTGAATCCAGTCCAGTGCGTCATAGCGCTCTTTGATGCCGAAGGTGATGGTATGGCCTTCGCTCTGAAGATGAGCCCTCTCTTCGATCATCAAAACATTGTGACCTTCCCTCAGCATGATCTGGATTCCTCCGCTGAAATCCCTGGCGGGGGTTCCGCGGTATCCATGAAAGCAGATATCAAGGGGCGCGCCGTCCTGCTGATGATAGTACCGGCCCGAGAGCTTCAGGCCATCATGGGAAGTGATATAGACCCGCTCGAAGGGAATGCTTCTGGCTTCTTCGATCATGCTGCGGATCTTCTTGGCCCGCTCCGTCATCTGGGGCGTTATTGCCACATGCAGGTCGTCGTTCTGGGTCTGGTTGGGCGAGTCAAAGGCAAATCTATACACGCCATAAAGGATGCCGGTCAGCGCAAGGGCGGTGCCGGCGGAAATGGCTGGCAGTTTTTTCATTTTGTTAGTCCTATATTTTTTCATTTTCCGCGGGGAAACTATTTTTCGATTATAGCACATATGCCGCGTTTTTTCTCTGTTTTTTCAGGCTCTTTTAAGCTTGGGGCTTTATGATATGCCCATAAACAGAATATAAACCGAAAGGAAATATCAACTGTGGAAAAAATCAAGCAGACAATGGCCGTGCTTACGGCGGCTGTCCTGGTGCTCTCCAGATGCTCTCAAGTCAGTCAGAACAATGCGGCAGCGGAAACGCAGCAGTCCATGGAGATTGAAGTTTCTGCTGAGACATCAGCCGGGGAGCCCACTGCAGAGTCGGAGTCCTCCGAGGCCGCGGCCGGGGACAGCTACATCAGCTCTTTTGACGGCGATCTGTCCTCTGTCAATCTGAACGGCTTCACTCTTTATATCGATGGCGAAGCCATCAGCTGAAGATTATGATCTGCCAAGGGCAGAGTTCCATGAAAAATCAAGAATATTTCTCTGCCAAAAGCAGAGTTCCATCAATATCAAGACTATTTAAGTCATTGGGCCCGCAGCATAAGCTGTGGGTCCTTTGCCTTTGGATGGTCCGTCATGAATTTTTCCTGAAACAGGCAGTTATTCATTATTTTTCATTTTTTGGCTTGTTTTTCATAATGAAGATTTCCTGATATTGGCAGTTTCTCATTATCTTCTTTTTCGAAGCCAGGCGGCGCTGCCCTGTCGTAATGAACTTTTCACCTATACAGGAATTTTACATGACATAAGCAAAGTTCGTCTGGTTGATGATAATGAAAAACTGCCTCATACGTGAAATCTTCATTACTCAAAAAAAACCTGTAATGATAAACTGCCTGTGCAGAGAATTGTACATGACAAAAAATCGGGTTTCATGAGAAACTGCAAAATATAGGAGATTTTCATTACGGACTATTGTTACCCTGCATGGGTTCAGTCACCAAAAGTGTTACCCGTAAGGGGATCAGACATCAACCGAAAAAAAAGGGCTCGAGGATTTTTCCTGATATTTGCAGTATTCCTCGATTTTCAAACTTTTTGCTTGTTTTTCTTCGAGGATATTTCACGGCAGAGGCAGTTTTCCTCGATCGCATTTTGAGGAGGCATTCCTGGCTGTCTATTTTTCGAGGATTTCTCTGCTATATGGGAATTTTCCTCGAAGCGAGCATGCAGCTGCAGTCCAAGGTTCGAGGATAACTGCTTCATAAGTGAATTTTCCTCGAAGCGCATAATTGTCGTCGAGGAAAACTCCCTGCCGCGTGAATTTTCCTCGATAAAAAAATGACGATCGAGGATATTTCGCTGCAGATGCAGTTCTCCTCGATAAAAAAAACAGCGATCGAGGATTTTTCCTTATATGAGGAAATTTCCTCATAAAATTATTTCCATTCCTGTGGCTGCTCCTCTTTTCGGATATGCCACTGTCTGGGGGAATGATCGAAAACCTTTTCTGAAATGAACCACCCCAGCCACCAGGCGCTAAGCACCGAGGCCAGCAGGGAAATAAATCCGGAAGCAATATTATCAAGCAGACGGCGGAGTCTGATCTCCTCATTTTCAAAGATGCTTCCGCAATTTCTGGTGAGGGTCTGGGGATAATAGGTCAGGAAGAAGAATACCGCCGCTCCGATGGAAAACAGGAATCCCAGAATATGGAACAGGCGCTTATTGTACCGGTAATACAGAAAATGACACAGGATGGCGGCGAGCAGAAGACCGAAGGCGATATATAAAGCCATAAAAAGAACCCCCTTTCGCTGTCAGTTTTTTTCAATATAGCAAAAGGGGGGTTCGGGTGTCAAGAAATGTATTCCAAAGAATTTCGAATCGTTATTTTTTCTTCGCGTGCCGGGCTTCTTTTCTGGCTTTCTTTTCCAGATACTTCGCGTTCTCGGTCTCGAAGTCGAGGCCCTTCTTCTGACACTTTTCCTTCAAGTCAGCGATGCGGTTCTCCTCAAAACGCTTCTCTGCCTCCAGAGCATCCAGCCGGGCCTGCTCCTCCGGATCGACCCAGACCTCGCCGCGGGCGAGGACGGCTTCCTTCTTCCGGCGGTACAGCTCCTCGTTGATGACGGGCATCTTCTTCTCCACATCCACCATGGGCAGCAGAACGATGACCACCACCGCCAGGATAATGTCCAGCAGATAGAAGGACATGGTCATGAAGCTGGTCACCTGGGCCGAGGGCAGCACGCCCTGGGCATCCACAAAGCCCAGCCGCAGGATACCGGATTCATAGCCGCCGGCGAAGGGGGCGTAGATCAGGGTCTGAATGGCCGTGATCACGGCCACGCCCAGCATGCCCTCCAGCCGCATGTGGGATTTGTACTCCACGCTGTCAAAGGCGTAGCATGTCAGCGTGGCGAAAATATAGGCGTTGGGCAGCATACCCACATTCCGCAGAAAGCCCGCCACCAGGGCCGGCACTATCTTGTCCGGGAAGAACCATCCCAGCAGGGAGCCCAGCAGCACCAGCACGTAGCCGCCCACGGTCAGGTTCTTGATGCCCACCTTCTTGGCCAGGGGGTAGATGATAAATGCGCCGATACCGGTCATGGAGCCGGTGATCACCTGATAGATGGTGAACATCAGCGGATTGTCTACGCCGCCCAGCAGGAACTTGATGTAGAAATACTGGACATTGCCGCCCTTGTAGTTATCCACAATGCCGCCCACGGTGGTGATAATCATCATAATGACGAAATACTTGTTGGAAAGAAGGGCCTTCAGCTGATCCTTTAAGGGCGCCTGGGCCTTCTCCTCGCCGGCCTCGATCTCCAGGGAAACATCCTCGCTGATTCGCTCGCGGGTATAGAAGTACTCCAGGAGCAGCAGAGGAATGGCAATGACAGACATACAGATCAGCAGGACGGGGTAGCCGTTGATATCCTTCTCCAGCCACATGGGCAGAGCCACCATGTTCAGCAGCATGCCGATGATGATACCGGAAATCAGGGTCCAGGACATCTTGCGGATATACTGGATGTGGGCCTTCTCCTTGGGATCACGGGTGGTAAGGGAGCAGATATTGTCTCTGAAAAGATAGAAGTAGCTGGAGCCGATGGTGTGGAAGCAGATCAGCAGGAAGAAGAAATAATACCAGTAGCTCTCTCCCAGGGTGTTGCCGGGGAACAGGAAAATCAGCGCCCCGATGATGATAGTGATAAATCCGAAGATCAGGTGCCAGGGTCTCATGCGTCCCTGCCGGCTTTTGGTATTCTGGATGAGCCAGCCGTTCAGCAGGCCCACGCCCATGCCCAGGATCTTGGTGACGGTCATCACCACCTCGTAGCGGCTGCCCATCTGGATGATCATGTCCACGTTGCCGGCGCCGTACATGGCGCCGGTCTGCTGGGTGAAAAATTTCTCCACCAGCGCGGCCACCGAGTTGACCACAAAGATCAGGCCCAGGGGGCCGATCAGGTGTCCCAGCACCCATTCTTTGGTGGAAACGGTGTTGGTGGTCACCTTTGAGTCCATAAACGGTCTGTCGAACAGGCCTCCTGCCAGGAGCCCTTTGGATGCTTTCTTTGCTGACATGATATCCTCCTGAATCAGATTTCTTCTATATAATTATTCTTCCATTACCAGATGCATGTGGAAAGAGGGCAAAGAGCCGCTGAGGGTAAAGCGCAGCTCCTGGTCTGTAGCCTCGGGCAGCAGGGTTTCCATCACATTTCCTTGAAGATCCAGAAGCTCCAGCCTTGCCTTCGAGGCCTTGACCAGCAGCGCCCCTTCCAGGGATTCCGAATAGAGCTTGCCGTCCAGCCGCACGTTGGTGAAGCGAAGGCCCGGCATCAGCTCCGGTCCCGGCGTGTAGGACGCCTGATCGGTGCCGGTCTTGCCCACCGCCGTCAGCAGAAATTCCTTCGCGCTATCCAGAGTTCCCTCCAGGGAAAGCAGGGCCAGGCTGAGGCGTTCATTGCCGGTGTTTACCGAGATCCGGTCACTGAGCCGGATCCTGCCCTCCAGCGGGGCCGGATCACCGCTGAAGTAAGCGGCCTTCGGGGACTGGATCCGGAACAGGCGCCGGTTGGGATCAAAAGTAAGCTCGCCCGTATCGGACACCAGGGCGTCCTCCACCAGGCCGGTTCCTTCTTTGAGGATGCCCCAGGATTTCATGGCCCGATCCATCAGGAACGCAAACTGCCGGTAGTCACCACTGCCGGCGATGCCGGCAATGCTGTCAAAGACGATGCTCTTTTCTCCCAGGTGAACGCCGGGCTGAATCTCTTCGGTATCTTCCGCAGCCCGGGTCAGGCGTCCGTCGCCGGAGGCTCTTCGCAGGGGATCCCGGTAGGGAGACCAGGCGTAATAGGCGCTGTGAGCAGCTTCTGAAAGGTCGCCGCCGTCGAAGAAGCCGGCATTCACCGCCAGATCCGCGTCTCCCTGATAGCGGTCGCCCTCTTCCAGAAAGACATTCCGGATGGCGGTCACATAGGGGAAGAAGCAGGCTGGCATGGCGTTGAAGTTCGGCAGGCTTTTCCAGTCATTCTTTGTATAGACCACATCCACCCGATTTCTGGCCGGGGACACCAGTCCCTTCAGGAACAGGTGGGCCATAAATCCAAACTGGCTGATGAGGGCCGGATCGTTGTAGGCGTCGAAAACGGTCAGGATCTCGTCCGGTTTTTCATCGTCCGGCTGATCGGAGGTATTGTAGTTATAAAGGATCAGGCCGTCCCAGTCGTTCAGGCAGGCATAGGCCACGGTGTGGACAAAGGCGGTAGAGTGGAAGGGATGCAGGCCGTACTCGTTCCATTCGCTGAGGGTGAAGGGCTTGCCCTCCACGATGGCCAGGGAAGCCATGGACAGGATCGTCGTTCCCAGGGCACCCACGCCCATCTGCACCGTCAGGGGATTGACGCCCACGTACTCGGTGGGCCCGTAGACCATGTAGTTGTCGCCCTGCAGGGGGAACATGGGATGGTTGAAATAGCTGTTGTTTTCCATCATATCGGCGCCGGCATGGCCGTAGACATCGGCGGCGCCCGCCATCAGGTTGCTGGTGACGACGGGGACCCGAACTCCCAGGCCCTTGAGGAAATCCATCATTTCCTGATAGAAGCTGCGGTTCATATAGGCGCCGAACTCCATAAAGTCCGCATACCGGGCGGGACCCTCGGCACTGTCCCAGGGACCGGCGGGCTCGCTTACTGTCTGATAGAAGCTGCCCTCAATACCCCGCACCGTGCCCAGGGCCGGATCCTCGTCCTCGCCC
This sequence comes from uncultured Eubacteriales bacterium, assembly GCA_902783575.1. Classification (GTDB taxonomy): domain Bacteria; phylum Bacillota; class Clostridia; order Lachnospirales; family Bianqueaceae; genus RUG760. Next base: position 15,237 of record CACZRP010000068.1, read on the forward strand.
AGAGCGCAGACGCCCTCGAAGGTCCAGGCCTTTTTCAGGTTCTCCCGGGTATGGTATTTCATCAGGAGGAACTGACCGAAGCGGCGGCTCACCTCTTCCCGGTAGGGACGCAGCTCCGGTAAGCTGCTGTCGGTGCCCTTGATGGCGGATTCCTCGTTGTTGATCTGCACCGTCATCACCGCCGGGTCATCCTTCAGTGCCAGGCCGGTGTAGGGATTCACATGGCAAAGGAGCTCTCTGGCGTATTCCTTCTGCAGCTCCTTCAATCTCTCATTATACATCGAAAAGCGCTTGGTGCAGGAGGGAAAACTGCCGGGATAGTCCAGATCGTCTCCCTCCGTGAATTCCCTTGCCACCAGAAGATCAATATGAAGATAAATGCCCTTCTCCTTCAGCTTGGCCGCCAGATAGTCAAAACGGTCCAGGCCTTCCGGATGAAAATACCGGCTGGTCTTCCGGTCATAATCAATGAGAGGTGTTTTCCGGCTGCTGGACCAGCTGCCGGCATGATCCTCTCCCTCGGCAGCCAGGGGCGCGTCCGCGGCATGGAGGCGCACCACGTTGACCCCCAGGCTGGCCAGGCGGGCTGCCAGCCGTTCAGCATCCCGATGATTCGGGGTGTTGGAACGGGTGGCCAGGTTAAATCCTAAAAACCGGGCCCGGGTGCCGTCTTCAAAGTACAGATGGCCATCGCGGCTGGTCACAAAGCCGTGGCAGCCGGCGGGGGCATCCAGCAGATAGGAAAAGTCCAGCAGGCCCCTGGTGGGCTCGGCGATGGGAATCGAAATGGAATGATTCATGGTTAATTCCTCCGGAAGACAGAGCCGGAGCAGCTAAAATAGCGGCTTCTGTCTTTGACTGTTATCTTGACAACAGTGTAACAAAACTAAAGGCCGGAGTATTGTAAAATTCAGTATAAAATTGTAAAATTAAAGCAAAAATAATCATTGTTGCAGAGACAACTGGAAAAAGCGAAAAAGCCAGAGGAGGGGCCAGCCTATGGACATGGATTATATCCTGTTTTCCCGGCAGTTCTTTGAAGCGACGGGCATTTACGTGAACCTATTGCTGAACGGTGAGGTCATCTATTCCTCCTTCGGAGAGGAAATAGCGCTTCAGCCCCAGGCCCGCTGGGAGGTGTACCCTGCCGACCGAAATCCCGAGTTCTCCTCCATCAATCCCGATCTGGAGCACGGCCATGTGCATATCGAGGGCACCGGCTATGATCTGTTTCTCGGGCCGGTGCTGACGGCGCCGGTGACTCCGGAGCTGATCCGGGAGTTTTTCGAAGAGACGCAGCTGCCCGCCGCCTACCGGGAGGAGGCCGCGGAAATTCTCTCCCATATGCCCATCCGCTCCCATCCCCAGTTTATCCGCTATCTCTGCTTTCTGCATCTATGCCTGAATCACAAGGAAGCCCGGGTGGATGATCTGTACCGGGAAGCAGAAAACTCACGATCCAGCCGCCATCAGCGGGCGGCGGACAGCTGGGTCGAAGCCGGGGAGAATGAATCTTCCCTCAGCCATCTGGATTATGAGGAGCAGCTCTATCATCTGATTTCCAGGGGCGATCAGGGAAATCTCAAGCGGTTTCTGGAAAAAAACCGGAATTTCGCCGAATCGGAGCTGAAGGCAAGAACGCCCCTCCGCCATGCCAAGAACAGCTTCATCGCCCTGGCGGCGAAGGCCGGAACCCTTGGGGCCGTGAGAGGGGGCGCCGATCCCGAGAGAATTGCCCGTCTCACTGATCAGTATATTCTGGAATGTGAGCAGCTCCGGACCCTGGATGAGGTGCGGCGCCTAAGGTATATTCTGCTCATGGATCTCTGCCAGCGGGCCGGGGAGGCGGCCCTGCCCCAGGGGGCTTCGATGGAAATCCGGCGCTGCCTTGCCTTTATCCGGGCCAGCAATAACCGGCGGATCAGCGTGGAGGATGTGGCCGGGGTGATCCACCGCAGCGCCTCCTATGTGACGCGGCGCTTTAAGGAGGAGCTGGGCCTTTCCGTTTCCGATTATATCACGGCATCAAAAATGGAAGAGGCCTTAGACCTCCTCCAGTACAGCGACCTGTCCCTGTCGCAGATCAGCGCCTATCTGGACTATTCCAGCCAGTCCTATTTTCAGAACGTCTTCAAAAAGCATTATGGCTATACGCCGGCCTCCGCCCGGAAAGGCGCAGGGCACTAAAGAGCAGGCGGAACTCCGGGGACGGAACATCGGACCGGGGACAGTTCTTTGTGTTCTTGACAGGTCTGCGGGTTTTTGATATGCTATGCGGTGATTTTTTGTAAAGAGGAAAATTCATGAAAGTAAGGTTACAACAATTTTTCAGATATATCGCTGTGCTGATAAGTGCAGTGCTGCTGCTCACGGGATGCAGCCGGGCTTCCGATTTTTATTTTTCGGGCTCCGACGATCCCCTGGACCTGAGGGAGATCCAGCAGCTCCGGCGGACCGCGTCCCTGCAAAGCGCCGTGTCCCTGCAGAAGGACGGAGCGCTGAAGGATGCCGCAGCGGGAACGGAGGACTCCGGCCTGGAGGAAATCCCGGAAGACGGGGTGCCGGCCGCGGGTCCGGCCTCTTCCGAGGATTCTGCCGCCAAGAAGCTGCCCCAGGGCCCCTGGAAGGAGGAAAGCCAGCCGCCCCTGTTCTATGACGCCGAATATATGGAAGAAAACTATGCCATGGGCGCTGCGGTTCTGGACGTCATCGGCTGGGATCTGAAAACCGCCTACGACTGGTGCGCCAGTATGGATTATTACAGCGAAACGCCGGACGATGCCGCCCTGGGCGTCATCTGGTTTGCCAACTTCGGCTTCGATCTGCACGGAGGCAACTGCTATACCTACGCGGCGGCCTTTACGGTGATGGCCCGGCTTCTGGGCTATGAGGCCCGCCAGGTGGATGGTCATATCCTGGATTTCGAGTACCTGCACCATTCCTGGGTGGAAATTGTGGTGGATGGCGAGACCTACATCTGCGATCCCGAATTTGAATGGCAGAAAAACCTTGACGGTTATATGAAAAAATACGATGATGAAGGCATCTGGCCCCTGAATACGGAGCTGATCACTTACATGCCCGATGACCCCCAGCCCGGGAGCATCGAGGCCATTGTGGAAAGAGGCTGGCCCGCGGAGCCGCCCTACGGCGAGTTCACCGGCTACGGCAGTTACCTGGAATCTGCGGATCCGAATACGGGCTGTGTCGGGGACGAGGTTCCCCTTCAGTAATCACAGCCGGGGGAGTTGTCATGACAGAAATAAAAAAAGCCCGGAAAGTTCCGTATCTCAGCCTGATCCGGGTGATCAGCTGCCTGGGAATCGTGATTCTTCACACATACTATATCTATGTTTCCTACTGTCCCGCGGAGCCGTCCCAGCAGGTCATCTCCTACGGCATCCGCAACGCCATGATGTGGGCCGTGCCCTGCTTTGTCATGGTCACCGGCGCCCTGCTGCTGGATCCGGCCAGAAAGCTTAGCCTTAGGAAGCTGTTTTCCCGGTATATTCTCCGGGCGGCTCTCGCCCTGGTCATCTTTACCCTTCTCTTCGGGGCCGTGGATCTGTGGCTGGCGGGCAAGAACCCCGCGCTGTCGGACCTCTGGAGCCTGCTGCTGAAGATGTATACCAACGGCAGCTGGTCCCATCTGTGGTATCTGTACATGCTCATCGGCCTTTATCTGGCCATGCCGGCCTTCCGGCTCATCACCGCTGGCGCCGACAGGACCACCCTCCGGTATCTGCTCCTCGTGGGGCTGATTTTCATGCTGATTCTGCCCACCCTGGATACCATCACCGGTGTCAAAACCGGCTTTTACATTCCTGTGTACACCGTCTATCCCTTCTATCTTTTTCTCGGCTATGCCCTCCATCAGCGGCTGATCCGCATTCCCCGGTGGCTGGCCGCTCCCATGCTGGCGGCGGGTGTTCTCAGCGCCCTGGTGCTGACGCAGCTGCAGATGACCCAGGGACTGGACATGATCAAAAAGCTGCTGACCAATTATTCCTTTGTGCTGACAGGCCTCATGGCCGCGGGGCTTTTCGGCCTGCTGCTGCCGGGCGAAAAAAAGGCCGGGGTCTCCAAAGAGCCCCGGTGGGTGCAGTTTCTGGACGAGAATTCCTTTGGCGTCTACCTGATTCATTATCTGGTGCTGAAGCTGGCGGTGACCCAGATCAGCTGGAATCCCTATCAGTCAGGCGGCAATCTGGTGCTGCTCCTGGTAAGCCTGGGAGTTTTCCTTATTTCCCTTGGCGTGACCTTCCTGCTGCGGCTGATCCCCGGCGCCAAAAAGCTTCTGTAAATCATAACGCAAAACGTCCCCGGACAGGATGATCTCCTGTCCGCATAACGCAAAACGTCCCCGGACAGGAAATCCTGTCTCGGGGACGCTTTTTTCATTCTTCCCGGCTGCTGAGAATCCGGTTGACGAATTCCCGGGCGCGGTCGGTTTTGGGGTTCTGGAAGAATTCCTGGGTGGGACCGGTTTCAATGGCCTTGCCGCCCTCCAGGAAGAGAATTTTGCGGGAAACGCTGCGGGCAAATTCCATCTCGTGGGTAACCACCAGCATGGTCATGCCCTCCTCCGCCAGCTGCCGCATAACGGAAAGCACCTCGCCGATGAGCTCCGGATCCAGGGCGCTGGTGGGCTCATCGAAATAGATAATCTCGGGATCCGTGGCCAGCCCTCTGGCTATGGCCACACGCTGCTGCTGTCCGCCGGGAAGCTGGGAAGGATAGCTGTCCAGACGGTCCGCCATGCCCACCTTTTCCAGGGCCTTGATGGCTTTCTGCTTCGCTTCTTCCTTGTTCATGTGACGGGCCGCCGTCAGTCCCAGCGTGACGTTCTGCAGCACGGTCTTGTTCTGGAAGAGATTGTAGTTCTGGAAAACGAAGGCCGTCTTCTGGCGTATATCGGCGATCTGCCGTTTCCTGGCCGTCTTGAGATCCACCTGCTCTCCATCAAAGTTGATGGTGCCCTGGTCGGCTCTCTCCAGGAAGTTCAGGCACCGGAGAAAGGTGGTTTTGCCGCTGCCCGAGGGGCCGAGGATGGCCACCACGTCGCCTTTTTCCACATTCAGATCGATGCCCTTGAGGATTTCCTTGCCGTCAAAGGTCTTATGAACATTTTTGATTTCCAGCATCATACCGCGCCACCCGCCTTTCTGCTGCCGAAGAGGCGTCCGAAGAATCCGGGGGCGGGGGCTGTCTGGCCGTAGGCTCCCAGCTTGCGCTCGCCGAAGTGCTGCAGCGCTGTCAGGATGGTGCAGAACATCAGGTAAATGAGAGCCACTTCCGTGTACAGGCCAAGGCTCTCATATACACGGCCGTTGATAACCTGGGCCTGGCGGAACATTTCCATCACGGTGATGGTGGCAGCTAGGGAGGTTTCCTTGGTCATGGAGATCATGGAGTTGGACAGGGCGGGGAAGGCCACCCGGAAGGCCTGGGGCAGCACGATGTGCCACATGATCTGCAGATAGTTCATGCCCACACACTGACCGGCTTCCACCTGACCCTTGGACACGGACTCCAGGGCGCCGCGCACCGACTCGGCCATGTAGGCCGCCTCGTTGATGCCGAAAACCAGCACCGCGCAGGGGAAGGCGTTCAGCACAATCCCGATATTCGGCAGTCCGTAGAAAATCAGGTAAAGCTGAACCAGCAGGGGCGTGCCGCGCACCACCCAGATATAGAACCGGCAGATCTGCCTGAGCACCTTGATATTCGCGTATTGAATCAGCGCGACGATGACAGCAATGATAATTGCCAGCGTAAAAGATAACAGCGTCAGCGGGATGGTGACCCTGAGGCCGTAGCCCAGAAGTCTCGGAAACGCATCCAGCAGGACTTCCCATAAATGATCATCCATAACAAAAGCCTTTCAAGATCGAAAAAGAGAGAGGCACGCCGCTGTTTTGCACAGGCGGCGTGTGCCAAAAAGTTGTTTTTTTATTATTCGGGAGTTGTCAGATCCAGGCCGAAGTACTTCATGCTGATCTCAGCAAGGCGGCCGCTCTGTCTGGCCTCTTCCAGGATGCGGTTGACTTCCTGGATGAAGGTTTCAGTGGAAGCGTCTTTTCTGACGGGGAAGGCAATGGGAGCGCCTTCGGATTTGTCAACAACCTTCAGGGGAGCGTCGGGATGCTCTTTCATGTAGTCGTTGACGGAAACCTCCGCGTTCACAGTGGCATCCACACGGCCGTCGGTCACCATGGCCAGGGTTTCGTTCAGGGTATCCACGTAGGTAACGGTGGCGCCGTAGCTCTCGGTCAGGGCCGCATAGAGGCTGTTGGGAGAGTTGGTGGTGGTTTTGCCCTTCAGGTCCTCAAAGCTGTTGATGTCGGTGTTGTCCTCACGAACCACCAGCACCGTGCGGTCATATACGTAGGGATCGGAGAAGGTGTAGCTCTTGGCCCGCTCTTCAGAGTAGCCAACGCCGTTGCAGGCGATGTCAAAGCGTCCGCTGGAAACGCCGGAAAGAATGGCTTCCCAGTTGGTCTCGGCAAATTCAGCTTTAACGCCAAGGCCATCAGCGATCAGCTGTCCGATTTCCACATCCAGTCCCACCAGGTTGTCGTTCTCGTCGTGGTAGGTCCAGGGGGCCCAGCTTCCTTCAGTGGCGATAATCAGGGTACCGCGCTCTTTGATGGTGGTCAGAAGATCCTTTTCCGCAGCTTCGGAACCGGCTTCAGCCGCTTCGGAAGCCTGAGAGGCATCGGTGCCAGAATTGCTTCCAGCTCCGCTGGTTCCGCATGCCACAAGGCTCAGGACCATCAGTAATGCCATGAGCAGGCTCAGTGCTTTCTTCATAATAAATAATCCTCCTTCAGTCCTTGGGACTGTATTCAATAAAATTGACTGCAAAAAAAACTTGCATTGTGTAACCTTTCGGAGTATGATAATACCATCACTCAATCAAAAATGCAAGTACTATTATAAATGATAGTGGAGAATAAATTTTCATGACTTTTGAAGAAAAGTACCAAAAGATACGGGAAGAGATCCGTAAGGGCGAAGATATCTGTCCCGTCATGTATGCTGTTTCCGTGATTGGACAAAAATGGAAAATTCCCATCCTGTGGCAGCTGGCCTGCAAAAATGAGCCCATGCGCTTCTGCGAGCTGAGACGGAGCCTGGACGGCCCCACCGACGCCATGCTGTCCAAGGCCCTGGATGAGCTTCAGGAAAGCGGCCTGATTCACCGCATTCAGTATGACTGTATCCCCCCGAAGGTGGAATACACCCTGACCTGCAAAAGCAAGGCCCTGCTGCCGACCCTCATCTCCCTGCGGGACTGGGCCCAGGGCATCATCGACGAAGAATGCACGAAGAAAAAACAAACGCCGTAAGCCAGGGCCCCGGCGTCTCATGGGCTCCTCCCACCCTTCAAGAAAAGTGGGTTTCCGCCGCCTGAAAACTATTTATGAAAGCTTGCTACAATCGCCCTGATGGAGCGATGTAAATAGGGAAGAAATTCCTCCAGGCTGACAGGATCGCTGGTTAGAATAACGCTGTAGCTCACTGCGCTGACCATCTCGATGATGGTGAACAGTTCGATCTCCAGATTTTTTCTGCCAGCGTCATCCTGCCAGGGAATATTCTTAAAAACAGCCGCATAGCCTTCTTCATTTTTTTCCATTACCTTATAGAAAAGCTCCCAGCTGATTCTTTTGTTTAAAAAACGAAGCAGCAGGGGGTTTTCTTTTAACTGGAAGAGAATATCATCCATAATTACCAGCAGCTTGTCCGTGTTGGTCTCCAGCTTTTCGTAGCCGGAATGCTCCAGGGCGTGCCGCATCAGCTGCTCGGACCGATGGATGATCAGCTTCTCATTCAGGTCGTATTTGTCCTTAAAATAAAGATAAAAGGTTCCTTTCGCCACTCCGGCCATCTCCACAATATCCGAGATAGTGGTGTTGGCGATGCCTTTACTGGTGAACAGCTGGAACGCGGTTTCCATCAGGCTGTTCTTTTTTTGCTGTTTGTTTTCCTCTACTCTGCTCATGATCTCTCATCCTTTGAAGGCGTATGTCATCTTTTCTTCATTGTATTTTCTTCTCTCCGCAAAGTCAAACGAAAAATCCATAAGAAATCCTGGAGTCGGCACGGTTTTTCTGACAAAATGACCAAAATTCATTTTTATTGTGCTGAAGCTATTGACCGTTGGTCATTTTCGTGGTATAACAGTCACGATGAATAAATTGACTGATGGTCATTTTATAAATATGACGGCTGTTTCCGGTCCGGCGCAATCCTGCGCTGATCGCTTCAGCCTCAAGTCGGAGGCTATTATGTATCACATTGCAAAATGGATTACCCGGCACAAGGTGCTGGTCACCGTAGTTTCCCTCGTCCTGATGATTCCGGCCATCTTCGGATATCTCAATCTCAGGGTCAACTACGATGTGCTCTACTATCTGCCGGATGATATCGAAACCATGCAGGGACAACAGATTCTGCTGGATGATTTCGGAAAAGGCGCCTACGCCTTGTTTGTGGCGGAGGGCATGACTGACCGGCAGGTGGCCGATCTGAAGGCGCAGATCGAAAAGGTCGATCATGTGGCGGATGTCATCTGGTATGACAGCGTCATGGATCTGAGCGTGCCCGCGAAGATCCTGCCGGAGGATCTGTACAAGGCTTTCCACACGGAGGACGCCACTTTGATGGCCATCTTCTTTGATACCGGCTCCTCGGCCGATGAAACCATGGATGCCATTGACCAGATCCGGAAGATTGCGGGAGAGAAATGCTTCCTGAGCAGCATTTCCGCCATTGTCACCGACACCAAGCATCTGGTGGAGCAGGAGCTGTTCTGGTACGTGCTGATTGCCGTGCTGGCCTCCGCCGCGGTGCTGGCGGCCACGATGGATTCCTGGATGGCCCCGGTGCTGTTCCTGACGAACATCGGAATTGCCGTTATCTATAATCTCGGAACCAACTGGATTCAGGGTGAAATCTCCTTTATCACCATGTCGCTGGCGGCTGTGCTGCAGCTGGCAGTCACCATGGATTATTCCATCTTCCTCTGGAACGCCTACAAGGAGCAGCGGTCAAAAATCGCGGACAAGGAAGAAGCCATGGCCCAGGCCATCTGCCAGACCATCAGCTCGGTGTCCGGCTCTTCCCTGACAACCATCGCGGGCTTTATTGCGCTGTGCTTTATGTCCTTCACCCTGGGCAAGGATCTCGGGGTTGTCATGGCCAAGGGCGTGGTGTTTGGCGTACTGACCTGTATCACCACCCTTCCAGCCATGATCCTGCTCTTTGACAGAGCCATTGCCCGAACCGCCCACAAGCCCCTGACCATCCGCGGCGAGAAGCTGGCCGGGTTCATAGTCAGGCACCACCGGGTATTCCTGGTTCTGATGCTGCTTTTATGGATCCCGGCGCTATATGGCTACCATCAGGTGAATGTCTACTACAATCTGGATATCTCCCTGCCCGATTACCTGCCTTCGGTGCAGTCGAAGGAGGAGCTGAAGGAGCATTTTGACATGAGCACCATCCATATGATTCTGGCCGACGAGGATCTTTCTTCCAGGGACGCCCGGCTGATGCTGGATGAGATGCAGCAGGTGGACGGCGTTCAGTTCGCCATCGCCACCGACAGCCTGATCGGCTCCCGGATTCCCAAGGCATGGCTTCCCGAGGATCTCACGCAGAAGCTCTCCAGCGGCGGCTATCAGCTGATGCTGATCGGCACCAGCTACCCCGTGGCTTCCGATGAAATCAACCGGCAGATCGGCACCCTCGAGCAGATCATGAAAAAATACGATCCCAGCGCCATGCTGATTGGCGAGGGTCCGGGCACCAGAGACCTGATCCGCATCACCGATTCCGATTTCAAGATGGTGAGCGCGGTTTCCATCGGCGCGATTTTCCTGATTATCCTGGCCGTCCTCCACTCACCCGTGCTGCCAGTGCTGCTGGTGCTGGTCATTGAGCTGGCCATTTACATCAACATGGGCGTCTGTGGCTTCACCGGCGAAAAGCTTCCTTTCGTGGCATCCATTGTCATCGGAACCATCCAGCTTGGCGCCACCGTGGACTACGCCATCCTGATGACCGACCGGTACGTGCACGAGCGGCTGCAGGGTCACGACAAAAAGGCCGCTGCCAACGTTTCCCTGTCCACATCCATGCCGTCCATCTTTACCAGTGCGCTGGGCTTCTTCGCTGCGACCATCGGTGTTGGAATTTTCTCGGACGTCGATATGATTGGTTCCCTTTGCCGGCTGATGGCCAGGGGCGCCCTGATCAGCATGACAATGGTGCTTCTTCTGCTGCCGGCTTTCTATCTGCTGTTTGATCCGCTGATCATGAAGACGCGGTGGAAATCGCTGGCGGAGCGCAGAAAGACGTTGAAGCGAAAGTGGACGCCCGCCGCTCATGAAGGATAACAAGAAATCATAGTTTGATATAGAATCGTCTGAAGCCTGCACCAAATGAAGGCCCTTCAGACGGAATGGAGGTTGAAATGAGACATCAGATAAAAACACTGCTGGCTGAGGGTATGACGGGAATTTTGCTGCTGACTTCTCTCACCGGCTGTACCGCTGAGGCAGAAAACAAGGCAATGACCCTCTCCGAGCCGGATCAGCAGATTCAGGAGGCCGCCTCTTCCATGCTGGCGCAGACTTCGCACAGCAATGAGGAAGGCAAAGAGGAAACGGTCTATGTGATTGCCGACGCCAATGGAAAGCCCAGCGAGACCATTGTCAGCACCTGGCTGAAAAACCCGCAGGGCGCGGCATCTCTGGAGGATGTCACGGATTTAACCGACATCCGGAATGTAAAGGGCACCGAAACCTTCACCCGGACCGCTGACGGGCATCTGACCTGGGACGCCGGCGGAAACGATATTTATTACCAGGGCACAACGGACAGAACCCTCCCGGTGAGCACCAGCATTTCCTATCAGCTGGACGGGAAGGATATGAAGCCGGAAGAACTGGCCGGCAGGAGCGGTCATCTGGTAATCCGCTTTGATTATGTGAATCATGAAAAAGTGACGGAGCAGATCAACGGCAAAGATGTCACCCTTTACCAGCCCTTCACCGTGGTTTCCGGTCTGATGCTGGACAAGGACAAAGCCTCAAACATCACCGTCACCAAGGGCAAAGTCATCGACACCGGCAATCAGGCCATCGTTCTTGGGCTGGCCATGCCGGGTCTTGCCGAGAGCCTGGATCTGGCTGGCAGGAAGACCACCGACGGATCACCCCTGACTGTGGATATTCCGGACAGCGTGACGGTGGAGGCGGATGTGACCGATTTCAAGCTGATGACAAGCCTGACCATGATCTCCAATGACATGATGCAGGACCTGGATCTGTCCTCCGTAAACTCCGTGGACGAGCTGGAGAATGCCATGAAGGAGCTGACGGATGCCTCCACACAGCTGAAGGATGGATCCTCCGCACTGTACAACGGTACCTCTGCTCTCAGCGAAGGAGCCGGAGCGCTTTCTGAAGGAATCCACACAGTCGATGAAGGCGCCCTGGCACTGAAGGATGGCGCCCTGGCACTGTCCGGAGGCCTTGACAGCCTGGAGGCTGGCGCAAGCCGTCTGGCCGAAGGGACCACTGCCCTTTCCAGCGGCGCCCAGGCCGCATCCGAAGGAGCCGGCCAGCTGGGGGACGGACTTCAGACCCTGAATGGCCAGACTCCCGCGCTTTGTGACGGCGCGGCCAAAGCTGCCAAGGGTGCCGAAGCCCTGAGCGCAGGCGCCAATCAGGTAAAAGAAGGCGCCGCCGCCCTGGATAGCGGACTCGGAACACTGCAGTCCTCCGCAGCAAATCTTCCGGCCGGTGCTGCCGCTCTTTCCCAGGGCGCGCTGAAAATCGGGCAGGCCCTAAAGAGCGATGAGGGTCCCAGCCTCTATGCCGGTGCCAAGCAGATTGAAGCCGCCTCGGGCGCCATCAGCCAGGGGCTGACTGCCGAGGAAGGCTCCATCCAGGCAGCGGCGGATCAGATTGCCCAGGGTGCTCAGCAGCTTTCTGGCGGAGCCCAGCAGATTTCTCAGGCAGCCGGCACACTGCAGGGGATGCTGGGGACAATCCTTGAAAAAGCAGAAACCTATACGGAAGTTCTTTCCGGCCTGGGTATTGATGTATCCAGCTATCTGGCCCAGGCAGAGGCGGCCTATGCCGCTCTCGGACAGATGAAGGACGGAGCCGATGCGATTGCCGCAGGCCTCACCGGAGAAGGTGCTTCCATTTACAACGCGGCTGCCGGTATCTCCGCCGGTGCCGAAAAGCTGGGCGAAGGCGCGGACCAGATCGGAGCCGGCGCCAAATCCATGGAGGATGGAATCGATACCCTGGTAAGCGATGAAAATCTGGGAGCTTTAACTGCAGGGCTGAACACCCTGGCCGAAAGCTCAGCCGCCCTCACCGGCGGCGTGGATCAGCTGAAAACCGGAGCTGATGCCCTTCAGGCCGGCACCGTACAGGTGGCGGATGGAGCCTCTGCCCTGAAGGAAGGCACCTCTGCCCTGAGCGAAGGCGCCTCTGCTGCCGCTGATGGCATCAGCCAGCTGGCCGAAGGGGCCGAGAATCTGAAAGACGGAAACGATGCCCTTGCCGAGGGCGCCGCTGCTCTGGACACCGGAGCCCAGCGCCTTGCCGAAGGCGCCCGCTCCGCATCGGAGGGAGCTGCTGACCTTTCCAGCGGTGCCAGTGAACTGAAGGACGGCACCGGCAAGCTCAGCGAAGGCTCCGATGAACTGACGACCGGCGTGAAGGAACTGCTCGAAGGAGCGAAAGAACTGATGAATGGTATGTACACCTTCGATGAAGAAGGCATTCAGAAGCTCTCCTCTCTGGTGGAAGATGATGCGAAGGATCTGGTGGACCGGGTAAAAGCCCTTCAGGAACTGAGCACCCATTACACTTCCTTCGACGGAACCGAGGCCGAGGATGCCACTGCCGGAGACGGCAGCGCCAATAACGGTCAGGCCGATAAAAACAAAAACTCCGTCCGGTTTGTGATCCGGACAGAGTCGATCGAATAAACACAAAGCCATTCCATTACGGAAAAGACAAGGCTATATCCAAAGTATAAAACAAGGGGCGAAGTCCACAGACTTCGCCCCGACTTTTGTATGTGAATAAAGTTGCTGCCACTTCCAGGTCTTATTCATATTCTTCCCGAATCGTGAACTGATCCGGAAGATGGAAAATCTCTGTTTTCAGAAACATGGGATAGAAGTATTCATCCTTCAGCCTGTCAAAGGGCAGCCACTCAAAGGTGTGAACATGGTCATTCTCTGAGAGGATGAATCTGGCTCCTCTGCTCTCAAGATCTGTTTCGGAGACATCCATCAGGAAATAGATACAGATCTCATGATAGTTGAGATGATCCACATCTTCGTTGAAGAAGCCCTGATTCAGCCACAAAGGGCGAACAATTTTGGCCCTGATGTCCAGCTCCTCCTCCAGTTCCCGGACGATGGCATGCTCCGCCGTTTCGCCCATGCAGACTCTTCCGCCCGGCAGATAAAAGTAGGGCGAGCGCTCATCATGCATGGCCAGAATCTGATCGCCCTGCAGAATGATGGCGCAGACCCGGTAATTGAATTTATGGGAGCCGACGATAAGGAAAATGTCATGCACCATATCCGGTGCGATATCCGTTTTCGGCACCAGCTTGTCTTCGTCGCGCAAAATAGCGTGCCAGACCAGGTCGTGAATGCCGGAATTGTTCTTTCCGGCGCCGCGCCAGATGCCTTCTTCCCGCATTCCTGCCTTTTCCATGACGCGGCCGGATCGGGGATTGTTGATATCATGGCCTGCAGCCACACGCCGGAAGCCCTCGCTGTCGAACAGGAACCGGATGACGGCCTTTAAGGCTTCCGGCATGATATCCTGCCCCCAGAAGGCTTTGCCAAGGCAGTAGCCTATATCCGCGGAGTCCGTGCCGTCATGGGTCTGCCCCACCACAGAAATATTCCCGATCACCTGACCGGTCCTCTTCCATTCGATGGCCCAGTTATAGAAATCAGGTTCATCGTAGTGGGAAATCCAGTCCTCCAACACCTTCTCAGAAACATCGACGCCTGTATGGGTGGGCCAGGTCAGATATTTCGTCACTTCCGGATCGGATGCCCAGTTGTCAAACATATCCTGCGCATCTGCCATCGTAAACTTCCTCAGAATGAGGCGATCTGTCTCCAGTGTCCGTGTACCTGAATGAGTCATGAGAAAACCATCCTTTCCTGATCATAGATCGAGTATACTAGGCCTCATGTCAACGCAGAGGCGGTTTCAAAGGCCATGTCGGTCATCGCCGCCGGCAGCAGTTCTTCCGGTCTGTTATCCGGACGGATCCAGTCATTGATATATCTCTCCGGCAGGATCAGCGGCATCCGGTTATGAATGAACCGAATCTCCTTCGCCGGTTCCCTGGTCAGAATCACAAAGACGGGGAGCCCGTTCTCTATCCGGTACAGGCCGCAGAGCCATGTCATGGCAGAATCCTTCGGCTGAATCTTATATTTACTGCCGGCATGCATCTTTCCGTCGCTGCCCTGCAGGTGCTCCCATTCGAAATACCAGGAGGCCGGCACAATACAGCGTCTGCTATTCCAGGAGTCCCTGAAGGTCGGTTTATCACCGGCGCTCTCGCACCGGGCATTCACCAGCAGCGATTTTCCGGAGAATCCCCACTTCATGGGAAATACCGTGCGTTTCCCCCGGCGGTTCGGGGCAATGACCGGCACCACATCCGTCGGCCTGATTTCTCCATTGGTTTTGATCGTGGCCATTCCCTGCCATTGCCGGACCAGGGATGATTGGTTCATTTCGTCCGCAATTATTTCAAATTCCGGCGATTTCTCTACCCAGTATCTGCCGCACATAACTAATCTCCTGTACTGATGGACACGCCTTATCTCGCATTTAATTACAGCTGATTAAGGATGTCCCTCTCTGAGTAATTTTTTGATTCTATCACGATGCTTCTGTCCGGGAAAACCTCGCTGCAGATCCTCAGCTCCAGATCCTGCCGGTGTAAAAAATGGCGGATCAGATCCTCTTCTCCCTGTAAGCCGCGGGATTTTGCATAAGGACAATCATTGAAGAATCCCAGCATCATCGGGAACCACAGCTCATTTCCCTGTTCATCCGATCTTTCCTTCCGGATGGTTTCCAGATTCCCACGGATATCCTTTGCCTGCAGATATATAATACGGTAGTTTTTCCCGCCCAGCGCCTCGCGGACCTTCCTGTAAAATGACAGGATTTCCTCATCATCCGCCTGCCGGAACAGGATCATATCCTCCACAATGTTCTGGAACAAAGAACACTCAAAGATCATTTGGTCCGAGTCCCATTTCCTATAGCGGCCAAGCACGATGGATTGGAACGCATCGAAGGAGATCCGGTTATTGTATATCTCATACTGTTCCAGATCCTGATAGAACTTCCTGTCATCCGCTGCGATCTTCGTATAACAGATGATCTTCCTGCATCCTTCAGAATACGTCTTCTCTTCGAGCTTGGAACGCATCTCCGGATACTTTTCCACGATCCTTTGATACTGATCATCATCAACGTAAGCGCACCATGACAGCTCAACGGGGGAGTATTCACCTTCCCGGACCGCGGTATATCCGGGATTCATATCAGATAGTTTCTGAACCAGGGTGCTCTTGCCGCTCCCCTGCAATCCTTCTACGAAATAATTCATAGGCGTGGACTCCTTATTCTCTTTCTTCTGACTTCCAGGGGAATCAGTTTAAAGACATTACATAGATCTGACAGGGATTAGCCTCATCCCACAGGAGCGGAAAAACTTCGAATTCTTTGAAGCCACAGCTTTTGTAAAACAGATTTGTCCTGTCATAATCTTCATACATTCCCATCTTCACGGTCTTGACCTGCATGAACTCATATCCCTGCGATCTGGCAGTTTCTTTCGCCCTTTCCACCAATTGCCGGCCAACGCCGCCCCTGTGATGGTTCTGCAGAACTCCCATAACGGCCAGCTCAACCGTCGCTTTACCTGTTTCTTTTAAGCAGAGGAATCCGATCGGCTCCTGTTCCTCTTTGGCCGCAAAGAATGTCCAATCGGCAGATCCGGAAATGTATTCTTCCCTGCTCTCTTCTACCCCAAACCAGTCTGTGAGAGCCTCCAGTATTTTTCTTGCAATCGCCTGCTTTTCCTTTGAATCGGTAATTTCAACAATCATCATTCCTTTTTCCCCAGTGTTCAACTGATCCTGCTCCCGCAGGAAGTATCTAGTAGTTATGATCAACGAAAAATATTACCCTGGCGGCTGTCTGGTTCAGGCATAATGAGCATTCGCCGTGGATGTGAGAATCAAAATAAAAATAAAAATCACCGTGGATCCGATGGTGCTGATCAGCTGAATGGTTTTCACTGTCTGGCTGCGAACGCCAAAGAGCAGCAGAATACTGGTAATGATACTGACAGCGGCAACAGCAATCTGAAGATACAGCATAAACGATTGATCGGCAATGTTCAGTCTGTCGATGGGACTGCGGTGCCATTCACGGATGTTTCCGGCGGGCATCACGGCGCGGTCTGTATAGATCGCCAGATTCAGAACCACAAAATACACAATATTCACAAGAATGGAAAGTATGGCAATTAACATTTTTCGTTACTCCCTCCTAGTATGGAAAGAATGGCACTTGGCTATTACCTACTGCCGCTGTTCCTGTTTCTCGGTAACTGAGACTGTACCTCCCCTGTCATCAAAAAACAGCTTGATTTGGGAGATCATGACATTGGCGTCGTCGTAGGATTGTCCGGCAAGGACTGTGTCATTGATATAGGAGTCGCCTCCCATTTCACAGATTCGGAAGTTCTGATCGTAAACGATGTCATAACTGTACTGCTTTCCTTCCAGTTCACAGATCAGCGTGCTTCGCGTATATTCAGCGTCTCGCTTTCTTTCCGTTTTGAACAAAATGACCGCCGCAACATAAAGGACAAAGGTTGCGGCCAAAAACAGAAGAATCCCTCTGAAGATCTTCTTTCTGCGAACAGCTTTATTCGCCAGCTGGCCATTTAAAACGGCCAGCTGTTTTGCAATCTCTTCCAGGCCTTGTCCTTCTTCACTGCTTTTTTTCTCTGTTTCCGGTTCAGGAATACTGCCCAACAGGGTACTGACCGGAACCTCCAATACTTCAGAAATCGTGCTCAACATTTCGGCATCCGGGACGGAAGCTCCTTTTTCCCATTTGGATACCGTCTGTCTTACCACATTGAGCTGCTGCGCAAATGTTTCCTGTGTGAATCCCTTTTCTTTTCTGAGAATTCGGATATTGTCTCCAAGCATCTTAGTTACCTCCTGTGCTCTTGATGGGCTGATTATACCCTCCACAGGCCCGTTGCCTCAAGCAATGCAGGTTAACATTTACCCTTTGTTTACTCAGGTTCGGGAGCCTTTCTTCAGGATAAAAATCAACATGACGATACTCATGAGCGTTGAGACCGGCGCAGCCAATCCGATAAGAAAAAGATTCGTATTTGGCAGACGGCTGAAAAGGAAGGTGGCAGGAACTCTTCCCAGGAAAGTGGCTATCAGGTTTTGGATCATATTCGACGTTGTTCGTCCGCATCCGTTCAGATAGCCGGACAGACAGAACGAGATCGAAGTCAGTACCCCATCAATACTGTAAGCCATCATATAACGGCCGGCCATATCAATAACTTCCATATCATTCGTGAAAAGGGAAGGGAAAACATGCGGCTTTATTTCACAGAAGACACAGAACAGAAGCTCGATGATGACACAGACTGCGATGCTCATTTTCACCGCAGCGGATGCGCGTTCATAGTTCCCGGCGCCGAAATTCTGCGCGACCACAATGGAAAGGGCAGCGCTGACGGAATTCTGGATCAGGAATGCAATGTTGATGATCTTATCGCCGATGCCCATAGCGGCGCTGGCGGAAAGGCCCATCGCATTGATGATTGCCGTAATGAACATGAAGCTTAAGTTCACCAGAATGCTCTGCAGTCCCATGGGAAGACCGACCTTGAAAATCTGCAGGGTCGTCTCTTTATCCACGCGGATATCAGAGACGTGAAATGCAAAGCCCATCCCTTTTTTCATGATATAGAGCAGACTATAGATAAAGCTGATCCCCTGCGCAGCGATAGTGGCAATGGCGACGCCTGCCGCGCCCATCTTAAATACACCGGTCAATACAAAATCGCCCACAATGTTAAAGACACAGGCGACAGCTACAAAAAGCAGCGGACGTTTGCTGTCGCCGATGGCGCGAAGAATTGCGCCGACCGTATTGTATCCGATGATCAGAGGGATTCCAAACGTGCAGATCAAACAGTAAGCCCGTGCTTCTTTTTCTGCCTCAGGCGGTATATTCAGGAGCCTTAGCATCAGGGGATACAGCAAGAGCATCAGCACCAGAAAGATCAGACTGATCAAGGAAAAGTCGATGATAGAATTCCCGACAATCCTGGCGGATCTTTTTTCGTCTCCGGCACCGACGGCCTGCCCCAGCAAGACGGTCGCGCCGGTCGAAAGGCCATAAGCCAGAAACGTCATGAGGCTGAGTACCTGCGCTCCGGTAGCGACCGCCGAGACACTGGCGGTGGTTGCGAATTTGCCGACGGTAAACGTATCGACGGTGCCATACA
>CACZRP010000069.1 GCA_902783575.1 uncultured Eubacteriales bacterium
CAAACAGATAAGAGCAGCACAAAGTACCGGATTGATTATCGGACAGGTACGTTTTCCAATGAACAACCTTTCTGGGCGGAGTACGAGCAGTTTGTTGCCGCCCTTGCTGAGTGGGGGAAAAAGAACCGGGTGCAGGTTATCATCTCCTATATGGCCTGATCAACGCACGCATTTGAACTTGACTGGCGCGAAAAAGAATCGAACGAAGAGCAACAAATTCAAGTTGTCGAGGTGCCTCTAGATATTTGATATTACAGAGGAAAGGCTACGGCATCCCGGTATAGCTGCTTTATTATGTCGAGGAAGATTTTCAGGCTATTTCTCTGATCTTCTTTATGCGTACATAAGACACATGAAAAGCTCTCTTTACAGTCAAACGGGATAAATGCAAACTGCCCGCTGTGATCGTTCAGAAAACCTGGAGCCAGACAAACTCCGCGTCCGGCAGCCACATTGGTAAGTGTCGTGTCATGGTCGGCGCTGTTGAAGTAATCGATCTTACCTGAGTTGATCAGGCTGTGCTGTACAGCTCTCAGTGCAGGAGGAGAGCCGCCGCCCACCATAAGGGAACGGCCGTAAAGATCTTCTTTAGTAATCAGGTTCTTCTGAGCCAGTGGATCATCTCTTCTGGTGATCAGGTATATTTTGCTCTCAAAGAGGTCATGGACCGTGATTCCATGCACCTGCCTGGTCCGTTCCTCAAGGGAAAAAACAATGTCCGCATGTCCTGCCAGAAAGAAATCCATGCTGGTTCCGTACTGAAAAGTCGGTGTGATCTGTACATCGGGATGCGTCTCAGAAAAAAGACGTATTGCTTCCGGAAGCAGATACAGAGCCTGCCTGACCATCATACAGATGGTAATATTGTCTTTATATTTGGCGCTGAAATTCTGACCCTGTTCAATGGCCCGCCTCAGATCCTCCCGCATAGCGGTGAGGAAACTGACAAACTGTGAGCCGGCAGGAGTCAGAGCAGCGCCTTTTCCGCTTCTTTCAAAAATCGTGAATCCGACTTCTTCCTCCAGAAGCCGTATCTGATAAGAGAAAGTAGGTTGGCTGACGAAAAGATTATCGGCTGCACGGCTGAAGTTCAGTGTGCGTGCGACTTCGATACAATAGTCGATCTGTTTTGTAGTCATACTAGGCTCCTGATATTTAAGAATTAAATCAAGTATATAATATCTCGATTGGACTTTGCAATAGATAATTCCTATAATAGAACCATAAAGAGAAACAAATTCGGCGGCGCGATGCGCTATGTGAAGGTCGGAAATACCGAGATCGTCTGCGGCCTCATGAAGGAGCTAATCGATGCGGATACATTTAAGATCGAAATGAAGGATTCTTATTCTCCGGTCTATATGACCTGTATCGAGGAGGCAAAGAAGGATCTTCGGGCAAAGGCAAGACCGGAACTGATTTCCATGCCGGAGAGCATCGATGCATATGACACCATTATCCTGGCTTATCCCAACTACTGGGGCACGATGCCGATGGCTGTGTTCACCTTCCTGGAAGCCTTCGACTTCACCGGCAAGACGATCCTGCCTCTTTGCACCAATGAAGGAAGCGGCATGGGAGGCAGTGAGCGGGATATCAAAAAGACCTGTCCCGGCGCAGATATAAAGAAGGGACTTTCCATCACCTGCAGCGAAGCAGCAAATTCAAAGACAAGCGTACAGAAGTGGCTTTCTTTAAACGGCCTGCTGTAAATAGATGAAAGGTCAGAAAGGAGATCATCATGGAGTACTACCATCGTAACGGGCTGAAAGTTTTCGGCCACAGAGGACTTGGAGATTTTTAACTTAACATGGGTAAGAACATCAGAAACCTGATCTGCCTGATACTCTCTTTAGGGCTGATCCTTTCACTGACTGTATGCGGCAATAGTGCCGGCAGTACAGAAAGCAATACAGAAAGCAGCACAGAATGCAGCACTGAAAGCAATTCTTCTTCAGCACCTTCTGAGGAAACAAGCAGCCAGGCTGCTGCTGCAGACGATTCGGTGACATCTGAAGAAACGGATGGATCTGCAACTGAAATGTCTGCAGTCAATGAAGACGAAAGTGCTTCCGAAGGCTCACGAATCCTGGTCGTATATTTTTCCCGTACCGGTGAGCAGTACACCGTTGGCGTGATCGACCACGGCAACACAGCAATTGTTGCAGAAATGATCGCTGAAAAAACCGGAGCGGACCTTTTTGAAATCCTTCCGGAGGATGATCATTATCCGATGACGTATGCAGAGCTGACCGATGTGGCGAAGTCAGAGCAGAATGAAAATGCCCGGCCTGCCTATGCAGGAGAAGTTCCTGACCTTTCCCAGTATGATACTGTCTTCATAGGCGCACCGGTGTGGTGGGGCGACTGGCCGATGATCATGTATACGTTCTTTGAAGAGAACGCGGAGGCACTCGCCGGTAAGAATCTGGTGCCTTTCTCTACACATGAAGGTTCCGGCCTTTCCGGTTTTGATAAAAAGCTCTCTGCCGCAATTCCCGAAAGTACCGTTCTTGAAGGACTGGCCACACGGGGCAACGATTGCCAGAACGATCAGGACAGTGTCAGAAAATCGGTGTATGATTGGATCGCAGAATTAGGATTTTAATGGAGGTATAGAAAATGGTTTTTGACAGAAACGAAAACAGGGAAGTGATCGCGCTCCTCGGCGCGGGCAGTATGGGTACGGCAATCGTTAGAAGAATTGCCGCAGGCAGAAAGATCCTGCTGGGTGATATCAGCGAAAAGAACCTGGCGCAGGTTTCTCATGATTTTCAGTACAGCGGCTATGATGTGGAGACGATGATCGTCAATGCGATGGAGAAAGAATCCGTGGAGGCGTTTGCTGAAAAAGCAGCATCCCTCGGAAATGTGAAATACTTTATCGATACAGCCAGCGCTTCTCCGAACCAGGCTTCTCCGGAACACATCCTGAAGCTGGATATGGTCGGAACAGGCTATGCGCTGGATGCTTTCGGGAAGGTCATGGCTGCAGGCGGAGCAGGTCTTGTCATCTCCAGCCAGACAGGATATATGTATCCGATTCCGAATGAGATCGAGCTGCAGATCCTGCAAACGCCTACAGAACAGCTGATGGATCTTCCGTTTATCAAAGAGACTGCCATGCAGCGTTCCGGAATCGCTTACATGATTGCAAAGCGCGTGAATCATCTGCAGGCGCAGAAGGCTGCGGCCACGACTTGGAAAGAGCGCAGGGCCAGGATCAACACAATCAGCCCAGGCGTGATCGTAACACCGCTGGCCTATGATGAATTTGCTGCCTCTGGTACTGGCTATCAAAATATGATCGACACTTCAGCAGCAGAACGGACAGGAACGTCGGACGAGATCACTGAGGCCGGAGCATTTCTTCTGGGAGAGCATGCCGGATTTATTACCGGAACTGATCTTCTGATTGATGGCGGTGTGATCGCTTCGATCAGAACAGGACAATATAAACTGCACTAAGAAACAGAGACTTTATCGTGGGCTCACGAACTTGAATATGAAACAGCCCGATCATTGGATGAAGCATTATCCGATGATCGGGCTGTTTATTTGCTATACTTTAGAAAACTGATATTCAGATTCAGCATAGAAGGATATAATAAATAAGTATTGGATTATTGGAACAGACAGGATTATAATCAAATTATCTTATAGGATGGAAAGATGATTGGGAGAAACTGTATGGAAAAAATAGTATTGAAAGCATTGGTTTTATTCGTGACTCTCTGTCTGTTTCTTACTGGGTGCAGCGGTGCCGGGCCGGAAGAGAGCAGCCGGACAGAATCTCAGACTGCCGAACAGGTAAAGGAGAGCACGGAAGAGGCACAGGAGGGCTCGGAAACGGTTCAGGAGAGCTCAGAACTCGTTCAGGAGAATTCTGAATCCGCCGAGCAGTCCTTCGAGGATGCGATGTCTCATATCCCGCCAGATCCGGAGGGGCAGCTGAGTGAAGAAAACACAGAAAGGGAGGATGCTGAAACAATGCTTCTGATGAAGATTGGAGAGACCGAGGTAACCGTCAGCTGGGAAGACAATGAATCTGTGGAAGCCCTGATGGAGTTGTGCCAGGATGGTCCGCTGACGATTCAAATGTCCATGTATGGAGGCTTTGAGCAGGTGGGTCCGATCGGACAGAGCCTTCCCAGAGACGACAGCCAGACGACCACCCAGGCCGGGGACATTGTCCTGTATTCCGGCAATCAGATTGTCGTCTTCTACGGTTCCAATTCATGGTCTTATACCAGACTCGGTCATATCAGCGATAAAACCGCTGAGGAAATGACGGAGCTGCTGAGCAACGGCGATGTAACGATCACCATTGATATTTCGCGTTAATCTGCCATGAGGGCATTTACTATGATTAAACCGATCATCCACGATACTTTTTTTCTTTCTCAAAAATATGATCCGGCCGCTGCAGCCGATCTGCCCATCGCCAAAGACCTGCGGGATACCCTGGCCGCCCATCGCAGCGAATGCGTCGGTATGGCCGCTAACATGATCGGATACAGCAAGCGGATCATTATCGTGTCTTTTGGTATGTTCGACATGGTGATGCTCAATCCGGTGATTGTGAAGAAATCCGGTGTCTTTGAAACAGAGGAAGGCTGCCTGTCCCTTACCGGCGTCCGGAAAACAACACGGTATCAGAAGATTACCGTCCGCTATCAGGATGAGCAGATGAAGAGTCATACCCAGGAGTATAACGGATGGACTGCGCAGATCATTCAGCATGAATGCGATCATCTGGACGGAATACTGATCTGAAAAGGACTATCTGATGAATAAAAAAACATCCTCTGGAGTATTATTGGGGTATTGAGCGTTCTGGTTATGCTATAATTGATAACGGGACTTTGACTGGTAACTGGCAGAAATGCTGTATCAAAGATGAGAGGAGATGGTATGTATGACTCATGGAGAACAGAGACTTTGGCTGATACAGAAGCTTCTGTCTGAGAGGAAAGACGCTGATGGCGTACAGATTCCAAAAGATGAACAGGGGCAGAAGGATCTTCTGCGAGGTCTTATGAATATCCGCATGCCGGATCCGATCGATGACGAGTTCCTGAAAATACAGGACGAATACCTGACGGAAGAAAACCTTGCAGAGGGAGTTATTAAAATTGAGGATCTGACACCGGTCAAGGCAGATAATCGGCTTTATATCTGGCAGGGAGATATGTCCAGA
>CACZRP010000070.1 GCA_902783575.1 uncultured Eubacteriales bacterium
AGAAACAGAAAGCTCTTGTGGCAAAAGATAATCAAGCCAAACAAAGGATTTCCAGGTCATAGACCATGAACTAAAAAATCTTTTAAATTATGTCTCAAACAGAGACTTGAGACGCACATCTTATACAACATAAAAACCCTCCGATGTCCGCTATTTAAGCGGGCTTCAGAGGGTTTAACTCTTTTTTTACTGTCAAAGACGGGATTATACTCTTTTTTCCTTCTCCCGTCTACCCCCGGCGGAAGCTTTGACACATTATTGATATTTTACCCGATAATTGGAGAAATCGCCTTGACAGATACGGAAAAAGTGCTATAATCGAATCAACATATGAACAATCGTTCATATGTTCAAAAGAAATGTTCAACTCTCCTGACATTAAATCTGATGCCAGTGATGAAAAAGTCAAAGGAGCTTCCCATGAAAAAAACCTACAAGATCGATGTTGACTGCGCCAACTGCGCTGCAAAAATGGAACAGGCCGCCAAAAATTCCGAAGGCGTCAAGGACGCTGTGGTAAACTTCATGACCCTGAAAATGAAAGTCGAATTTGAGGAAGGCGCTGATGTGGATACTGTCATGCAGGCCGTTCTCAAGAACTGTAAAAAAGTGGAAAGCGACTGCGAGATATTCCTATGACACCTAAACAGAAAAAAATGCTGCTGCGGATTATTCTCGCAGCAGTCTTTATGTTGGTCTTCCTGCTGATTCCCTTCGGTTCCCTCTTCCCTCAGAACATCGCTCCCTGGGTGCGTTTCGGCGTCTTTTTGATTCCCTATCTCATCGTGGGCTATGACATTCTGGGAAAGGCCTTTAAAAGCGTACTGAACCGGCAGGCCTTTGATGAATGCTTCCTGATGGCCGTGGCCACCATCGGCGCCATCGCCCTGGGCGAATACGTGGAGGGCGTGGCGGTTATGCTTTTTTATCAGATCGGCGAGCTGTTCCAGTCGGTGGCCGTGGGCAAAAGCCGGCGCAGCATCAGCGATCTGATGGATATCCGGCCTGACTATGCCAACATCGAAGAGGATGGCGAGCTTGTTAAGGTGGATCCCGATGATGTGGAGATCGGCACTGTCATTGTGGTCAATCCCGGCGAAAAGATTCCCATTGACGGCGTGGTGGTGGAAGGCCATTCTTCCCTGGATACCTCTGCCCTCACCGGCGAAAGCCTGCCCCGCAGTGTCCGGGAAGGATCCCAGGTCATCTCGGGCTGCATCAACCAGTCCGGCCTTCTGAAAATCGAAACCACCTGCGAATTCGGCGAATCCACTGCCTCCAAGATTCTGGATCTGGTGGAAAACTCGGGAATGCGCAAGTCCCGCTCCGAAAACTTCATCACCAAATTTGCCCGGGTTTACACCCCTGCGGTGTGCTACAGTGCCCTGGCACTGGCGTTGCTGCCTCCCCTGATCCGTCTGCTGCTTCACATGAGCCCCAACTGGTCCGACTGGATCTTCCGTGCCCTCACCTTCCTGGTCATCAGCTGCCCCTGTGCCCTGGTGATCTCCATTCCCCTGAGCTTCTTTGCCGGCATCGGCGGCGCCAGCCGTCAGGGTATTCTGGTCAAGGGCTCCAGCTACCTGGAAACTCTTTCCAAAGCGAAAACCGTAGTCTTTGATAAAACCGGCACCATGACCCGGGGCACCTTTGAGGTAACGGACATCGATCCCTCCGCCGACGCTTCCCTCACCTGGGCGGTGGATCACAGTCCCGAGGACATCAAAGCCCAGCTGCTGGAATACGCGGCTCTGGCGGAATGCCACTCCACTCATCCCATCAGCCGCTCCCTTCAGGAGGCTTACCTGAAGAACGAGCTGTCGGGCGGAGCCTCCATGGATCACAGCCGTGTCAGTGAGGTCGAAGAAATCTCCGGCCACGGAGTCAGCGCGCTGGTGGACAGCATTCCTGTCCTGGTGGGAAACACCAAGCTGCTCCGGCTGAAAAACATTGACTATCCCGAAGAATCCACGTCCCATGCCTCCACCGTCATCTATGTGGCCATCGGCGGGGTGTATGCGGGAACCATCACCATATCCGATATTATCAAGCCTACGGCCGCCGAGGCCATCCGGGCTCTGAACAATCTGGGCATCACCGATACCGTGATGCTGACCGGAGATAACCGGGCCGTGGCCGAGGAAGTGGCCGGCCAGCTGGGCGTAAAGGAAGTGCACAGCGAGCTGCTACCTCAGGAGAAGGTCAGTCAGGTGGAAACGCTGCTGGAAAAGAAAAAAACAGCGGATACGCTGGTCTTTGTGGGTGACGGCATCAACGACGCTCCGGTGCTGGCCCGGGCTGATATCGGCATCGCCATGGGCGCCCTGGGATCCGACGCGGCCATTGAAGCGGCGGATGTGGTGCTGATGGATGATAACCCGCTGAAGATCGCTGCCGCCATCCGCCTTTCCAGAAAATGCATGCGGATCGTGTATGAAAACATTTACTTCGCCATTGGCATTAAGCTTTTATGCCTGCTTCTGGGCGCTTTAGGCATCGCCAATATGTGGCTGGCCATCTTTGCCGATGTGGGCGTCATGGTACTGGCCGTGCTGAACGCCATCCGGGCTCTGAAGGCCTGAGACCCGCTGTTACCCCCTGTAAGGAGATTATGCTATGAAACCTGATTTTTCCCCTGTGGAATGCTGTGATTCCGTTGAAGTCCACGAGTCTCTGCTGAAAATTGTGGACGAATCTCTGCCTCCCGAGGAGGAGCTCTATGATCTGGCGGAGCTTTTCAAGATTTTCGGTGATTCCACCCGAATCCGTATTCTGTTTGTTCTTTTTGAAGCGGAGGTCTGCGTCTGCGACCTGGCCAGCGCTCTGAATATGAATCAGTCTGCCATCAGCCATCAGCTTCGGATTCTGAAACAATCCCAGCTGGTGAAGAGCCGCCGCGAAGGAAAATCCGTTTTCTATTCTCTGGCGGATGATCATGTCCGCACCATCATATCCCAGGGGCTGGAGCATGTGGAGGAATAACTCCGATCCTTACTACAGAGCATGTTCCTCTATCGAGTATCCGTCGGAAAAAATTCATCGGAGAAAGCTGTCGATGATCCGAAGCACCTGCCGTCTCGACAGGGGATGAAGCTCTGATTCGAAGGTGAGGATAAGATTGACCATGGGCGTATAGCCTGCCCGGACATAATCCTCCAGCATTTCCGTCATATCCCCCTTCCCGGGAAGCAGGATATGTTCCCAGGGAATTTCCCGCCTGGTATAGGGATTCAGGGTCAAAAAGGAGGGAGACCTGCGTCTGTCCCCATAAAGGCAGAATTCAGGCGAAAAGCGGTAGGGAATCCGGTTTTCAAACAGAAGATCCGCAATCAGGGTCTCCGATTCCGATGGAAACTTTTCTCCCGCTTCTGCAGTCATCCTCCTGTCATCTCCAGGCAGATTGTCCGCAGGGTCCCTGTGTTTTTGCCATTCCTCCAGCTCCTCCCCAAAGGACCGGATGTCCCGGGGCAGCAGAATCCGGAAGCTCTGATTGCTGATCAGAGCTTCTGTTCTTTTTCCGGGAATCCAGCGGGGTTCCTTCGGCAGCTGCTGTTTCCAGTGCCGGATTTCGTCCTGATAATCCTGAATCAGCAGCGTCTGGTAAGTCTTCAGAGCCAGTGTTCTGGCCATCTGGATTTTCTTCTTGGGAAGATAGGTTCGGGTGGCCTTGACGCCGGGCTTTTGCTTTTCCAGAATATACCACTTGGTATAGTTCCCGTTGGCCTCACACTTTAAAAGGCCCGGCGGATAGGATGCCAGTTTTCTCTGCAGCGCCCGGATTTCTTTTTCCAGTGCGCTGATTTTAAAATTGATATATTCCTCGTCCATCTGATCAAACTCCTTGAATCATGGCTAAAGGGTCATCTGTTTGATTTCATATTAGCACGGCTGTCAAGGCCGGAAGCCGCATAAATAAAGGGTTTTTGTTGGTATCCATGTTATGTTTCTGCACAACTTGAACTGCAAGCAAAGTTTTCTGGTGTTTATCAGAATCTGCAGAAAAGATACCCCCAAAAAGTTCAAAAAAAGTTCACAATACTCCCCTGGGGGTAACCACTTGAACTTTCTCTGCAAGGGGTCTATAATATTAAGGCTGAAAAAATTAAGCCCTTCCGATGCGGAAAAGTTCTTAAAGCACCGGTTGGGCCGATATATATGGAGGTTGCATGTTATGGCAAAAAAACAATTCAAAACCGAATCCAAAAAACTGCTGGATATGATGATCAACTCCATCTATACCCACAAGGAAATCTTTTTAAGAGAGCTGATTTCCAACGCGTCCGACGCCATCGATAAGCTCTACTTTCAGTCTCTGACAGACAGCTCCGTGACC
This sequence comes from uncultured Eubacteriales bacterium, assembly GCA_902783575.1. Taxonomy (GTDB): domain Bacteria; phylum Bacillota; class Clostridia; order Lachnospirales; family Bianqueaceae; genus RUG760. The sequence goes on from CACZRP010000070.1 coordinate 4,334, forward strand.
CTGAAGCGGGGCGATTATGAGATCCGCCTGATTCCGAACAAGGAAAACCGCACCCTGGTAATCCGGGACAACGGTATCGGCATGACGGAAAAGGAACTGGAAACCAACCTCGGCACCATCGCCAAGAGCGGTTCCTTCGATTTCAAGAAGGATTCCGACAAGACCGAAGAAAAGTCTGAAGACGCCCAGAAAGAGATCGATATCATAGGCCAGTTCGGTGTGGGCTTCTACTCCGCCTTCATGGTGAGCTCTCAGATCGTTGTGGAATCCCGGGCCTACGGCTCTGACGAAGCCTGGCGCTGGACTTCCTCCGGCGTGGACGGTTATACCATGGATCCCTGTGACAAGGCAGACAACGGCACCACCATCACCCTGACCCTGAAGGAAGATACCGAAGACGAGAAATACAGTGAATTTCTGGATGAGTGGCGCATCCGGGAGCTGGTCCGCAAGTACAGCGACTACATCCGCTACCCCATCCGCATGGAGGTTACCCGTTCCCGCAAGAAGGAGGATTCCCCCGAGGACAAGCCGGAATACGAGGAGTACAAAGAGGATGAAACCCTGAACAGCATGGTTCCTCTGTGGAAGAAGCCTGCCGGCGAGGTTACCGATGAGGATTACCATACCTTCTACCGCGAGAAATTCTTCGACTTCGAGGCGCCTCTGAAGGTCATCCGTCAGCACAGCGAAGGTACTTCTGACTTTGTTTCTCTGCTGTTCATTCCTTCCCACGCTCCCTACGATTACTACACCCGGGAATACGAGAAGGGCCTGCAGCTCTACTCCAGCGGCGTGCTGATTATGGAAAAATGCAAGGATCTGTTGCCTGACTATTTCAGCTTCGTCAAGGGTCTGGTGGACAGCTCCGATCTTTCCCTGAACATCTCCCGTGAAATGCTGCAGCATGACCGGCAGCTGAAGATCATTGCCCGGGCCGTAGAGCGGAAGATCTCCCAGGAGCTGAAAAAGATGCTGGAGGAAGACCGTGAAAGCTACGAGAAGTTCTTCAAGGCCTTCGGCACCCAGCTGAAATACGGCGTGTATTCCGAATACGGCTCCCACAAGGATGCCCTTCAGGATCTGCTGCTGTTTAGCTCCAGCTATGAGCCCGAGAAGACAGAGACAAAGGAAGAAGATCAGAAGGACGAGGATCAGAAGGACGAAAAGAAAGCCTATGTTCCCACCGCTGTCACCCTGAAGGAATATGTCAGCCGGATGAAGGAAGGTCAGGACAAGATTTACTACGCCCCCGGCGAGACCAAAGAGCAGATTGCGCTGCTGCCCCAGGTGGAGGCCGTTACCTCCAAGGGCTACGAGGTTCTGTATCTCACCGAGGAGATCGATGAGTTCGCCCTCCAGATGATGAATGCCTACAATGAAAAAACCTTCTCCAATGTCTGCAAGGACGATGTGGACCTGTCCACCGAGGAAGAGAAGGAAAGCCTGAAGGAGGAAAACGATCTGTCCAAGGATCTGTTCACCTTCATGAAGGATACCATCGGCGCTCCGGTCACCGCCGTGCGCTTCACCAATATGCTGAAGGATCATCCGGCTGCTCTTTCCAGTGAAGGAGAGCTGTCCGTCAGCATGGAAAAGGCTTTGAACCGCATGCCCGGCGCGGAAGAAGGCCAGTTCAAGGCTCAGCTGGTGCTGGAAATCAACATGAATCATCCCATCGCCAAGAAGCTGAAGGAGCTCTTTGTCACCGACAAGGACCGCCTGGCCAACTACAGCAAGATTCTCTATGCCCAGGCCAGACTGGTCAGCGGCCTGAGCCTCACCAACGCTTCCGAGATCAGCGATCTGGTGGTGGGTCTGATGACGGAATAATTTAAAACAGCATAAACTAAGGGCTGTAGCAAGATAGCTCCCTAAATGAAAATACCTGACAAGCAAAACAGAGAGAAATTACTGGATGTTTGTCAGGTATTTTTGTGAAAACAGGTTTCAAAGAAACCTACAAACCCTTTGCTTGGCTTAATGAAGCTTTGCCACAAGATCTTCCTGCTCTGTCAAGGCCGCAGCCGCGCAGCGGTGCACTCGCAACGCTTCGCTTTGCGAGGCAGCCTTGACAGGCGGAAGACTTGTGGCTATTTATAATTAAGCCAAGCAAAGGATAATTCGGTTCTGTTATTAGAACCGATATGGATATTCTTGTAACACTACTGTATTCTTCGCAAATGACTGTTTTTGGCACAACTACCGCATATTTAAGGGCAAAGCCTTCATTTTTCTTCGCAAATCGCGGATTTTGGCTCATCTGCCGCAAAAATACGGTAACGGTGCTAAAAAGTTCAAATCCCGAAGAAAATCGGGCTATAATGCCAGATTTGTGCGGTAGATGTGGAAAAAAAGGCCAATCCCGAAGAGTCACAGGGCTGATATGCGGTAGCTATGGAAAAAAGGCCCGATCCCGAAGAGTGGCAGGCCCGGTATGCGGTAGCTGTGGAAAAAAGGCCCAATCCCGAAGAGTGGCA
>CACZRP010000071.1 GCA_902783575.1 uncultured Eubacteriales bacterium
CAGCCTATTGAATCAGATTTTGATAAGGCGGTAAAGAAAATGATCCAAGAGCAAAACTAAACCGGACTAATAAAAAAGCCACTTCGGTTTGCTGCCGCCTGCTGCATCAGCATTATTACACAACGGTTCCACCATTCTTTTGAGTATGGACTGTCTGACGCCGCTTCTGCCGCAAGGACAAGCGGAGCAGGATTGATTTATAACACAGCGTATGGCAACCAATTCTTACAGCGCCTGTTACCTTCGGTTGATTGCAAACAGGGCAACCATAGATTACAATATTCATAGAAATCGTAAATATCATAAAACGGGAGGTTTTTATGAGTATTGTAGAGTTGAGGAATGTCTGCAAAACCTATCCGGAATTCCGGCTGAAAAATGTATCCTTCTCCCTGGAGGCCGGTAAAATCACCGGGTTTATCGGCCGGAACGGTGCAGGAAAGACCACCACCATAAAATCAATGCTGAACCTGATCCATACGGACAGCGGGGAAATATCGTATTTCGGGATGCCCCTTATGGGTCACGAGACAGAAATAAAGCAGAGGATTGGTTATTCCACCGGCACCATCAGCTGGTATCCGAGAAAAAGGATCAGCGAGATTGTCAGCGTGACGAAGAGCTTCTATCCGGGCTGGGATGAAAACGCATACCGGAAATACCTGTCCCTGTTTAACCTTGATGAAAACAAGAAACCCATCGAACTGTCAGAAGGTATGAAGGTGAAGTTTAATCTGCTCCTCGCGCTGTCTCATGGCGCGGAGGTTCTGATTCTGGATGAACCCACCAGCGGCCTGGATCCTTTCTCAAGGGATGAGCTTCTTGAAGTGTTCAGGACTTTGCGGGAACATGGGATTACGATTCTGTTTTCTACTCATATCACCTCGGACCTGGAGAGATGCGCGGACAACATTGTCTATATCAGCCGGGGAGAGATTCGGGCGAACCTGCCCAGGGAAGATTTTCTTCATGAGCTGGGACGGCCGGAGGAATCGCTGGAAGAGGTCTTTTTGAGACTGGAAAGGGAGGTGCTGTCATGAATCCGATGCTGAAAAAGGAAATGCGCCTGAGCGCCCTTGTGCTGACATATCTGTTCATCGCATTCGGAGCCATGGCAATGCTGCCGGGTTATCCGATCCTATGCGGCGTGTTCTTCATTACGCTGGGAATCTATCAGAGCTTTCAGAGCGCCAGGGAAGCGAATGATATTCTATATTCCGCGCTGCTGCCGGTGGCAAAACGTGACGTGGTGAAGGGAAAATATCAGTTCGTCATGCTGATTGAACTGGGCGGCTTTGCGCTGATGACGGTTCTGACGGTGCTGCGCATGACGGTCCTTAAGGATGCTGTCGTTTACCGGGCCAATGCCATGATGAATGCGAATCCTTTTTTTCTGGGATCAGTCTTATTCATTTTTGGACTGTTCAATGTGATCTTCCTGGGGGGCTTTTTCAAAAATGCCTATAGTCTGGGCAAGCCCTACATTATCTATATTTTTGCCGCTTTTCTGTCCATCGGGGCAGCCGAGGCGCTGCATCACTTCCCGGGATTGCAGGCGCTGAATGCTTTTGGCTTCGACCATTGGAAACTTCAGATGGCCCTGTTTTTATGCGGGGCTGCGGCCTATATCCTGATGACATGGCTCTCCTATCGAAAAGCCTGCATCAATTTTGAGAATACGGATCTGTAAAGGAGGCCCTCATGCTGAAAGATAATCTGGTGATGCTCAGAAAACTGAATGGATATTCACAGGAGCAGATTGCGGAAAAGATCGGTATTTCCCGGCAGGCCTACGCGAAATGGGAAAACGGGATGACCATTCCGGACATTGAAAAAGCGTCCCTGCTGGCGAAGCTCTATGGCATTACCCTGGATGGTCTCACCCGATCAGAAATGGTGGATGGGATTGGCATGCTTCCTCCCGCGCCCCGGGGGAAGAATATCTGGGGCGCCGTTACCTTGGGCGACCGTGGTCAGATTGTGATCCCGAAGGCTGTTCGGGAGTATTTGGGGTTCAATGGCGGGGACCGGCTCATTGTTGCCAGCGATGAGGTGGGTATTGCGCTGATACCGGCCGAAGCCTTTGAAAACAAGATGCGGGAGATCGAGAATCTCATCCGCGGAGGGAATGAAACGTCCTGTTAATAGAATGTTCACTTGTATTCTTTGGCAGAGTGGGTTATAATGCCGCTTGACTGCCTTTTCTGAAAACCTGCTGGGGTTCTCGGCAGGTTTTTTCTATGAAGGACAGTAGATAGGAGGATATAGAAATGAGAAAAATGATGTGTATCCTTCTGGCTGCGCTGATGGTCATTTCCATGGCCGGATGCTCAGATAAGAAGAATACAGAAACGGGGACAGAAAGTCAGACAAGTCAGGCTGCCGAAGGCGCAGCAGCGGAAGGACAGAATCCGGCGATGAATATTGTCGGTAAGTATGGCTGCGATAAGGCGACATTAACCGTGGAAGCAGTGGATTCCACCAAAACCAGGATGACGGTTTACTGGCCCACCAGTTCCCTCACCAGAACAGAATGGACCATGACCGGCACTTTCAATCCGGAAAAACAGACAATTGAATATTCCGATGGTACCAAAAAGGCTTTCACCTTTGATGAAAAAGGAAAGCTGAAGAAGGAGACCGTGGACTACGAAAACGGCACCGGCCGGTTCAAAATCGACATGGCCGCCAGTGAAATCACCTGGGAGGATGACCAGGAGAAGGCCGGCGAAGGACTGACCTTCAAGCTGAATCAGATTACCGCCCCCGCCATGGAGGGAACAGAGAATTCTGACAATTCCGCCAAGCAGGAAGAGTCTAAGGCTCCTGCTCAGGAATCCAGTGCGGCTGCCTCCGAGAGCGGCAAGAAGGAGAATTCCGAAAACAGCAAGTCAGAGAACTCTCAGAACTCTCAGAACTCTCAGAATGAAAGCAAGCCTTCCGAAACCAAGAAGGAAGAGAGCAGCAAGAATGCGGAAACCAATGATTCCGATATCACCGGCACCTACGGCATCGGCCGAGCCTCCATGGATATTTATTCCCTGGGAGATGGCTACTATGAAGCAGTTGTCACCTGGTTCAGCAGTGCCGCTGAATATACCGAATGGGTGATGTCCGGCTGGTATGACGAGGAAAACGGCGTTCTTGAGTATGATGACTGCACCAAGACCGACTGCGGCCTCGACGAGGACGGAGACCTGGCTTATGAGGAGACCATCTACGAGGATGGTACCGGCAGAATCTGGTTTGATACGAAGAATGATACCATCAGCTGGGAAGATGATCAGGAAGACATCGCCGGCGGCAACGTCTTCTACGAGGCACAGGAACCCCGGGAAGAGTCTGGTGAGAAGCCTGAGAATTCCGAAGAAGAGACCGAATATTCCGAGGCTCTGGACTATGCCGGCTACTATTACGCTGACAAGGCCAGCATGGAAGTCACCTACGAGGGCGACAATGTCTTTTCCGTGGTGGTGGTTTGGTCCACCAGCAATGGCGAACACAGCGAGTGGTATATGAGCGGCGTCTTCAATCCCGAGACTCTGGTCATGGAATATGATGACTGCACCCGTATTGACTACGAGCTGGATGAGGATGGCGATGTGGTCTCCTCTGAAACCATTTATGATGGCGGAACGGGCCGGCTGGTGTTCGATTCCCGCGATTACACCATCTACTGGCAGGACGATGTGGAAGACATCGCCTCGGAGCTGCTTTTCGAATAATCAGCTAAAGGAGAAAAGGAAATGAAGCACTATATTATTGTTAAGCTGGTCGAAGGAACCGACAGGAACGCGCTGATTGGCCCTGTGCAGGAACTGTTTAACGGAGTGCTTTCCATTCCCGGGATTCATGATGTCCGGGTGAAGCCCTGCTGCATCGACCGTTCCAACCGCTATGACATCATGATTGAAATCACCATGGAAAAAGAGGCCCTGGACGCCTATGACGCCTCAGAGCCCCATCATGAGTGGAAAAAGAATTATGCTGCCCTCATTGAGAAGAAGACCATCTTCGACAGCGAGGATTAAAGAAGACTGGAGATTTTCGCCTTCAGTGCTTCCGGATAGTAGGTGAGAGAGGTCTCGTCTGACTGATAGATGACAGACCCGTCTTTCCCGGCGGAAGCTTTGATCAGCGTGATTCCGCAGTTATCCTGCAGACCTTTGCCCCAGAAGGAGCGAAGGTCTGTTTTTTTCTGGAAAGCCATCAGCAGGGCTTTGTTCATGGCCCCGTGGCCGCTGATGAGAATGCGCCTGGCCGAGGAGTCCCGGACCAGAGGGTCGATCTTTTCTTCGATAAAAGCGGAGGCCCGCCGGCAGAGCTCCGTGAGGGATTCAGGGACCTTTTCCCCGGGCTGCTTCTGCAGCAGACGGACTTCGAAGTCATATCTGGCCGGATTGACTTTAAAATAGCGGAAGGCGCAGGTGGGATCGCTGGTCATTTCCTTGACGGTCCGGCCTTCGAAGGGGCCGAAATTCAGTTCCCTGAGATGCTCATCAGCCTCGGGCTCCTGATAAGGGCAAGCCAGGCGGGCCGTGGCCAGGGCCCGGGAGAGGGGACTGGAAAAGACGCGGTCAAAGAAGATGCCCAGCCGGATCAGCTCGACGCCGGTTTCCCGGGCCATTTTCTCGCCCAGCTGATCCAGGGGTATATCGGAACCGCCCTGGATCTGATGCCTGGCGTTCCATTCGGTGGTTCCGTGCCGGAGAAGATATATTTCCATGACTGACTCCTGTGATTTCAATTCATATGCTTCAGTATATCGTCCCGGGAAAGAAAAAACAAGGGGCGGGATGCTTGTAAATAACAGGGAATTATGGTATGATTATTTAGAATTTCTTTCCTAAACGAAAAGAATATATAGGAGGATAATATGATTTATTCAACGGAAGTCAAGAACATGTGCCCTGTTACACAGGGAGTGCATCACGGTGCTGCTC
>CACZRP010000072.1 GCA_902783575.1 uncultured Eubacteriales bacterium
AGCCGGCGGCGTTCTCGTACCAGGATATGTCAATAACGACATATTCCCAGCCGAATGGCTTCAGCTTTTCTGCCATCACGCGGGCGTTGGTGAGCACCTCCGTCTAGCTCACCTCGGTGCAGTAATAATCGTAGCTGTTCCACCCCATGTATGGGGTGCATTGTTGGTTATTCATAGAAAACCTCCAAATGTTTATATGAGAATACGACTGTGCTTGCTCTTGAATGTAAAACTTGCCTCAGTGGCGCGCCCGCGCCTGCTTATTGGCGTGAGAACTTGCCTCGATGCGCGCCCGCGCTGCCTCTTTGGTGCTATGACGGGGCACGTTTCCTTGTTAGCACCATGGATTGGTGCTATATCGTGAAATCTTGGTGCATTGCACCACAAAATGCTTAGATAGCACCAAAGATTGGTGCTACATCGTGAAATCTTGGTGCATTGCACCACACAATGTCAAGATAGCACCAAAGGTTGGTGCTGCGGAAGCTCTGTGGGTCACGATAGCACCAAAGGCTGGTGCTGCGGCGAAGTTCGGCCGCTTGATAGCACCATAGCCCGCGGCAGAGGCATCGTGACTAGACGAAAAATCCACTCAGATAGATGGCGGCGGCGGAGACGGCAGCCACCACCAGCAGGCTCTGATTAAAGTAAGCCAAAATCAGCGCGACGGCGGCTCCGATGGACGCCGATATCACGGAATCGGTGCAGAAGAAGATGGCCGGGAAGGTCATGGCTGCCAACACCGTGTAGGGAATGTAGTAAAGGAAGGAATTCAGGAAGCGGCTTTTGATCTTTTTGCGGATCAGCACGAAGGGAATGGCCCGCACCAGGTAGGTAACGCCGGCCATCACCAGCAGATAAAGGAAGAAATCAGCGTTATTCATTCGTCTCCTCCTTTACCGGGAAAAGCAGCGCCATCACCAGGGAAGAGACCACCGCGCAAACGATCACCAGCATGCCCGAAGAAAGCTTGAAAGCTGCCAGAGCCGGCACGGCCTGAGGAAGAAAAGTGCCCAGGCAGCTGAGGGCGATGGCCAGCAGAGAAGCCAGCAGCACCGGCCGGCTTTTTCTGGCCACCGGCACCACAATGGCAATAAACATGGCGTAGAGCATGGCGCCCATGGCGTTCAGCAGATTCTGCGGAAGCACCGAACCCAGGAGCGCGCCGAAAAGGGTGCCCAGGGTCCAGCCCACCACCGGCAGGATCCGCACGCCCTGCCAGTAACGGTAGCTCACCGAGGGGCGGGCCGAGGAGACGCCGAAGATCTCGTCCGTGACATTGTAGGGGAAGAGGAAACGCCTCAGGCCCCGGATGGATTCATCCGCCTTTTGGGAGAGGGTGATGGACATCAGGCTGTAGCGCAGGTTGATGACCACCTGGGAGACAGCCATCTCCATCAGGCCGCCCCCGGCGGTCATGATGCCCAGACCCGCGAACTGGCCCGCGGATGTGAGATTGAGTAAGGAAAGCAGGGTTCCCTGCCACCAGGTGAGGCCGCCGGAAACCGCTAAAATACCGAAGGCGAAGGAGACAGGAAAATATCCCAGACCGATGGGCAGTCCGTCCCTGAGTCCCTCGCGAAGATCATTGTTCATTAAAGTGTCAAATCCTCTTGAATTTTGCCGCTGCGGCCGCCGCTGAGATGAAGGGTAAGCCTGGTGCCGGGAACTGCGGAGATAATCCAGGTAATCTTCTTCTCGCAGGGATTGTTCTCAAAGGTCATGGCGCCTATGCCGCTGTTGTAGCCGCCCACGCCGGAGAAGCCCTCCAGGTGGCCGATCTCGGTGTGGGCTTTGCCTTCGATAAAGCAAAGGTCAGCCGCCGCGCCTGCAGAAACAGCTGTTCCACCGCCAGAAACGGCAGCCCCGTCAGCGGGAACAGCAGCATCGCCGACAGGCTGCGCCTCGATCTCCAGGCACAGGGGCTTCAGGTCTTTCATCTTCAGGCCTTCTCTGAAAACATAGGTTGAAAGATAGCCGGTATTCATCACCCGGGCCTCCAGCTGATACAGGTGCCGCGCGCTAGCCGCGGGTGCTCCCGCTCCAGCGGGTGCACCGGCGTCAACTCCAACTGCCCCCGCGCCTGCGATCCCCAGATCCTTCGCGCAAACCGAGCGGAAGCTCACCCGGGGCAGGGTGTGGACATAACGCAGCATGAAGCGGGTATGCTTCTCCAGTTCCTGCACCAGGAACTTAATGGGAGGATTCTGAACCACATGCTTGTAGTCAATGCCGCCGATCTCCACCTCGCCCAGCTGGGGATGGTCAAACTTTGTCCAGGGCTTGATGGCGTTCTCGTGCTCCTCGCCGCTCAGCTCCCGGTCGATCCACTGCACATACTTGAGGGCGGCATCCTCCTGCTCCTCCCAGGTCTCGTCCGCCTTTGGCGGGAACACGGGCTTCAGCCCCACCCGGGGATCCAGATCCCAGCACTCAATGGTGAAGGCCGGCACACCCAGAATAAAATGGCAGAAATCATCGAAGCCGCCATAGGTGGCCTGGGAACCAAGAGGCATGTACTCATCAAAAACGTTGATCACGGGATAGCCGTTTTCCTCTTGGGCCATCTGACCGAGGTGCTGATAAATCTCGATATCCGCCTTCTCGGTATCCTTCCGGGCCTTAAAGCCGGGGGTGTAGAGGTTCTGGCCGCCCATGGTATGCATATCCAGCACGGCGCAGACATTGGGGTGCTTCTTCAGGAAGGTGGCGTTGGCCAGAGTCTCCGGGTTGGACAGCGGGAAATCCCCCGCGCCCCGCTGCTCATGCTCGGGCTTCCAGCCCACGGGGTAGTTCCGGTTAAAATCATTGCCAAAGCGGCCCGGCGCGCCGGTCACATGAACGCCGTCATAATCCTCAATCAGGCCCTCGGAATAAACATTGTAGAAAACACCCTCCACATCATCAGGCAGACGGCGGGTCATCACCCGGGGATCCGCCTCGGACTCCTTCCAGATGCCATAGGGGGATGGAACCCGCATCCGGCGGATCACGCCGTCGCCGTCCAGATCGGCAGGGGTAAGGCCGAGCATGGGCTGGGTGTATGGATAGTCCCTGGGGGCGGAGCGCACCATATCCGGAGTGGTGAGATAATGCTCGGAGCCGTCCGGACTCACCCGGGGGCATACATAGATGGTGTAACGCTTCAGCATATCCGCGATATAGGGATCGGACAGGTTGCTGAAAATCACATCCAGCAGATACATACAGGTCATGCAGCCTGTCACCTCGCCGGCATGGATGTTGCCCTCGGCATAGAAGGCGGGCTTATCCTCCGGCGCTCCGGCGGAGCGGTCGGTGACGGTGATCACCCAGATTTTCCGGCCCTGGGGAGTTTCCCCAATGGCCTCCAGAGAAGCGAGAGACGGATTTTTTTCGGCATAGCCCTGTAAAAGATCCGTGATCTCCTGATAGCGGTAGAAGTGGTCGTAGATTTGAGTTACATTCTCAGTCCGTTTCATAGATTTCTCCTATCATCGATTCCTCGGAAGAGGAGGCCGTGCGGGGAAGAGTCTGAAGGTGAGCGATGAGCTCCCTCAGGCAGATCTCAAGACCGCGGGTAATATCACTTAAGGGCAGGGACGGCGGCGTCTTGCCTCCAAAGTCTCTGCCTGCAAGCTGTTCAGAAGAAAAGGGCACATGGATAAAGCCGCCCAGGGCGCTGCCCGCGCCTCCCTCGGCGGAGATGTGATCATCCCCCGCCAGCTTGCCGGCGGCCAGATAATCCATCAGGCTGTAGAAAAGGTCGTTGCACACATAGGCGCCGGCGGACAGGGACAGACTGGCCGGAATGCCCTCCCGGGTCATGGCCGATACCATCTGCCGCACAGGCAGGGTGCTGAAATAGCCCACCGGACCGCCGTCTCTTACCGGCTCATCCGCAGGCTGATTTCCGGCGTTATCAGCAATCCGGCCGTCCCGAAGGTTGATGGCAACCTTCTCAGGGGTGATGCCGGATCTTCCCCCGGCCTGGCCCACGCAGACCACCGCCGCCAGCTTTTCACACTGGGAATCACAGGGACGAAGGCCGCCCTGGCCGGGGCAGGTGCTCTCCAGAATGGTCTTCCGCACCGTCTCGAAGGCCTCCCCGAAAACCACGGGGATTTCTTTTTTCAGGATGGTCACGCCATCGATGGTATCCGGCAGTGCCTTCACCGCCTCCCAGGCGGGATTGACGGCTTCGCCGCCAAAGGGCATAAAGCCCGTTATCAGAATTTTCATCAGGATTCCTCCGCGGAAAGATTTTTCGCGTATTTCAGATATTTACCCGAGTAGAACCGGATGATGCACAAGATGCCCCGGGCAATGAGGTCGATATCCATGGCCAGCCACACCGCGGCCAGATCCATGTGAAGCACAAAGATAAAGATGGGCGCCAGCACGCAGCGAAGACCGATCATGCAGGCCAGGGACACGAACAGGGGATACCGGGTATCGCCCGCGCCCCTCACCGCGCCTGAAAGCACAATGGAAACACCGAACATGGGCTCCGCGAAGGCCACCAGCCGCAGCATCCGGGCCGAAAGGGCGATGACCGCCGGGTCCGTGCTGAAGAGAGTGGACAGGGGCGTGCTGAAAATAAACAGCACCGCACCCATGAAGGTAGACATCAGCAGACCGGTCCAGCCCGCCAGCTTGCCGTAATAGGAAGCGGCTTCCCGGTCCTTGGCGCCCAGGGACTGTCCCACCAGGGTGGTGGCGGCAAAGGAAACGCCGAAGGCCGGCATATAGCTGATGCCCTCCGCGGTGACGGCCACGTGATTGGCCGCCAGCGCCACGGTGCCCAGGCCGGAAACCATCCGGGTCATAAACACCTGGCCGCCGGACATCAGGACCCGCTCCATGAGCACGGGAATGCCCAGCTTCACGGCCCGGCCGATGACGGCCTTGTCCGGCCGGTAGCTTTCTCTCAGGCTGATGCGGTAGGGGCTCTTCCTGCGGAAAATAATCAGCAGGAGGATGAAGCCCACCGAAGCCATGGAAATAGCGGAAGCGATGGCTGCGCCAGTGACCCCCAGGCCCGCGCCGGGCATAGTGAAGGTGAGGCCCAGCACGCGGATTTCGCGGGTGGGAAAAATCAGCAGGAAGTTCAGGCAGACATTCAGCAGGTTCGAGCCGGTATTCAGCCGCATGGGGGTCTTGGTATCGCCCATGCAGCGGAGAATCGCAGAGAAGGTGCCGTTGATGCAGTTAAAGGGAATGGCCATCATATAGATGCGGATATAGGAGCGGGCGTCGGCCAGAATCTCCTCCGCAGCCCCCAGCCAAACCGGCAGCTGATGGGAGATGGACAGGCAGATGGTCATGACGGTAAGGCCGATAATCAGGGCCAGCAGCAGCGCCTGGCGGATAATGGTCTTCACCTGGGGTGCGTCGCCGCCGCCTACGGCGTAGGCCACCTGTACGGAAAAGCCCACCCCGGCCGCGGAGAGAATGCCTCCGATGAGCCAGGTGGAGGAGGCGGTCACCGCAATGGCGGCTGTGGCCCCTGCGCCCAGAGAGCCCACCATGGCGGTATCCACATAGCTCACCATGGTCATGAGAAACTGCTCGGCGATGGCCGGCAGCGCCAGCACCAGCAGCCGGGAAAGGCGGCTTTGATCGATCTTCAGTGCCATAAAACGGAAAACCTCCGGGAATTACAGGATTACCAGAGCCTGAGAGCCCTGGGCGGCGTAGGCCTTTCTCACCGCGTCGGCCTCGAAGACGGCCTCCCGTCCCGAGGCAGGATCACTAAAAATATAATGGGTAATGTCTCCGTTCTCATCGGCATCGAAGCCGATCAGCAGGGTGCAGTGCATGGGGCTCATCCAGCGGATCACCCGGCTCGTATCCGCGGTCCAGGTCCGGGACTCATGGGCGGGTGCCATGCCAATGGTGGCCCAGAAAATCACGGGGACGCCGCGGGAAAGATATTTTTCGGCCAGGGAGGGCAGCGGCTCGTCATAGAGAATTTCAGCCCGAAGCGCGTCTCCCTGATAATCTGCCAGGCAGGCATCGATGGCCTTCTTCAGCGCAGGGGCAAAGCAGCCCCAGCCCTCCTGGGTGTAAGGATCGCCGGGAAAGCATTCCCAGGGATCCGCGCCGCCGCCCTGCCCATCCGGCGCCGGTCCCAGGGGCAGGTAAGAATGGATGAATTCATCCACGGTCACCGGGACCTTCCGGTAGTTCAGGGCCATCACGGCGGAAACGCTCTCGCAGCCCGTGGGCCAGGTGCCCAGCTGGGAGATAAAGGGAACATTTTTAATGAGCGTTCTCATTTTACACCTCTATAATAAATTAAACTGCCAATATTCTGCCAAACCTTGAAAAAGGGTGGAAACTTACCTATAATAATAGATGGAACCCGCACAAGTCAAGGGCGTAACGAGATGTTCTTTAAAGGAGTCAGCATGCAGATTACAAAGATCGTAGTTACGGGCGGTCCCTGCGGCGGTAAATCCACCGCCATGAGATGGATCTCCCATGTTTTTACCAAGGCAGGATACAAGGTGCTTTTTGTCCCGGAGACAGCCACCGAGCTGATTACGGGGGGCGTGGCGCCCTGGACCTGCGGCACCAACGCCGAATACCAGAAATGCCAGATGAAGCTCCAGATGGAGAAGGAAAACCTCTTTGAGCAGGCCGGGCGCACCATGAAGACCGACAAGCTGCTCATCGTCTGCGACCGGGGCGAGCTGGACAACAAGGCCTACATGAATGAGGAAGAATTCGCCGAGGTTCTCGGCTTTCTGGGAGCCACGGAGGAGGAGCTGCTGGCCCGGTATGACGCGGTGTTCCATCTGGTCACTGCCGCCAAGGACACGGTGCGGTTCTATACCTTTGAAAACAACCAGGCCAGGTACGAAACCGCGGAAGAGGCGGTGGCTCTGGATCAGCGGCTGATGAACTGCTGGTCGGGACATCCTTACCTGAAGGTAATCCCGGGACAGGATGACTTTGCCATGAAAATGCGGCATCTCATGAACGAGATCGCCGACTATCTGGGCACCACGGTCACCGTGGACATGGACGAGATGATCGATGACTAAAGGAAAAGCGCTGCAGAAATTTGCAGCGCTTTTTTAACGGAACCGGAACCTTACAGCGCTGCCTTGTAAGCGGCCAGAACGCCTTCGGTACGAATCTGTTTCAGAATGCGGACGGCCTCCGCCTCGAAGCCGGGCACCTCGGTGAGGTCCTGACCCCAGAAATCGGTGCAGCTCATGAGGGCATGCATCAGAGCCTCTTCGGAATCGTCCTTATGATTATAGAAGAACTCCAGCACCTTGCGGTCGTCGGAGATGGTATATTCGTTGCCCTTGGGTCTCCTGCAGACCAGTCCCTGCTCGGTCAGCGCCTGGACATCGTTGGAATAGAAGGCCGCGTAAGCCGCGAAGGAGGTGGTCAGGCAGGCGGGAAGAGAGCCCTTTTCCTGCACATAATCCAGGAAGGTGGGCATGTTCCGGGCTCTCCACTTGGAGGTGGAGTTCAGGGTGATGCTCATCAGCTCGTGGTTGACGAAGGGGTTGTTGAAGCGGTCCTGCACCGCGGCGGCGAACTGGCGGCAGTCGTCCTTGTCCAGGGGCAGGGTGGGAATGACCTCCTCGTAGAGCATCTTGTTCATGTAATTCAGGATGGTCTCGTTCTCCATACATTCGCGGACAATGTCAAAACCGGCCAGATAGGCGCCGGGCACAAAGCCGGTGTGGGCGCCGTTCAGAATGCGCACCTTGCGCTTCTTGTAAGGAGTGACATCAGGCACCACAATCACAGGGACGCCGGCCTTCTTGAAGGGAAGTCTGTCCTCCAGGGAAGCGGGGCCTTCGATAACCCAGATACCGAAGATCTCGCCCACGTCGGTGAGGGGATCCTCGTAGCCGTTGATCTCGTTCAGGCGCTTGACTTCTTCCTGATCGCGGATACGGCCGGGAACGATGCGGTCCACCAGGGTGGAGCAGAAGATGTTTTCTTCATCAATCCAGCGGCGGAAATCTTCCGGCAGCTTCCAGTCGTCGATGTACTGATGGACGCATTTCAGAAGCTCTTTACCGTTGTTGTCAATCAGCTCGCAGGACAGCATTATGATGCCCGGCTTGCCGGCCTTGAAGCGCTCGTAGAGCACGCGGGTCAGCTTGGCGGGGAAGGTGATGGGGGGCACCTGGTCGAAGGTGCTTTCGGTGTCATGAACAATGCCGGCCTCGGTGGTGTTGGAAACGATGATTTCCAGATCATCGGAAACCGCCAGCTCCAGCACCTTGTCCCACTCGCCGTAGGGGTTCATGCAGCGGCTGACAGAGGAGATGACCCGCTTGTCATCCACCTTCTGACCGTTCTCACGGCCGCGAAGATACAGGGTGTACAGGCCTTCCTGACGGTTAATCAGCTCCGTCAGGCCCATGGCGATGGGCTGCACCAGGGCTGCCTTGCCGTTCCAGCCTGCCTTCTCGTTGGCAATGTCAAAAAAGTAGTCCACAAAGGCGCGAAGGAAGTTGCCCTCGCCGAACTGCATGACCTTCTCCGGGGCATTCTCCAGGATATAGCCCTGGTAGCCGGACTTCTTCAATACGTCATAGTTTAATAATTCCATTATCGTTTCCTCTTGAGGGGATTTTATATCATAGGGCGCATGGGGCCTGCCCTGAAGTGACTTTGGTCAATTATATCAAAACGGCGGGGAACATACAACCGCGGAGCGGGCATGGTGGGTACGGAAACCGGCGCCCCCAATGCCGAATACCGCCGGGATGCAGGGGCGTCTCGTAAAAACCGGGCCGGTCATGGATTTTGAGGATAGACTCCATGGCCGGCCTGTGGTATTATTATAGCTGATACTAATCTGGAGGTTTGTATGGAACATTCCAATCCCATCAAGGACAGCGCCGGATCCCCAAAGTTTATCACCTTCGGCGAGATTATGCTCCGGCTGACGCCCCCCAACTATGAGAAAATACGCGTAGCCACCACCTTTGAAGCCAGCTACGGCGGAAGCGAAGCCAACGTGGCCCTTTCCCTGGCCAACCTGGGCATCGACAGCACCTTCTTTTCCGTTGTGCCCAACAACAGCCTCGGCAAGAGCGCCATCCGCATGCTGAGAAGCAACGACGTGCACTGCACTCCGGTGATTCTCGCATCCCATCAGGATGCCCCCACCCATCGTCTGGGCACCTACTATCTGGAAACCGGCTACGGAATCCGTCCCAGCAAGGTCACCTATGACCGCCGCCACAGCGCCATCACGGAGTATGATTTCTCCAAGGTGGACCTGGACCAGCTGCTGGACGGCTTTGACTGGCTGCACCTGTCCGGCATTACCCCGGCTCTTTCTCCCAGCTGCGCCGACTTTATTCTGGCCTGCCTCAAAAAGGCCAGCGAGCTGGGACTGACGGTGAGCTTCGACGGCAACTTCCGTTCCACTCTGTGGACCTGGGAAGAGGCCCGGGACTTCTGCACCAAGGCCCTTCCTTATGTGAATGTGCTGCTGGGCATCGAGCCCTATCATCTCTGGAGGGACGAGAACGACCACAGCAAGGGCGACTGGAAGGACGGTGTTCCCCTGCAGCCCACCTACGGGCAGCAGGACGAGATTTTCCAGGCCTTCGCGGAGAAGTATCCCAACATCCGCTGCATCGGGCGGCACGTGCGCTTTGCCCACACAGGCTCCGAGAACAGCCTGATGGCCTTCATGTGGTATCAGAATCATACCTTTGAAAGCCGCCGGTTCACCTTCAACATTCTGGACCGGGTGGGCGCAGGAGACGCCTTTGCCAGCGGCCTGATCTACGCCATGATGAAGGGCTACAAGCCCATGGACATGATCAACTTCGCCGTGGCCAGCAGCGTCATCAAGCACACCATCCGCGGCGACGCGAACATCACCGATGATGCGGAAAGCATCCAGGCCCTGATGAACATGAACTACGATATCAAACGTTAAAGGAGCAAGCAGATGAAACCGTTTATTGACAAGGATTTCCTTCTGGAGACCGAAACAGCAAAGCATCTTTTCCACGACTATTCCGAGAAGCAGCCCCTGGTGGACTACCACTGCCATATTTCTCCCCAGGAGATCTATGAGAACCGCCGCTTCAAAAACCTGACCCAGGTATGGCTGGGCGGAAAGAACCCGGACGGTTCCTATTTCGGAGACCACTACAAATGGAGACTGATGCGCTCCGGCGGCGTCAGCGAGGAATACGTTACCGGAGAGAAGCCGGATTACGACCGCTACTTCAAGTTTGTGGAAGCCCTTCAGATGGCCATCGGCAACCCCATGGTCCACTGGTGCAACCTGGAGCTTAGACAGTTCTTCGGCATCGAAAAGCCCCTGACTCCTGAAAACGCCAAAGAAATCTGGGACATCTGCGAGGACAAGCTGCAGAATGATCCCGGCCTTACTGTACGCGGCATCATCAAGAAGGCGAACGTCGCTATGATTGGTACCACCGACGATCCCGTGGACAGCCTGGAATGGCACGAGAAGATTGCCGCGGATCCTTCCTTCGATGTGAAGGTCTGCCCCTCCTTCCGCCCCGACAAGGCCATCAACATCAGCAAGCCCGGCTTTGCCGAGTATATTGCCAAGCTGGCGGGAAGCGTCGGCAAGGACACCCTGGCCACCGCCGATGAGGTGATGGCGGCTCTGGTGGAGCGCCTGGAGTTCTTCGCGAAGATGGGCTGCCGCGCCAGCGATCATGGTCTGGACTATGTTCCCTTCCGTCCCGCCACCGCCGAAGAGGTCAACGCGGTTTATCAGAAGGCCATGGCCGGCGAGACTCTGAGCGTGGAAGAGGCTGAAAAGTACCAGACCGCCGTGCTGCTGTGCCTGGGCAAGAACTACCACCGTCTGGGCATCGCCATGCAGCTGCACTATTCCTGCCTGAGAAACGCCAATGCCCGCATGCACCGTCTGCTGGGACCCGACACCGGCTTCGATATGATCGCCCAGAACACCTGCGGCGGCGCCATTGCGGCTCTGCTGTCCGCCCTGGACGAGAACGCCGAGTGCCCCAAGACCATCATCTACTCCCTGAATCCCGCCGACAACGAGCAGATCGGTACCCTCATCGGCTGCTTCCAGTCCGACGAGGTTCCCGGAAAGATCCAGCACGGCTCCGCCTGGTGGTTCAATGACACCAAATCCGGCATGGAAGCGCAGATGAAGTCCCTGGCCAACCTGGGCCTTTTAGGCAACTTCGTTGGTATGCTTACCGACTCCCGGTCCTTCCTGTCCTATGCCCGTCACGACTACTTCCGCCGGATCCTGTGCAACCTGGTGGGCAACTGGGTAGAGAACGGAGAATATCCCAATATCGAGAAATATCTGAAACAGATCGTTGAAGGCGTCAGCTACGCCAATGCGGCAAGATATTTTAACTTATGAAACTGATCAAAATTCATCCGCGGGATAACGTGGCGGTAGCCCTTGCCGATATCGCAAAGGGGGAGGTCCTTTCCGAGGGCTCCCTCTCTGTGACGGCGGCGGAGGATATTGCCCGGGGCCACAAGATCGCTCTCAGAAACATCGCCGAGGGCGAGGCCATCATCAAATACGGCAACCCCATCGGCCTGGCGAAGGCCGACATCGCCGAAGGCTCCTGGGTTCATGTCCACAACGTGAAAACCGGACTGTCTGAATCCGCGGAGTATCGCTATGACCATCAGGTCTATCCGCTGCCGGAGGTTGCGCCCCGGACCTTTATGGGTTACCGCCGGGAGGACGGCCGGGCCGCGGTCAGAAATGAAATCTGGATTATCCCCACGGTGGGCTGCGTCAATCATGTGGCCATGAACCTGGTGGAGGACAATCAGGACCTGGTGACGGGCAGCATCGACGGGCTTTACACCTTTACCCATCCCTACGGCTGCAGCCAGATGGGCGATGATCATGCCAAGACCCGGAAGCTGCTGGCTTCCCTGGTGCGCCATCCCAATGCCGGCGCCGTGCTGGTGCTGTCCCTGGGCTGCGAAAACCTCACCCAGGACCAGTTCAAGGAAGAGCTGGGCCAGTGGGACGAGAACCGGGTGAAATTCCTGGTATGCCAGAACGTGGAGGACGAATTCGAAGAGGGCCGGAAGCTCCTGAAGGAACTGGCGGAATACGCCGGCCAGTTCAAGAGAGAGCCCATTCCCGCCTCCGAGCTGGTGGTGGGCATGAAATGCGGCGGCTCCGACGGCCTGTCCGGTATCACCGCCAACCCCACGGTGGGACGGTTCTCCGACCGGCTCATCGCTCTGGGCGGCAGCACCGTGCTGACGGAGGTTCCGGAGATGTTCGGCGCGGAAAATATCCTGTTCTCCCGCTGCGAAAACGAAGGCGTCTTCAACAAGGCCGTTTCCATGGTGAACAACTTCAAGGACTACTTTGTGAGCCACGGCCAGGTGGTCTATGAAAACCCCAGCCCCGGCAACAAGGCCGGCGGCATCACCACCCTGGAGGA
>CACZRP010000073.1 GCA_902783575.1 uncultured Eubacteriales bacterium
ATAGAAGCGGGTCAGCAGGGTGGCGATGGCTTTTCCTTCGTAGGTAAAGACGAAATCGTAATAGCCGGGTTCGCATTCATAGGGATTCAGATAGAAGCTGCCCCATTCCGTTTCATCCGGATTATCCGCATCCTCGGGATAGTGGAGGTCGCAGTAATTCACAAAATTCGGATCGAGATCGGAGAATTTGGCTGTGTTGTAATACTCCTGATCGTCGCGGTGCTTCAGGATCCAGACGCGCAGACCGTACGTCGCGTCGGTGTCGGGGAAAAACTCGATCCATTCGCTCAGCTCGAAAATACAGCGGACGTCGGTCAGAGAGGACTCTTTTCCGTTGATGCCGTCGTAGCTGCCGGCGGTTAAACCTTTGATGGCCACGCCGCGAAGGACGGACGGATCCCTGTCGTCAAGGTCGATGAGGTTGAGTTTTCCGGTGAGTTTTGCTTCCTCGGCGTTATTGCCGCTTTGCGAGGTGGTTCCTGAAGAGCCACAGGCCGCGAGTCCCAGTACTAAAACAAATGCCAGTATTATTGCTAAGGTTTTTTTCATCGTGTCGTTTCCTTTCACTTTACATTCCGGGCATGGCGAAACCAGCCATAGCATCCCGTATATTGAGAGTTTACGTTAAAAAACCGATAAAATGGATCCGGGAATCCCAGCGTTTACATTGCCGCTCCCGCACTCTCCAGCTCCTCCCTCTCGCGCTTCTTCGTCTTCTTTATGAAAACAATCAGCAAAATCACCAGGACGATATCCAGCACCGCCAGCAGCAGCGGAATGAACACCAGATTATCGTTGTAGGCGATCAGCTCCTCGCTCAGAGAGAAATCATATAATCCATGCATCATCCAGGAAATCAGGAAACCGATCCATTTGTAATACGGTTTCCCGATTTCCTTTCCTTTTCCGCAGAAATAGCCCACCACAAAGCCGTACCCGGCATGGGGGAGGCAGATTCCGCGCACCAGCACCACGGGAACGCTGGCCCCGATGGCGTAGACCACCGCCTCCAGCGCACCAAAGCCAATACCCACAATAGTCATCAATACTGCCATGTCCATCAAGGTGTAGGGATAATCATTCTTCCTCAGCAGGCGCCGGAAAAACAGGTATTTTGCGATCTCCTCCATGAGGGCGATGGCAATCATATCATAAAGCGCCTGATACAGCAGCGGATTTGCATTTTTCACTCCGGTCAGTCGGAGAATGATATTGCTCACAGCTGAAAACAGCACAACCACGAATGTGCTCAGGGCCCCATAACCCAGCGCCCGGACGCACAGCTTCCGGTACTCAGGATCCTCCTTACGAATTCCCCGCAGCCACAGAAATAGCAAGGTATAGGGAATAAAGCTCACAACAACAGCAATAATTAAAACCATGCTTTGTTCCTTCTATCTTCTAAAATCTATCGATGGCTGAGATCACAGCATACGGGATAGTGATCCGACAGGTATACGCCATTTCTTTCCGTCGTCCATTTCCAGACTTTTTCACAGGAAAGCGCCCCGCGCAAAACGATATAGTCAATCAGGCTCGGCCTTTCCGCCTTCCCGTAGCCATGGTAGGTGAAGCCCACATCCGTGGTGATCACCCTGAGCGACGGATCCTCAAACAGGGGCGCCATCTCCGGATCCTCCGGCTGGGCATTAAAATCCCCCGCCAGAATCATGGGGGCCTGGGCAAATGTCTCCACCCGGGGAACCGTTTCTAAAATCTGCAGCAGGCCCCGTCTTCTCGCTTCCGCCCCCACATGATCCAGATGGGTGTTGACCACCCGGTACAGCTGGCCGCTGCCCTCCTCCATGAGGATCACTTCCGTGCAGATCCGGGGGTTGTCGCTCTGGTCCGGGTACAGGGTTCCCGGCACCTCCGGCGTGTCCGACAGCCAGTAAGTATGCATCTCCAGAAGATCATACCGGTTCCTTCTGACCGCAATGGTCATCTGCTCCGAGTCCAGTTTCTCGCCCCGGCCGCAGCCCACAACGTAGTAATCCGGCAGGCTGTCCTTCAGCCACCTGGCCATGTGGGGCAGCACCTCCTGAAAACACATCACGTCCGGCTGATTTTCGGCAATCGCCTCCAGAATCAGCGGCTGGCGAAAAACAAAGCTGTTATTTCCATCCTGTCCATGATCGCACCGAAGATTAAAGGTCACAAATCGCATACCTGGTCGCTCCCTTGCTAAGCTTTCAGAAATTATAATTTCGTAACGTTTTTCTCCATGCTGTAGGTATGGGGTTCTTTTGCGAAATCCTTGTGCCCGACAGCAAAAGCCACCTGATAGACGTTGCCCTCGGGAATCTGCAGCTTTTCATTGAAATAGGCTTTCTTTTCCCCAGTCATCGCATCATAAATGCATCCGATGATCAGCGATCCCAGCCCCAGCGATTCGGCCGCCAGTGCCATGTTCTGCACCGCAATTCCCGCGTCGCAGGCGCTCCAGCGAAAGCTCTCCGGCCCACTCAGAATCATCAGGATGGGCGCGCCATAATAGAAAGACTTGCCCGCATTCGGACGCCCCTTCATGAGCTCTGTCTGCAGCTCATCCAGCACCGGATTGCCCTTTTCAATTACCGTAAAATGGATCTCCTGGCGATTGGCCGCGGTTGGCGCCTGCAGGCCGGCAGTCAGAATCGTATCCAGCTCTTCCTGCGTCAGCTTTTCGTCTGTATAACCCCTGGTAGAAAAACGATCCTTAATAGCAGCTAATGTTTCTTTCATGGCGGTCTCCTTTCTCTCTCGCAAGACATGACAAATGTATAGTTATATACATTATATCACGGAGATGTGCATATTTCTATCATCATGCCGCAGGTTTGGCGATGCGGATGATCAGTATATTTACTCGACGCGACTTCCTACTCCACTTCTCGCCTCAGCTGGTAGGAAGTTAGCAAAAAATCGCCCCGACTTCCTACTCCTCCTCTCGCGGCTGGTAGGAAGTCTATACTTTTTAGCAAACTCTTCCTACTTTCTGGTAGGAAGAATTGTCGTCTTTCTGATCACTTCCTACCACAAGTCTTTTAAGAGAGCGCCAGCGAGTAGGAAGTCTGCATCTTTATTGACATTCTTCCTGCTCTGCGGTAGGAAGAACTATCGAATTCCTGTCAGTTTCCTACCATCAAAAATTCGTCTGGTAGGAAGTTCACAGCTTTAAAGGCATACTTCCTACCACAAAGGAGGAAATCTACAGCAAAACGACCTTTCTTCCTACCGGCGGGTCAGGCACTTCCAGCCCCTCCCCTTCGGGGACTCCCCGAAGGGGAGGAGAAATGTTTAAAAAAGGCTTGGTCTCCTCCCCGGCGGCGGCAAAGCATTCCCACAGAAAAAGAAAAAGGACCCGCAGCAATAAATTCCCTTTGCTGCAGGCCCTCTATTGTCTTTAATAGTCAGGCATTCCCTTCCGCCTCGGAACCTCGCCGACTACCCGGTTTATCCGTCCACTTTATTACTCTTTTTTCATCAGACCGGCACCGGCATTCCAAGCCTTTCCGATCACATCGCCGATGGCATAATAATTGTTTCTCATCTGGTCAAATGCGAAGGCGTTAAGCTTGCCGGCATCGACTCTGCCTTTCTCATCCAGCACGCTTTCCTCCGCGATCACATCGACGATCTCGCCCAGCACACGCAGGCCGTAAGGCTGCTCCTGGAACTCGACTACACGGCACTCCATGGTCAGCGGATATTCCTCAATAATCGGCGCATCGACCTTGCTGCTCTTGACAGCATGCAGCCCCGTGCGCTCAAACTTATCCGCCATCTTGTTGGAGGAAGCAATACCAAAGAAATCCGACTCCTTCAGCGTATCCGTGCCAGGAATCGCCAGTGTGAACGCCATTCTCTTTCTCAGGTTTTCCACCGTTTTATGATCGGCTTCCAGATTCAGCGCCACCATCTTTGTGTCACAGATTCCGCCCCAGGCCATCATCATGACGTCGACAGTATCATTTTCGTTGTAAGTACCGATCATATAGGTCGGCATCGGAAACAGATAAGGCTGTACACCAAGTTCTTTTTTCATCGAAGTGATCTCCTTACAATTATTCATTTTTCGGACCGCAGCCGCCGGCAGCTCATAAAGGTTCATTGACCTTTTGCCGTCAAACTGATATAATTCTATCTGCCACTGATATTTATTACAAGTACGCACATTCAGGATATATACTATCTCGGAGGATAGCATAATGACAGAAAACTGTATCTCCAACTGCAGTCTGGAAAGCACCGGTTTCAACTACACGATGTCGCTGATTCAGGGCAAATATAAAATGTTCATATTATATACACTGATGGAATTCGGCGTGGTCCGGTTCAATCAGATGCAGAAATATATCGGCACCATCACATTCAAGACCCTCAGCTCCACATTGAAGCAGCTCGAATCCGATGGGTTGATCGTCCGCACCGAGTATCCCCAGATTCCGCCGAAGGTTGAATACAGCCTTTCTGAGCGGGGCAAATCCCTGATGCCCATACTGGACCAGATGTGTGAATGGGGAGATCAGAATCGGCAGTAGAACTGTCTTACCGAATCACATTGTCCCGCGAGCGGTCGCCAAAGAAATAGTCCTTTTCTCTGGGACTTGTGCCGCGGCAATTTTCATAGACCACCTGCTCGGAAAGCATGCCGCCGAAATTGTAGAGATTTCCGGAAGCCAGGCAGTCCCTGACAAGGAAATCCCCATGGGACACTGCCCCGTAGGCTTGATTAAAGCGGGCCTGATTCTCAAAAAAGAACCCGAATTTGCGGTTCCTTACGGCCTCGCAGGAGGTGATCTCCATGGATTCCTCATCGGATACGCCATACCCGATTCCAAAACCGGAACCGCCGTCCGATTGATCGATGGCGCCTTTACCGCAGCCCTCTGCATAACAGTTCGCGATCCGACAGTGGATCGTGCAATCCATGCCGAAGCCCGTTCCATCAGTCCTGTAAATCTGAATATTCTCCCAGGTGCAATCCTGACAGAGGTTTAGCATGAATCCCTTTCCTGCCGTCGTATATCTGCGGCAGGATGTTTTTTGCGAATCGATCGCGAAATCCCGGAAGTGACAATCCTTCAGATACTCCCGGCGGCGAAACCCGGAATCAAGAAAAGCGTTGAAATAGAACATATCCAGGCCCTCGTCTGTATCGCCCACCGGGCACAGCACCGTGTCGCGGCCATGCCCAATGATGGTCACGCCGTCATGCAGCAGAATCACGTGCTCCGCGATGGTCTGCTGCCGCCTCACGTCCCAGTAGTCGCATGCTTTTCCGGCGGAGGCAAAGTAAAAGCGCCCCTTGGGGAGAACCAGCTCAGTCCGCGCCGCGGCGTTATCCACTGCTTCCTGCAAGTGCCTTGTATTCAAGGCCGCATGGGAAGGATCATCAGCAATCAATTCTACGAGTAGACTCATATCCCGCTCTCCATTGTCGATTTTATACCCGCGCTATGAACGGGATGCCTTACCCGCCATAAACAAATACCGGCCGTCCCCAGCCTTCAGTAGTAACCTCTACCCCGTATACCGCGCAATTTCCTATATATTTTGACCAATAGCGTCCATTTGATTCCGGCGTCAGATATTCCAACGCCCCTTTCATGGCGATGGCATGCGTCGAAATCAGCAGATTTCCGGATTCCGCCTCCTGGCGCACCTCTTCCAGAAACTCTCCCGTCCTGGCGACCACATCGCTCAGCTTCTCCATGCCTTTTGGGGCCGGATTGTGGACAAAATCCCTGAAGAACTCGACCACCTCCGGATCGGGATGATTGAGGTCCATGCCCTCGTAGGGCCCATAATCCATTTCGATCAGCCTGTCATCCGTCACCACTGGGACATTTTCCGCGATGATTTCCCCAGTCTGAACAGCGCGGGTCAGCGGACTGGAATAGACCTTCGCAAACCGGATTCCTGCATTGGCAAAAAAGTCTCTCACCTTGGCCGCCTGCAGCCGGCCTGCATCATTGAGCGGCGCATTGCTTCGTCCCTGCAGCATCTGGGCCTTGTTCTTGGCTGTCTCCCCATGGCGAACAATATAAATCATAAGTCTTTCCCCATAATGATAACCTCACATCTCCAGCTCTGCCAGCAGCGCCCTGCAGCCCTCGTCGATATCTTGCCATGTAGTCTCAAAATCTCCCGTCCACCAGGGATCCGCCACGTCGTGGGGGTTCGGTGTGTAATCCATCAGAAGATGGATCTTTCCTTCCGGATCCCCGCCGCAGATCCTCCGCATGTTCCGAAGGTTGTTATGGTCCATGCCTATCAGGAGGTCATATTTCCCGTAATCTTCCCTGTTCATCTGGACGGCGCGCTTGCCTTCGCAGGAAAGGCCATGTCTCGCCAGTTC
The DNA here is from genome assembly GCA_902783575.1 of uncultured Eubacteriales bacterium. Lineage (GTDB taxonomy): Bacteria > Bacillota > Clostridia > Lachnospirales > Bianqueaceae > RUG760. Next base: position 6,344 of record CACZRP010000073.1, read on the forward strand.
CTCTCTGGCCGGCGGATAGACCGGATTCCCGATGCCATTCCAGATTTCCTCTGTGCTGGTGGCGGCCGAAGCCACCTCGAACCTGTCTTCCAGCCCAGCCTTCTTAATCAGGTCTTTCATGCAGAATTCAGCCATAGGCGACCGGCAGATATTGCCCAGGCAGACAAACAGTATATTAATCTTATCATTTTTCATTTTGTTACTATTATCATATTCAAAATCTTTCCTTAACCATCCTGGGCCCACAGCCCCCCTCAAAACTTCGCATAAAACCGCTTCGCCCGGAAGCTGCACATCCACTCATCGTCCCGGTAAAAGCTGATGGTATCGGGCCGGTACTTATCCCCGATGACAATCCGGTTCGCCTTGAAGCTCTTCATGTCAGGCTCCTTCGTCATCCAGAGCTCAACGCCCTCCGCATACTGGTCCGCATGATCCCTCAGGCAGCAGACATCCGACTCCGGGAAAACCAGCAGCACCTGCGGCGCGCCCAGCAGCGTCAGCTCCGGCCGCGGCAGCGGCCGCGCGCTAATCTTCAGCCCGTCCTTCAGCTCGCGGATCTTAAACTCACACAGCGTACCGCCCTCCACCGCATTCAGCAGCACCACCGGAAAACTCGTGCGGACCGTCCGCGCCGGCACCACCCCGCACTCCGCCTTCATCTCCGCCAGCGTTTTGCGGATCGTCCCGGCCACCCGCTCGTCCCCATAATACTCGTGTTCCTGCATCCGCAGCCTGATGGCCAGGTCCGCGATCATATAGTAGCCAAGGGCCTCCTCCTCGGCCGGGAACACGCCAATTCCGTCGCGGTACAGATTGCCCATCCGCAGCGCCGCGTCGGCCAGCTTGCAGGAATAATCGCCCAGCAGGAATCCGGCCTTGGACTGCCGATACACATCCGTAATCAACTTGACGGCCAGCCCCTTGTTCACAGGGACGCCCCTGCCGGCGATATACAGATCCGCCAGCTTGTACATGGACTCATGGACCCCGAACAGCGCGCCCATGGTATAGTATTTCACCGCTTCCTCATACTGCGGTTCGTCGCCGTTGGTCCGGCCATAGTAATAGATATAGCCCAGGGTGTTCGCGAACCAGCCCTTGTCCTCATCATCGACCTCGTCCATATCCATGAGCTGCAGAAGCAGATCCTGGGACATTTCCCAGTCGCACTCGTACAAAAGCCCGCCGCCGTAGCACTCATACGCCTTGATGTGCATCGCCTCGGGATAACCCTTTGCGGCCATCTCCTCCACAATGAGCCGATAGTTCTGAAGCTCCTGCCCGGAGTTGTGTTCCTTCAGCGCCTCGTCATCGGAGGTCTTCACGTAATAAAGGATGCCTAATTTGTCGGAATCCGTCCAGAAATCCGAGTCAATACCGACGCTGGTGCCCTGAGTCTCCATGGTTTTAGCATCCTTCAGCATCCGGTCGTAATCGATGAAATTCCGCTGATGACGGGTCCCGCTGCATTCAAAAGCCGCATCGGAAATTGAGTCCAGGACCCATTCAATCAGAGACTCCTCGTCGGGATCGTAGTCTTCGTAATCCTCCTCGTCGGGATCGTAGTCGTCCTCATCCGGGTCAAAGTCTTCGTAATCCTCCTCGTCGGGATCGTAGTCCTCCTCATCCGGATCGAAGTCATCGTAGTCGTTGTCTTCCGGTTCATCGTCATCGTAGTCGTCTTCCGGACCCTCGTTATATTCATCCTCGTTCTCGTCCCGGAGGTCAGCAAAGTCAAAAATATCATAAACCGCGTCCTGGTAGGGCTCGGCCCACTGCTCCAGCAGCTCATCGGCTGTCGGGTTCTTCTCCTTCAGATTGGCCAGCAGGGCGTAAAGATCCTCCCAGGTGATCACATATTCTTCCTCAAACAGGAAAGGATTCTCCTCCAGGGTCTCTCTAAGGCTGGTCTCAAATCTCAGCGCTTTTCTAAGCAGCTCCTGCGGATTCTGTGATTTTCTCGATAATCTTTGTTTTGCCATTTCATCTCTCCCTTCAAATCCATACGATTATACCATATCATCCCGGCCTGTTTATTGCAAGAAGGATTCCCGCATATGCCGCTTTTATCAAAAAAGACGGGCAGAATACCCCCTCCTCTAAGGTGGGGGATGAATGCCCATTTTTTAATTGCGAAAAATAGCATTCTTCCTTCAGATATGATAAAGGAAAGCTGTATCAGGATCAGATGAACGGCCTGATGGCAGGCCTCCTGGGAGATTACAACGTCCATCCCGACACCGTGCTGGAGGTTAGCGATGCCGAAGGCGTCGAATGCATGAAGAAGATCGCCGCCAAGATTGTCGAGAAGGAAGGCCTGGCCGATCTGGATCTCAAGGACCTGAACAAGGCCCTGGTCATGGACAAGCACAAATACATGGGCACCGATCTGGTCGTGAAAGGCCAGGAAGCCGTCATGGGCGGCAAAAAAACCGATCCCGAAGCACTGGAACGTCAAAGAGTGAAAGAAATCGAAGAAGGCGAAATCGATCCTTTGAACTAAAGCTTTATGGCGTGAGTGAAGGCTGGGATAAGCTTTTGCAAAGTGATTCTATAACACAAGCCCTCGGATTTCCGCTATCAATGCGGCTTTCCGAGGGCCTTTTCTTTTTCAGGTATGATTGATTGTCGAGGACGAGCCCTATTATAAAGCTTTTATGAGCCCTTTTTGAGGCTATTCTTCATGGTCCTTTATCCACGGCGGCTCACTGGGTCGAGGATATTTCCTGCATTTTGCAGTTCTCCTCGAAACGCCTTTTTTTGTCGAGGATTTTTCTCGCCGAAGGCAGTTTTCCTCGACGTGATTTTTGTGGTTCGAGGAAATTTCAGCTGAGAGGCAATTTTCCTCGAACACGAATCCGCGGCACCTGACTACTTTCGAGGATATTTCCTGTATAGCTGAAAAATCCTCGAAATCAGGGAGCCCTCGCCAGGCCCCGATAAATGCGATCGAGGAAAAATGCAAATACCAGGAAATCTCCTCGACAAAAAACAGGCTAACTTCGAAGAATTCGAGGAGATCTGCCTATTTCAGGAAATCTCCTCGAAAGCATCTGTTCATAAACAATGATGGTCGTCTTTACATCACTTCTTCAACAATGAAAGTCATCTTTGCATCGCTTCTTTAACAATGAAAGTCGTCTTTGCATCGCTTCTTTATCAAAGACAGGCATCTTTGCGCCGCTTCTTTACAAAGACAGTCTTCTTAGCAGCTGATGTCCGTAGTGTAAAATTCCTGTATTTTGCAGTTTCTCATGAAACGCAATTTTTTGTCATGAAGATTTCTCTGTACTGGCAGTTTCTCATTACAGGATTTTTCTGAATAATGAAGATTTCACGTACATGGCAGTTTTTCATTATCATCAATCGGACCCGACTTGATTTTATCATGAAAAATTCCTGTATCGTTGAAAAGTTCATGACGCCAGGGCAGCAGCACCTGACTCCAAATAAGAAGATAATGAGAAACAGCCAATATCAGGAAATCTTCATTACGAAAAATAAGCAAAAAAAAGAAAAGTGATGAAAAAGTGCATATACCAGGAAATCTTCATTACACATCATAAAAAATCATATCGGGTATTCTCCCTTCTTTCTGATAAAGTCAAAAAACCTTGTAAAGAAGATGGTCTGCCATGATGTCCAAATGAAGTTCATCCTTTGTTTCCTGCCAGCAATTAGATCAGTTCTTCACCTTGATAAGATCAGTTTTGATCATCGGTCTACAATTTACTGAAACTGGTATCTGTTAAGTAATTTCGTATATAGCCTGTTAAAAAAGAACTGCCGCATGCCCAGCGGCAGACCTATCCTTTGCCTGGCTTAATTACCCTTTGCCACAAGATCTTTCTGTCCTGTCAAGGCTGCATTCACAAAGCGAAGCATTGCTTCACTTTGTGAATGCACCGCTACGCGGCTGCGGCCTTGACAGACAGAAGACTTGTGGCTTTTTATGGTTAAGCCAGGCAAAGGATTTTCAGGTTTCTTTGAAACCTCTTTTCACAAAGGATATCTGAAACTCTTTGCGCAATATAACGCCTTATAAACATCTACCGACATGTTAAGAATCTGAGCCGGCTTGCTTTATCCTTTATGGGGCTTTTCTCCCCGATCCTCCATCCGGGCCAGCTTCCTGCGTCGAGGAGATTTCCTGTATTTTGTACTTCTCCTCGAAACGCCTTTTTTGTCGAGGATAATTCTCGCAGGAGGCAGTTTTCCTCTACGAGATTTTTGTGGTTCGAGGAAATTTCATCTCAGAAGCAGTTTTCCTCGAACCCAAATCTGTGGCGCCTGACTATTTTCGAGGATATTTCCCGTATAGCTGAAAAATCCTCGAAATCAGGGAGCCCTCGCCAGGCCCCGAAAAATGCGATCGAGGAAAAATGCAAATACCAGGAAATCTCCTCGACAAAAATCAGTCCAACTTTGAAGATTTCGAGGAAAACTGCATATATCAAGAAATAATCACTACATCCCCAGCTTTTCGATGAACCGAACCGTCGCCAGATAGCAATTTTCAAGGCCCGCCTCGTCCAGATTGTCGAAAGAATCTCTGCGGGTGTGATAATAGTCCTCCAGCTTGTGGCTGAGTCCTGTGATCCCGATGGACCGAAAGCCGCCCTGGGTAAAGGCCGCGCTGTCCGTTGAGCCGCCCATCAGCGGGACGCGCCCCTTCGAGCAAGGGACGTTCATCTCCTCGGCCGATTGAAGGAACAGCGACGCCAGCTCCTGATCTGATGCGACCGTGTTGTTGAGGTCTCTCAGGTTGACCATCAGCTTTTTCGGGTCGTGGATCGTATCATAGCTGATAATATAGGTAGGCACATCCTGATAATCCTTCGCATGAGCCTTGCACCAGGCCTTTGCTCCGCGCAGCCCGGCTTCCTCGGAACCAGTGAGAATCACCCCCAGCTCGGTGTCCTTCAGGCACACCCCGAGGCGCTCCATCTCACGCAGGATCGCGATGCCCATGTAGCAGCCCGTCAGGTTGTCATTGGCACCATCCACTACCCGCCGGGGATTGTAAGTGCAACCAACCAGCAGGAAAAAGGGCACGAACATAAGTCCCCACAGCCCGGCGTGATGAACCCAAGTCCCGGCGACGGGCGCCGAGGTTCCAATGTGCTGAACCAATGCCCCGACATTCTGTACCTCTTCCCCGGCGGCCGCCAACGCCCCAGCGCCGCAAAGCTGAATAATTCCCAGTGTCATATAAAACAGCACACCAATGACGGCCATCACCCCCGGAATCTCAAACACCACTCCGCCAAAGTGGTAATTCAGCGGAAACTCCCAGGCAGCGTCGATATGTCCATTTAGAAAAATCCTGCGCTTTACCTTGCCGGTGCAGGGCCGGACAGCCGTTACATTCAGGCTTTCTTTCTCCGGAAACAGGGGATCGATGACCTGTTTATATAAAACAAACTGAAAGAGAAACAACAGCAGAGCCGCTGCGCCAAAAACAATACTCAGCCAGGGGCTGATGAAAAATGAGATCGCGCAGAGGCAGTCAAAGGTCGCCGAAAACCAGAAATAGCCATAAAAGGCCGACGGGTGTTCCCTGAAGGTTTCGACCTTCACATCGGCGCACCCGCATTCGTTTTTCAGGACGCCCGCCATGTATTCTCCGGCCTCGCGCTCACCCTGACTTCCGGGCGGGCGCTTTTTCATGTCTCGGCAAATGTGCGTGATCTCGCTGACCATAAAGGAAACAGCCTGGGCGCTGTTTCTGTAGAGCTCATTCATAATCAATCTCAATCATGTGGGCGAGATCCAACTCTGATTCCAGCAGCTGCAGCTCTCCCAGGGAACCCGCCCGAAGGAGGATCACCAGGGTATCGGCCGGAATCTGCACGCTAGCCCCGTCAATCTGCAGGTTGACTTTCGTATAGTAGTCATCATTGCCCACCAGGTATCGGCAGCAAACTCCGTTTAACCCGGAAAAAGTGACCGTGCGGATCCCCGTAATAGTCTCAAAGCCGCCGCCCAGCCCTTCAAAATAGGACTCTATTGCCTGCTCAGCCGGCTGACCCTGAAGGTTTGAAAAACCGATCTCCATGGATCCGTAAGGCCCGGAATAAACCGTGCCTCCCGCCTCGGCCTTCCTTGACGGGTCGATCTCATAATCTTCGGGAATGTTAAACCGGAATTTCTGTTTCATTTCAAACCTCCCCCTCAAAGGATACCTCTCCGGAGCGAATATCATAGACCGCTCCCACAATCTTCACATTCTTAATCTCAGGATGATCCGCAAAATCCCTCCGAAGCCGCTCCACTCCGTGCCGCACGTTCAGCAGGCAGGCTTTATCGGGATCTTTCTCCTCCCCAACAGCCTCAAGAATGTCATCCGTAATATATTTCACATATCCACCGGGATCGGGACCCAGCGCGGCTTTCACTGCGCCGCAGCCGGTATGCCCCAGAAGAACAATCAGCTCAGTTCCCAGATGGGCAGCCGCATACTCAATGCTTCCGATCTGATGCCGGTCAAGCACATTTCCCGCCACGCGGATCACAAACAGATCTCCGAGCTCCGCCGAAAAGATCTGCTCCGGAATCACCCTCGAATCAGAGCAGCAGATCACGATCGCATATGGATGCTGCCCTTCTTCGGCAAGCTTCACCCGCAGGCGGAGCTTCGCCTCATCAATCTGACGATATCGTTCGTTCCCGGCGATCAGTTTTTCCACTAAGTCCTTCATTGTCCCAATCCTTTCTACGACTATTCAAAAAATAACCCATCTCAGAACAATTTTGCGGCTATTCCAAAAAAAGCTCATCTCAGAACAAATTTGCCTGCAACTATTCTGTAACATAGCCCATCTCCGAGTAGATCATGCCATGCTTTCCTTGGGAGGATCTCATCAGAGAGATTCCAGAAACCTTCATTGTCCTGGCCTCGGTCACGATCTGCTCCGGCCGACCCTTGGCAAAATCAGCCCGACGAAGCAATGTGATATGCGGCTTGAACCGCTTTTTATCATAAGGAATCCCCGCTTCCGAAAGGGAATGCCGTACCCGCTTTACCAGCTGGCTCAATGCTTCGTTGTCCTGAATTCCAATCCACCACAAATCATCAAACCGGCCCACATCGGAAAAGGTAATCTCGAAAGGCCCGTCCCACACGGACTCCAATGCGTCCATCACTTTGTCCGGATCCGGGTATTCTCCTATGAAAGCCAGCGTCAGATGCAGATTCTCTTCCGGAGTATAGCTGCCCCGGACATTAGATTCACGAAACTGATCCTGAACAGAGCTCAGGTACTCCTTCGCCGCCTCATCCAGCTGAATCGCAATGAACAATCTCATCTGTCTGCCCCCTCAGTCCAAATCACAATGAACAATCTCATGCATCCGCATCCTCAAATCGAGACAAATAACCACATCTTTAGTCCAGATGAAAGACCTGATTTTCTAATAATACTGCTCACCGGCCGGCCGGTTCACTCGAACTGCAAGCCTCGGCCCGCCGGTTCACTCAAACTCCAGATCCTCCAGATCGCCTTGCTCGATTCCCTTCTTGTAGTACCGAAGCTCCGAACTCACATGGGACCGATTAATTTCGACATTCATCCACTCCTCATGGCTCATCGCCGGATACGACGGCACCATCGAAAGCCTGATCTTGCGCGGCAGCAGCGCCTTCGCCAGCGCCATGCTCCGCTTCATGTGCGTCTGCATCGTCACAATGATTACGCTCTCAGGGATACGAGCAAAATGCCGCGCCATCTGCAGGCAGCCGAAGATCATGTTCTCGCCGGTGGTCTGAGCCTCATTCTCCTGAATAATCGCCATCAGCGGGACGCCCTCTCTCACCAGCACCCGCGTCATCACCTCCGCCTCGGTCAGCCGGTCGCCCTCGTAGTCCCAGAGAACGCCGCCGGTGGGGATGATTTTTCGCACGCGGCCGGCCCGGTACAGCTTCGCCGCCGCCAGCGCCCGTTCCTCCGCCCAATCCGGCTTGGTGCCCAGCAGCAGCGCCACCTCCGCGGTCTCGCCTTCATCGTGGATGCCATCGCACAGGATGTGCCATTTCCGTTCCAAAGTCATGTTGGCCAGCTCATCCGGCGTAATTTCCGACAGTTTCATGCCGCACTCCTTTCAAAAATCACTCTTGCTATCCCATGAACGCAAAAAAAACATCATAAATCACTCTTGCCATCCCATGAACGCAAGAAACGCATCATAATAGCCCTTCATGTGCTCAAAAACACTGGGCGCGAAATCTCCCGCGTCGCGCATCGCCGCAAATTCCTCGTGGGAAACCCAGCGATAAGCCTCCGTTTCCCCCGGCTGAAGTCTGATTTCCTGGGGGCGGGACTTCAGCCGGACCCCGTAATTGAGCCCCAGGTATGGCCAGGACACGGCCGCCTTTCCCAAGTAGATAATCTGCGTCGGACTGATTTCTACGCCGGTTTCTTCCCGCAGCTCCCGGATGATCCCATCCTCCGGCGCTTCCCCGGCCTGAACATGTCCGGCCGAGTTTTCCCATTTCCCTGGCGCAAATCGCTTTTCCTTACTTCGTCTCGTGACCAGAAGATTGCCTTCGGCGTCGGACACCCAGATTCCCACAGCCATACGATACTCGCCCTCGCCCAAAGGCGTTTCCCGATCAACAATCCGGCCTGTCTTATTCCCGTTCACATCGTAAACATCGATCATTTCCATGGTGCAGCTGCTCCTTACCTTTTCCCGCTTCACATCGTAGTTGCTTCAGCTCTTTCTTTACCTACAGTATAGACATTTTTCGGAAGGATATCAAATCAATTTGATATCCTTCCGAATATATTTCCGAATGGCATTTTTATCTCTTCATTCTGCTTCTTCTCCCCAATCATCATCTCCGCCCTCGACCAACTATCACTCTGGTGATACAATATCAACAAAGCGAGCGTCGAAGCCCTCTATCGCATCTCGAAAGTCCTCGGCTGTACCATAGAAGATCTTCTGGAAAAATAGAGTGTCAAACAATCTTTCCTACGCGTATGAGAAGAATCGGTACCGAATCCCGTTCTGGTCACACAGTTTTTTCAGCCTGCTCAGTCCCTCGGTGCCGCTGAAGTTCTCCCGGAGCGCAGCCTTGAGATCCTCTTCGCCGTGTATGACAGAGATCAGTTGACTGGCCGCCTCTTCGTCCAGCGTGTACCAGTACTCATAATCCAGGTCACCCCACACCTCTTCCACCAGCGGGCCCAGATCCTGACCGGTGAACGTTAAGACTCCGCTCGAATAGCTCACGCTGACATGCACATCGACGTTCTCGCTGAAATACTCGCAAAGCTGTAAGTTGGTGAAATTATCCATCGTCAACCTCCCTTTTTACGGCATAAATCAAGTGGCAACATGCAGCTCAGATTATCTCTTCCCCGCTGCACCATCAGTATACTTCCAAATACACACAAACACCAGCAGGCAGCACCATCGGCGGCCTTCTCCAATATCAGGCTGTACTTGAAAAAAAACAAAGAAAAACCGGGAGACTTCATGTGAAGTTTAACTCCCGGTTTGTTTTCTATGTCACTCGTTCTTTACTATCTTTGTTCCGATCCAGATAGCAAAAATCATTCCGAAGATGATTGCAATCGCCCCAACCAGCATGTTCCACAAGGCTATGGCAGCGCCCGCCGCTATTGCCAGGGCGCAGAGCATGATGGCTTTCGCAAGCTGAACCGTATACTGCTCCGGATGCTTCGGCTTCACAGAAACAGTAGCTTTGAAAGGAAGCAATCCATAGTTCTTTGTTACAGCCATGATCACTGCGTACAGGAATAATAATGCCGCAAAGATAAACATCAGAATCGAAAATCCACTCTCCATAGAGCCACCCCTTTCTGTTACTCAGTTTCCTCGTGTTTCTTGTGAGGAGGAATCGTCATCCATCCATCATGTTACGGATAAAAAATCAACCTTCCTTCATTACGCGGCTTTGCCTTCGGATAAGGTCGAATAGCGGCCAATTATCATGCGCTACCCGCGCACCACCGGATTACGAAACTCCTCGTTGATTTCCCGAATCTCCTTCAAGCCATCGATATATGGCTGATAGATCTGGTCTGTTCTTCCGCCGCCGCGGTTGTCACAGCCGGAGCAGAACTCGCATTCTGTTCCGCAATCGCCCCACAAAGCCTGGTGAACGATCCGAATCCTCTCCTCCCGAGTCGTATCCTTGATCAAAATCGACTTCATTGCCTGCACTCCTCCTTACAATTTTTTCATTGTACACAAACCCATATGTTATCTGGCTGGTTTGTGTACACGACATGGATTTTCTTCCTCTGTTTGTACACAAAACACAGCTGCCAGCAGGCCATTTGTGTACAAATATCATCTCGCCGGGCGTCCTGATGATAGAGTTTAGACACAACTCTACCCGAAAAAGCATGGATTTGTGTACAATCGCCATCTCGCCGGACGTCCTGATGATAGAGTTTAGACACAACTCTGCCCTAAAAAGCATGGATTTGTGTACAATCGCCATCTCGCCGGGCGTCCTGATGATAGAGTTTAGACACAACTCTACCCGAAAAAGCATGGTTTTGTGTACAATCGCCATGTCGCAGGGCGTCCTGTTGATAGGGTTTAGACACAAATCTACCCGAAAAAGCATGGATTTGTGTACAATCGCCATGCAGCCAAGCGTTCGGCCGTATTAGAAAGTTCAGAACATAGTTTCCCTGACCAGATGATAGCTTCCCTGATTCGCGTCCCGGACATTCATCCGGGTGTCTTCAAATATCCAGCCTTCGGGCAGGCGGATCAGACACATCATCGCCGCCGGCACCTCGATGGCAAGGTCTATGCCGTCGCCCTGCCGCTCCCAGGCGCTGCGGATCAGCCCGGCCGGATGCCGATGCTCAGCCCTGACAAAGCTGAGGGTCTCCAGAAACTGCGGCGAAATTTCCACCGTCATATAGCTCTCTTCATAGGGATCGATCTTGATCCCGGCCAGCTCCCGGTAGAACCAGCCGCTGATATCGCCGAAGAAATGATGATTCTTGGAATTCGGCGACTCATCCTTCCTTTGGAATGACTCAAAGAGCGCCGTGCAGTCCTCTTCCAGAATCCAGTGCCCGTAGGACGGAAACTCCGGCCCCACAATGAGCCGCCAGGCCAGCTCGCTGTACCCAAACTCGCTCAGCACATGGAACAGCGGCCGCATGCCAACGCAGCCCAGATCCAGCTTGTCACCGGCCCCGTGAATGATTTCCACCAGCTTCTGTGCCGCCTGCTTCCGCTCGCCGCCATCGAACAGCCCGTAGGCGATGCCCATGGCCTGGCCGGTCTGAGTCGCGCCTATCAAGGTGACGCCGTCGGGCAGCAGGAGATATTTCCTCGCGGCCTGCTTCAGCTCGCAGAAAAGCCGCCGGGCGAAATCCGCCTGCAGGTTCCGGCCGATGGCCCGGAACATCACCTCCGCCGTATGGGCAATGTGCATGCTCTTCAGGGTGTCCGTCACGGAAAGGGGTGTCTTGGGGGTTTCGTGGCCAATATGCAGCCAGTCCCCCAAGCCAATGTGCAGCAGACCCGCCTCGTCCCGTTGATTGGAAAGGTAATCAAGATAAATCATCATGGCGTGGGCGTTCTCCCGGATGACGTCCGTATCGCCCCGGTATCGCCAGATGTAGTAGGGCAGGTAGAACAGGACCGCGTCCCAGGAGGGGCCGTTGCCCCACTCGAAGCCCCAGCCCGCCGTCGGGACAATGCCGGGAATGGCGCCCACGTCGTTCATGGCCTTCCGGATCTGGCGGAGCCATTCCTTCAGGCTGTTCTCCACGCGGAAATTGAGAAGCATCTGCTCCGCGGACAGGTTCGCGTCGCCGGTCCAGCCGTTCTTCTCCCGGTGGGGACAGTCGGTGGGAAAATAGTAAAAGTTCGACAGGTCCGCATTCACCGCGGCGGCCTGCAGCTTGTTGATCAGAGGATCCGAGCACTCAAAAGAGCCTATGGTCTCAAAGCCCGAATGCATGATCTCAAAGGTCAAAAGGTCCGGCGTGGCCTGCTCCTCGGTGATTCCCAGCACCAGGCAGTAACGGAAGCCCTGATAGGAGAACCGCGGCGTATAGATCTCCTCCTCGCCGCCCTTCAGAATGTACACGTCCCTGAAAAGGTACTCCAGGGGCTCAAAGGACATGCCCCTCATGTCCAGACCGCCGTCCGGCGCCAGGAGCTCCCCAAAGCGCAGAATCACCTTCTGGCCCCGCTGGCCGCGGATCTTCAGCCGGACATTGCCGGCGCTGTTGATGCCGAAATCGTAGAGATAGCCCTCCCTCGGCTCATCCTCGGGCACGGGGTAGACGGGCAGGTTCGGCCTCGGCGACGGCCAGAGGGATACCTTTCCCGGGCCGAATTTCACCGGGGCCACAGTGCGGTCTACCACGATGGGCTCCGCAGAGTAGATTCTCGTCTCCCCGCGGGGAGTGTCGGCCTTGATGGCTGCTCTCCAGTCGCTGTCATCGAAGTCCGGCTCGCTCCAGCCGGGAATCTCCAGGCGGGCATCGTAAATCTCGCCGCAGCGTTCGTCATCGAAAAGAATGGGCGAAGGATGGGTGCGGAAAGACTCGTCCGCCTCGAAGGTCTCGGTATAATCCCCGTAGTTAAGCTCGCAGCAAAGGGCCAGCTTCGGTGCCGAGCGGAACCGGGCCTGGCCAGGAATATCCAGGTCCCAGACCTTGCCGCCGAGATTGTTCAGGAAGCCATTGCCCAGGCAGAAGCCCAGGACATTCTCGCCCTCGGAAAGATGGTCCGTCAGATCGTAACAATCGTAGTACAGAATGTCATCCGGATTGTTAATGCAGGGCGCCAGCGGCCCCTTCGTAATCCGCGTTCCGTTAATGAAGATGTCATAAAAGCCAAGGCCGCAGACGGTGATCTCGGCCTTTTGGAGTCCTTTTGCGACCTCGAAGCGCTTCCTGAGGTACGGCGCCGGGACGTGCCGGCCGAAGTCCGAATAGGAAGTGCCTGCCGCGATGAAATTCAAAGAAAACATGGTATTCTCCTCTCTTTGCAATAGTCATATTCGCTGATATATTATGCCAGCCATTCAAATATCAACTTATCATACACCCTGTCCCCCACCTCGAGGCCGTTCTTCTCTTCCCGCACCAGCTTCATTCCCGATTTTTCAAGGACTCGCCGGGAGCCGATATTCTCCGCCGCGCACCACGCCGTCACACAGCCGATGCCCTCGTTTTCCGTCAGGTATTCCAGCACTTTCTTCAAAGCCTCCGTCGCAAGGCCCCGGCCCTGCCAGCCCTTCACCACGCTGAAACCGACCTCTATCTGATTGTCCTGATAGTCATAGGCCCCGATGGTCCCGACGATCACATCATCCACATCCATAACCCATGAATAGGCATGGTCATCGGCGTAACCGTCCACAAACCTGCGCACCGTTTCCCGGGCCATCTCCAGCGTCGCGTAAGGATTCCAGCCGGAATACCGGGCCATCGCCGGATCCGTCCCCAGATACCGGTGCAGATCCTCCGCATCATCCGGACGATACCGGCGCAAAACCAGCCGGTCCGTCCAGAGCTCCACGGTGCCATGGACCTCGATTTCCTCAATGGAAACAATCTGCGAATTGTAAATCAGGCAGTCTTCAACGAAAAGACCATCTTCCTCGCCGCCATATTCGCACTCCAGGAAATTGTAATTCCCATACTCCGCCAGACCCGTGAAGGTTTCGCCCCACCGATCAACGATACGGACATATTTCCCATCATATTTAGACAGATCCATAGCCATTTCCTTTCCAAAGTATGCTCTCAGTCTATTGGCTGATAGCAAAAGTAATCAAAGCTGGCTTCGTGATCGGTAACATAGCCTTTCTCCTGATTTGCGCTCGCAAACAGGCCGATCATGGTGCCGGTCATTCCACCCATCTCTTCAGGATTGATCAAAGCACCATCTGCTTCTGCGATCTTGATAAGATGCTCCGGGTCCTTTCCGGCCAGGAATAGATATCGCTGCTTCTCTGCACGCAGGCGAAGGATGCAGGATTCTTCAAGCTGGCCGGACAAATCCGTTTCCGCTAGAACGACCTCCTCTGTCTGCGCGGAATAATCAGGAAGAAACACAAGACTATGCTGCCTGGTCGTCACCTGAACCAGCCGGAGCTTATTGGGCGCGATTTTTTCAAGCCGGTACATATGATTGGCTGCCTGCATAATCACCAATCCGGCTGTCTCCTGCTGCCAGGGTGTAAACGTCATTTCGGCCGTCACCTCAAAACTGATATCCGTTTGCCGTCTCGCGATTAAACTCAGACAGTCATCCGTCACCTTTTCCGTCTCACCAAAAGATATAAACTTCAATTGCCTGACAAGCGGTCTGGCCAGACACTTCAGGAAAAGCCGGCTATTCCGGATTCTAAAGAAATCGCCATAAGGCGTTCCCCAGAAATTCCAGTGGAAATTTAACCGGTCTAAATCAAAATGATCCAGCATCGTTCCAAATGAACGGTTTTCCGCAAGGACACAGACACCGGTTTGCCTGCCATCCTCCCAAACCAGAGAGGAATCAGCCGGGTAATCCCATTCGATTTTTCCGCTCCCGGGACTGAAAACCGGCCAGTCCCGCTCCCACACCACCGGACACAGATACGTTTCCCGGCCGAGGTTCTTGTGCTGGCCTTCGACAATCCTGGATCCCAGCATTACCGCATACCAGTGTCCATCGGGCGTTTCGATCAGATCGGCATGCCCTATATTGTCAATGGGATAAGAAAATCCCATATGCCGGTGAGTCATTACAGGATTCGCTTCATAACCATGATAAAAGCCATCCACCGTCCGGGACCGGGCAATGGAAACCGAATGGAAATGCTCGGTTCCGCCTTCCGCAATCATCAGATAATAATAGTCTCCGATACGATAAATATGAGGTGCCTCCGGTGAGTTGGCCCGTCTAAGGGCAGAATCCCAGATTTTCTTCTTTTCTCCTATCCGGCATCCCCTTTCAAGATCATATTGAATCAGGAAGATCGCGCGATGGTTGTCCTGCGTCTCATCATTGCCGGGAAAAACCAGATAGGTCCGGTCATCCTCATCAAAAAAGAGGGAACAGTCCAGGTCGGGAATATCCGTAATCCACCGGGGCATAGACCAGGGACCTGCAGGATCCTCGGCTGTCACAATAAAGGTTCCTTTATCGCAGAAATTACAGCAGATAATGTAAAAAAGTCCCTTATGATACCGGATGGTGGGCGCCATGATACCGCCGTTAAACTTATCTGCGAAGACATGAAATCCATTTTCCTTTGTCATGGCATAGGATATCTGTTTCCAGTGAGCCAGATCGCGGCTATGAAAAACAGGAATGCCCGGATACAATTCAAAGCTGGAGCAGGCCAGGTAAAAATCGTCTCCTTTGCGGCAAATAGATGGGTCCGGGTAAAACCCTGGGATAATCGGGTTGCTGATCAGATGATCGTGTAGCATAACTGAACCTCCTACTGCGGTATGATGCAGATCTTCGTCTGTTTTCTCCTATGGGTATGCAGCCTTACAAATATCTGCAGCTGATCAGGGCTCCAGATATAGTGCCCGCAGCACTTCATCCGGAACGCCCAGGGCTTTTTCCACAAAGCAGGCTGCCATGCCCGCCCGGTCCTTTCCAGTCCTGCTGCTTGGTTAAGATATCCCGAATTAATTTCAATAAATCACTTCGATATTGCCTGTGATCCCATATTCAGACCTGAACTGCTGAAGGTCCTTTTCATTCTTAATCAGCATCACTTCTTCCACGTGGCCTGTCTGTAAATCTCTGAATCCTGCAACCTTTTCTCCTGTACAGATACTGCTCCGGATCACGGGAACAACCCTGGCAGGATCATAGCTCCTCCGTCCGGGGTCTCCTTGTATGTTTTTCCTGCCATTCCGGCTCGTCAAAGCTATGATCAGAATCACAAGACCGATCACAATCACAATGCTCACTGCAATAACAATAAGCAACAATTTCGATACCGCCATTTTCACTCCTCCCCGGCTTTGTCATACGCCGCCTTCAAAAAAACGGCCTCCTGCTTAAGTATATCTCACAGGAAGCCCTTTGTCTATTCAGATAAGCTCATCTCCCATATCAATGTATTATAATTCTGGAATATTTACTGTATTTTTATATTGTATTATTTCACTTTATTTGTTACAATTTTACAAAAGCCAAAAGGGAGGTTTATCCATGGCAGAAATAGATTTTAACAAAGTTGGTGACAGGATCAGATCGGCACGTCTCGAACATGGTCTAACTCAATCTCAGCTCGCAGAAAAAGTCGGATTATCTTATGCATGGGTCAGTCAGCTCGAAAAAGGAAAGAAACTTCCTCTGGAAACACTGATGAAATTCTGTGACGTATTAGGCAAGGATCCCAATTACTTTCTCATGGATACGGAATATGTTCCAGAAAAAGTCGTCATGAACCGGGAAATCGCAAAGAAGCTAAGGAAGCTCAATCGCTCGAATATCAACTTCGTCAACAGTATGTTAGATCTGCTCATTGAACAATCAGCCCAGGATGAAAAAAAATCTTCCCGAGGCACGAGAAAGGTGAAATGATCTGACTAAATCACATCCAGTCCTTTGGTCTTAAAAAACCGCCGATTTTCAACCCCTACAATAATCATATTTTCAGGGGCTGAAAATCGGCGGTTCTTTATTTATGTATAAGTCCTGTAATGATAAAAGGCATCGTATATTTAACAAGTTTCCACTAAAAACATACCAAACATGGACAAAAACACCATTTTTCATCGAGTGTTTTGGAAAGGTTAGGGGGTTTTATACTTTAAACATGGCTTATCAAAGGCAAACAATAATTGACATAAGATTTCTTTTCTTTCAGCAACCATCAGCTCTTTTGCAAATCATAAGGACGCCTCGCATTGAAAAGAAATTGGGACAAAAAAAAGCGGCATGAAACCAAACTTCCGCCGCAGCTCTGGTCACCCAAAGCCAAGTTTTCTGACAGCTTTCTGTCGTCTGAGATCAAAATTAAACCCGAAGGATGTAGGCTTCGATCATTTACCATAAACATTGACCCAGCCAAAAGAATAACGGAATACTTTTCCCTTTACCATAAACTATCTATCGGCGCGATAGGATAAGATAACGATCAGAAAACTGTCATGGAAAATCATATACAAGAGATTGATCAGTCCAGATCAACCTCCAGTGTAGCTGTGTTATTGATCACATCCAGCGCCGTCTGGGCTTTGGCCAGTTCGTTTGTCGCTGCCGTAAGATCCGCCTCGACTCTGGCAATATCATAGTTGGCATATTTGTACTCAACAATTGTTTTGACTCCGTAGCCACTTGCATTGACCCGTTCCTTTGGCAGATTTGCAGCCATTCTTGTCAGTTTATTCTTTCTCTCATTAAGCTGCGGAATGTAAACCAGCATCTGATCGACCGTCATATTAAAGCCGGGAACCACCGTCGTAAGATTGAACATGTTGATAGCGTGCTTCACTTTGCGAACTTTCTCCTCCAGAACTGCTAGCTGATTCTGGATATCCTCATACTGATATACCGGACGGACACTTTCGATGTCTTCCCCAATCGCAGCTATAAAAACTGCGCTCTTGTTCTCTTTCTGTTTGATTGTCGCCTGTTCTTCATTCAATTTTCGAAGCATTTTCGCTGCTTCAGCAGATGTTAGTTTCATGTCTTTTCTCCTCTCCTTTTATCATCTTGTCCGATTCTAAGTCGCATATTTTCTGTTAATCGAGCTTAACATTCATTTTGAAAATGATTTATGGTCATTCTAATCCAAAAATCCAATATTGTAAATCTCTGTTGCCCCAATCTTCTTCAGATTGGCCGCCAAATCTGCCCGAAAATGCTCCATCAGGCCATTATCCCGACTATCATCTTCTAAACCCAGTGTTTCTGGTTTTATACAAATGCTTTTCCCTGCATACACAAAACCTGTACTGACAAGCTTAGCAGGCCATCCATGATTGAAGGATTCACGATACCATGATTTTATAAGTGCTGTAATCTGGAGTTTTAGAACTATCATTTTCAAAATAATCGTCAATTCCATCATGGAAATCCCTTCTAAGTTCTTCAATATCGCTTCCCTCATATGAGAATAGATCCGTTATTCCAAGAACTTTTCCATAAAAGCATTCATCCTCAGCCGAATATTCAACAGTTCCAAGATAGCCCTTGTAATACAAGACATTCATTTCCTTATACAGCCTCCCATTCTTTTTTTGAACAAGACTTTGATATCGACAAATGAATACAAATACCCATATATCCCTCCCGCATTCATGCTATTTTTCTTTCTTTACGGCCCCATCACAGAAAGCGCGTCAGCCGAAGAGTAATGCTCCATCATCTTTCGAATTCTCCTGGTAAATCGAAGATAGAAATCAGCTATCTCTTGTTTTTCTGTGAAACCTTCTTTTTCAAGTACACTTGCCTGTTCCTCTAATTCCCGGCAAATTGATTCAACCATTGGATATGTATAGAAGTTGTACTCAAGGCACCATTCAAAATAGGTAATATACCTTTCGTCCAAATTGTCGTACCTTAGACGATTATATTCAAGATTCCTATCAAAATGCTTTTTAAAAAACGGATATAGATATGCTTTGAAATCTTCTTCGTCAATACTGATCTCATCATCCAGTTCATCTACTCGATATACTTTCCCATCCTTTATCAGAACATGGACAGGGATGAACCAGAAACAAGCACCCAGATCGTGGCCTTCGATAATGGAAATCATAGTCTGCTCCTTTCGATTTTTTCTTTGCTATCTTTTATTCCCCTCTGCGTGTAGATCCGCTTTCTGTATTGCATCATTATCCCGCTCATTATTTGCGGGAAGAAGCCGCAGGTGCGGCGTCGCAATGGTCGATGAAAAAACACTCATCAGATAATCCTCTCCCGTGAAAATTGATCAGAACCCGGCACTGTAGTAGGAAGCATTCTTCATCTTTCTCAAAACCTGCTTTGAACTGCCAGTGCCCGTACATTCCTCTTTTTCTAACTCAAAAATGTATTCGCTGACAGCGTCCTTATAGGTCGACATTTTGTGATAACGGCTGGATGGCTTACACAACCAGCAGGAGCAATCTATCTTGCCTTTACTGTAGCGCCCATCTTGAAAATACCAGTCAAATCCATAAGCGCGTTGGCAGATCCGTTTTTTTCGCCGGATCTGCCGATTTCGAATATCGCGTCGATAAGCTCTGCCTCTTATAGTCATGGTGTTTTCTGTTATGACCTCTCGTATTCACGCTCTTTTGCATCTCTTACCGGTATCAATTTGGAAAAGCTCTTGCCATATCTGGTAACGATGATCGTTTTTCCCTCTATGACTAACGCCAGATATTTACCGAAATGTCTTTGGAGCTCAGTGCTTGTTACCGATAAGTTTTTCTCCTGATCATCCAAATCGTTATTTCCTTCCTGACAGGTCTCCCTATTGTTCAAAGGCATGCATGCCCTCCTCATCCGGGAATGGGGGAATAAACTTCTCTCCGCCCGTATAATAGTCCAGATAAATCAGATTTTCTTCCGGATAAGCCTTAGCGATAATCTCTCCTCATTCTCGCATCGAGGCACAAAACTTTGTTCCATTGTTTAATAGAGGCACTCCATATTTCCCGTTCTGGTGGTATTCCCCTGAAAAATGAAAATTCCCCGCTCGAATAGATTCTATGACGGCCTTTATTACATTCCCATCGACCGGAGCATCCGGTATATTTTCAGCTTCTTTCCAGCCCACCCATTTGATTACTTTTACTTGTCCACACATATCAAACTCCCCAGAGCCAGGCGCATTCCCTTTATTTTTCTTCGCTTTTCTTTCTTCTGCCTGATCAATGGTCAAACGATGAATACTGGGAATATCTGCCAGAATTCCTTTCTTAATAAGCTTTCCCAGATTGATCGGCTGATAGCCACAAACATTGGCCGCAACATTAATATGCTTGCAGCCCTCCTGGTAATATTCGGTACCATTATGGTCATGTCCATGAATATTCAGGGCAAAGGGCAGACTAATCGGTTCATGGGACAGCAGAATTTTCTCTCCGATAAACAGCGGGCCTTCATAGATTTCATCAAAATAATCTTCGAAACGCGCCCTACTTTGATCATGATTTCCCATGATCAAAACCTTATAGCCCCGCAGCTGCTTCACATAAGCAGGATTGCCGATGTCTCCCAAAAGAACCAAGGTATCCATGGGCATCACCATTCGGTTAATCTTAAGGATCTGTTCTTCAGGCGTGATCCAGTCCGGATCCATCAGCTTACAATCCGCATCATCAAAATGAGGATCAGAGAAGATATAGAGCGAGCCTCGAGCTGTCCAATATCTGAATTGCTGATATAAACTTGGAATCATTGGTCCTCCTCCATGAAAATTAGAGTCCGGCACCCCAGCCTGAAGCATGCTTCATTTTCTTCAGGGCCAGTCTGGGACAACCTTCCCCTGTATACTCCACTTTTTCTAACTCAAAAATATATTTTCCAAACGCGTCTTTAAAGGTCGACATTTTATGAAAAAGCTTGGATGGTTTACACATCCAGCAGGAGTAGTATATTTAACCTTTATTGTATCGCCCGTCCTGAGAATACCAGTCCTGGCCATATTTATGTTGGCAGATTCATTTCTTTCGCCGGATCTGCTGGTTTCGAATATCGCGTCGATAAGCTCTGTCTCTTGTTGTCATGCTGTTTTGATCCTCCGCATCTGTCGAGATGGTATTAATGTCATCTCCCTCCCTGCTAATCCCACAAAGAATAAAACCACTTCGAGAACAAGGCCAGCGCCTCATCTTTGCTCTGCTCCCTGTACCTCGCCAGCCGTTTACATTCAGCAAAATACAAATCCGAGATCGGCTTGTACTCTTCCACATCGCTTGGAAAATACATCCGTGTATTTCCGGTTTTTCTCCGTTCCTCAAGCTCTTCTGCCGTCAAAAGCTTTTCTCCGAAACAGCCATATTTCTTATTGAATTCTTTCGAGGCCCGTATGTACTGATCTTCATAAGGATTTTTCTTAGAACAGCTGCCTTCATTGGTTTCCCGCAGAAGAAAGATTATTTTTTCGAGGATCTCTTGCCATTTTATCATCCCTTCTTCCGGAGCTTCATCAATATCATCCCCTACCAGAGCATGCCCCATATCCGGATTTTCTCCTTCCAAAATCGAAGGATATCCGTGTAAATTTTCCTTAAACTCCTCCAGCATCACTGGCATGATCCCAAGAAACCAGTCATAGATGCTATACAGATCTTAATCGTTGTATCCTTTCCAGATCCGGTCATGAGCACGTCTGCAGTCACGCCCGAACTCTCTTACGATGCCCAGAATACTTTTTCTATACCAGGCATATCGGTAGCTCTGCCTCCTAAACGGCTTCCATAGATCTGTCCGGTATATCTTCTTTTCCTTCTTCCGTCTGTGCGTATCTTTCATTGGTTTCATCATAATAACTTCTCCTCTAAAAGAAATCATAGCACAAATCAGCTGTCGGGGCATTGAACGCATAGTTCAGTCCAATAATATGACCTTGCCCTCTTGAGTATCTTCCAATAACTTGCAAACCCGGACTCATTTCTCTTACTTTTTCTCGAAACTTTTTAGCTGAAAGTGAAGACCCTGTGCAAATGGGGCACTTAGTCCTTTGAGATAATACTGTTCCTGCCGTTGGAGACCATTCGTGGTTGCATTGTCTGCAGCGTAATGAGATGCTTTCAGTGCTTTTCCTGTAGCGGCCAATCACTTCAATTTCCGGCGATACTTTCTGAAGCTGCTCTACAAACTTTTCATGCTCCTTGGTTTGTTCTTGAATCCATATTCGATTACGCTCTTCTGTACATACTTTACACTGCTTTCCATTATGGGCAAAACTATCCGGTGTTTGCCAAAAATCCTCATCATGCATATTACAGCGATAAAGATGATCCACTTTTGCGCCAAGCCATTCTGATATGCTACCCCCAAGTAGGACACTGAAATATAAAACCTACTTGGGGGTGTTTCTATGTCCAGAAAGAGTAAGATTGATCCA
>CACZRP010000074.1 GCA_902783575.1 uncultured Eubacteriales bacterium
GGAAGAGAATGAAAATATACTGCAGATGGAACTGGATTTTGTGGAAGGCAATACCAGGGCAAGGGCCCTGTACGAGAAAATGGGATTCCGGATCGTCGGCATCAAACCAAATGCCATCCGTCTGAAGGATGGAACGCTGCTGAACGAGTATTCCATGATCCGGGAAATTAAAAGAATCTGATCGATAATTGAACAAGGCTTCCATACTGCCATCAAAAGCAGTATGGAAGCCTGTTTGTTTGAAGCTTTAATATTTTAGAGAGCTTTCGCTATATTACTTCTGGAAGTGCAGCACTGTGGAATCAAAAGACCTGGTATCCGCAACGCCAGTGTTGGCCATGAAGCCCTTGATCTCTCCAGTCATCTCAACGATCCGATTCGCAACTGCTGCACTGCCGCCCTGAGCCACCAGCGGGATCAGGTGGTTTCCTACGCTCACAGCCCTGGCGCAGGCTAGAGCATCTTTCACGCTGAGCACACCCTTAATGATAAAAGGCAGCCTGGTAGAGCGTATGTATCCGGCGAGGTCTTCGCTGGAGCGGATAGCTTCTGCATCTTTTGCATGATATATTGCACGGTCTCCTCCGGCGAGCCTGCAGGAGCGTTCTTGATATTGTCCGCCATCAGGCTCAGGGCCATGGGCATGATCTCCTCCTTGTGTTTATTTCAACATTTCTCGAATATTCTTCAGGCCGACTTCCAGGGACTCCAGCATATCGCCCTGATACTTGTCCTGATCGATAACGACCGCGTCCGCATAATGGGGAAGCTCGGGGATCATCTGCAGAACTTCCTTTGTGTGGATTGCGCCAGCCCCGATCGGAGAGAAGGCTTCCGGAGGCATGTTCTTGCGCGTGTAGCCCGTGCGGTAGCGAGCATAGAAGTCCTTCAGATGAAGAAGAACGACACGATCGGCGTAGCGCTTCACGATCTCCCGTTCATCCCCGGCCAGACCTGCCCAGCCGATATCGATCTGCATCATGACATCCGGTCCGGCATGGTCGAGGAACAGGTCCATGTTTGTACGCCCTGTATTCTTCTTCAATGCATGGAACTCGTCGTCATGATTGTGATAGATGAGCGTACAGCCGTGGGGCCGGATCGCCTTGTCGATACTCCTGGCGAAGGCTGCCCAGCGCAGAGCCAGCGGAGCGCTTCCGAAGGGGGCGCTGATGATGAACTTGTCGATGCCGTAGGCGTCGTGTACCTTGAGGATGCCCTGAATGACCATCCTGGCGGGCATTGTCATCCAGCCAAAACCTACCCCGAGATGAACGGAAGGAATCGACATGCCCAGCTCCTGCATGGTTTCCCATGCCGTTTTCAGCGTGTCCTGTGCCCAGAGGTTTTTAGTCATGCTGCCCTGCTTTTCCTGAAAGAGAACCAGCGGCTCGATGCCGGTAAAGCCAATGCCATGGAGTTTGCGGATTGTCCCGGTCAGGTCTGCTTCGAATTCCTTCGTCAGGCCAAATGTATTTGTTGCTATGATCATGATGTCTGCTTCCTGTGTGTATTAGAGAGAGTAGGTTCCTGCTGAAACTATGATCGGCTGCCGATCCGGCAAACGGATCTGTGCCGTGCAGTTGGCGGGGATCGTGACGGTGTATGTCACTACGCTGCCGTTCTTCACCCAGGCGCTCTTGACCTCACCGTAAATGCTCTGATAACTGGCTTCGGCATGGGTCAGCTCACCGCCTGGAATGGGAGCGATCACAAAATGATTCTCTCCCTCTGTCCGGATCCCCGCGCAGGTATCAAAGAGCCACTGGCACACCGAGCCGGGCGAATAGTGGTTCAGGCTTCCTGCGTCGCCTTTATCAACGGCACCTTTGCCCACATAGCCTTCCCAGGTCTCCCAGATTGCGGTGGCGCCATGCTCGATTTCGTAGAGCCAGCCGGGTTTTTCCGTGTTCAGCAGCACCCGATAGGCGGTCTCACTCGCTCCGGCTTTGGTCAGCTCCGACAGCAGGAAGGCCGTTGACAGGAAACCGGTGCCCACGCGGCAGCGGTAATCTTCCACCGCTTTGACCAGTCTGGCTTGAACTATTTTCTTCTCTTCTCCGTCCAGCAGCCCCAGGGCCAGCGGACGTACCAGCTTGGCCTGGCGATTGGTATCCAGCTCGGCGTACCTGGGATAGGCTGCCTTCGCGCCCTCGGCTGCTTTTTCGTAATCACCGCATGGCTCTCCCAGAAGAGCGGCAATCTCTGCCATGGTCTTCATGGTGAGATAGAGATAGGCAGTGGCTTCCTCCGGATGCCTGGCCTGGGCACCGTTGACCTTGTCGCGGAACTCTTCCGGCTCCAGCCACTCACCCAGATGGACACCCTTTTCATAGTGGCCGTCCTTCTCGATCTTTTTCAGCAGTGTGTCCGCGTATTTCTTCATCATCGGCCAGCATGAACGCAGCAGCTCTATATCTCCAAAGCGCTGGTAAAAACGATAGGGGACAAGATAAACAGCGTCCGCCCAGCCCACGGACCCGCCCGTGGCCTTGTACATCATCTCCACGCCGCTGAAAGGAACCACAGCGCCAATGAAGCCGTCCTTGTACTGGCCGTCGGCCATGTCGCGCAGCCACTTGCGGAAGAAAGGCGCGGTGTTCATGAAGTAGGCCCCGGTGTGGAAGAAGACCTGTGCGTCGCCGGTCCAGCCCAGGCGCTCCCGGGTGGGGCAGTCAGTGGGCACGTCGAGGAAATTACCTTTCATGCTCCAGCGGGTATTTTTCACCAGCTGATTGACCCGCTCGTCGGAGCAGCTGAAATTGCCCGTCTGTTCCAGATCGGAATAGACCGCAATGGCGGTGAAATCTTCCGGCTCAAACGCCACGCTGCCGATGATCTGGGCGTAGCGGAAGCCAAAGACGGTGAAGCTGGTTTTGTAGACATCCTCCCCGCCGGAACAGGTGAAAAGGATCTCCTGCAGCGGGGTGTCAATGGCGTCGTCCACCTTCTGGGTCAGCAGCTTTTTGATGAGCCTTGTCTGTGTCCAGCCGGAGGCGGGTTTCGTCTCCACCGCGTTTCGAACAATGGACTGGGTGGATTCGTCGTAGAATTCGCTGCATATGACACGGAAGGCCAGTCCTTTCTTTCCCTTCACGCGGAAGGCCAGGGAGCCGGCGATGATCTGTCCGAAGTCCAGCACATTGCCGGGCAGCAGCGTGGGTGTAAAGTGCTCATGTTCCGTGACCGGCACATTGTCGGATGCGCAAAGCGTCACGCCCCTGGGCGCGTCCACGACCTTGGCCTTGCCAGAATAACTGGGCTTCATGGTGGCGTTGTATACCTCGCCGTCCTTGAGGTCGGCGAAGCGGATAGGGCCGTCGTTGGACCAGGCCCAGGAACCGTCTGTTCCGATAGCCTCGGTATGACCGTCGGAATAGTGCAGCTCCAGCTGGGCCAGCACGCTGGTCCGGGTGCCGAAGACATTGGTCACGCCGTAGGCTGCCACGCTGCCTCGATACCATCCGTCAGCCAGACGCAGTTCAATGGTGTTTTGGTTCTTCAGATAGTCTGTCACATCGTAGGTCTGTACCTGGATACGCTTGCGGTAGTCGGTCGATCCCGGCGCCAGGATGAAATCCTCGATGCGTCTGCCGTTGATGGTCACATCATAGACACCGCGGGCAGCGGCATAGAGGCGGGCCTTGACAACATTCCCTGCGGCGAAGTTCTTTCTAAAGCAGTCCACGGGATAGCGGCGCCTGGGGTCTGGCTTGTAATCGCCGGAGATCCATTTGGCTGTCCAGTCGCTTTCTTCCAGCAGACCCAGCTCAAAGCGACTCTCCGTGATCTCACCCGGCTCGCCGTTTTCGTCCCAGAGCTGTACGCTCCAGGTCACGAGACCCCGGCTGTGCAAATCCCGGCCATCATAGGGGATATGGGTCATGGAGGCGCTTTCAACCTTGCCGCTGTCCCAGATCATTTTCCCTTCACGCAGGCAGACGATCTGATAAGCGCTTTGCTTGATGCCGCCCTCACAGTTCCAGTAAAAGCGCGGCTTTGGATTGCCGAGTCCTAAAGGCTCGGTCAGGGATAATACCTGCAGATGTATTGCTTTCATCTATTTCGTCTCCTTTTTGTGGCAGCATGAGATGCGTCATCTGCGAAATTCGCATATTTGTCTCGCCTGTTCTAAGCAGATATCTAAATTATACTTGAAACAAAAAGAAATATCATTTACAATAGACGCCAGAAAATTCGCATTTCAAGACATAAAGGAGGTGGCGTGAGTGGAACTTGGCCCCTTTCCTATGACGCCGCTGGAGGAAATTTTCAAAGTGCTTCTGGATCGGCGGCCGGACATCCGAAACTCAATTCCGAGAGCGGACGACCTGGCAGACTACATTTCCTGGATGGCGGAGGAATTTGGAGAAACATACAGAGGCAAATTCACGCTGGACAGCATTCCGACACCGCCTGTCAGTTCCGGCCAGCACGCTCTTGCAGAGCGTATGATGCGTGATCCGATGGATCGTCAGGCAATGTCACGCTTTTCTGCGGAGTTTGCTTCCCAAAGCGAACACTGGAGCATTCAGACAGGTCGCGATATCTCCATCGGCCGCATGCTCCGCTACATGCCCGGCCAATGGCACACCTCAGAGTATTTTGAAGTCTACTACGCACCGAAGGGCAGGTGTACGATCTACTTCCGGGAGGAGAATGAGACGCTTTCCAACGGTGCAGTCCTGATCGTCGCACCGGGGATCCTGCACGCCACTCCCTGCTACGCCGATGACGCGATTCTCTTTTCCATAATGGTACGCAGGAGTACCTTTGAACAGGTCTTCTTCAGGCAGCTCCCTGAAAGCAGCCTGCTGGCATCTTTCTTCCGCAAGGCGCTGTCTGGTGATGATGAAGCATCCTGGCTGTATTTCGATACTCAGGCTGACGAAGAGGTGCAGAGCCTCTGTGCGAGAATGGAGCAGACCTTTCGGCAGGCCGGGAGCTATGATAAGCAGATGATGAATGCCCTGCTGACGGTGTTCTTTATCCTGGTCCTGAAAAAATTTGAGAGCACCGCACGGCTTCCCCGCAGCAGGGACTTTTTCTGGAAGCGCGATTATTCCGCTATTCTCAGTTATATTCAGGAGAATTATGCGGATGCGGGAATCGAGGACGTAGCTAAAGTATTCAATTACAGTACCCGACAGATCAGCCGCATCATTAAGGACTGCCTGGGGCTGAGCTACGCGCGGCTGATCCTGAAGCTGCGTATGGAGCGGGCTGCCGATCTCTTGTCTCGGGAGGAAGTATCCATTGCACAGGCCGCAAACCAGGTTGGCTACGCAGATAACAGCAGCTTTTACCGGGCCTTTATCCAATACTACGGAAAAACGCCCGGATCCTATCGGCAAGATAGACGAAAAGGGCAGCTTGCCGAACTCTGAACAAAAACCGAAAAATGCAAAAAAGAGAACCCCGTACCTATGTGATACAGGGTTCTGATATGCTACCCCCAAGTAGGACACTGAAATATAAAACCTACTTGGGGGTGTTTCTATGTCCAGAAAGAGTAAGATTGATCCA
>CACZRP010000075.1 GCA_902783575.1 uncultured Eubacteriales bacterium
CGCAGCCCCTTCTCCAGATATTCTCTTAAGCTGAACAACCCATGGCCGAAGCTGTTGGAATCATTCTCTACCATAAGCTTCAGCTGCTGGGTCCGCTCATTGTTTAATGCAGGGAAATCCAGCGAGAGCAGCTTTTCTCCATTGATGCCGCGATTAGTCCAATAAACATTGCCCTGACAGTACTCTTTGAAATGCTTCGCCATTGCGGTGAGAATTTGTATGAGCACGGTCATTCCGATCAGCCAGATCACCCGTGACCAGATCGTCATGGAGTCCTGTTTCTGTGCGATAGCGCTGAGAAGTCTGGCGGTAAAAAAGATCGTGACATAAGGGGAAACCCCCTGAAGAACGGAGAACAGCAGGATGCTCAGGTGAAGATGGGGATTTGCCTTGCCAAAGACACGAAAGCCCCGGATGGTCAGACGGATCCGCTGTGCAAGAGAGAGTTTTTCCTGTTTAGAAGACATCCGAATTCACCTCCTCTTCTCCCTGATAATACCGGCTTTGGACCCTGAACAGCTGGGCATAGCGGCCGTCCTTGGCCAGCAATTCTTCATGTGTTCCTTCCTCGGCGATTTGTCCGTTTTCCATATAGAGAATCCGATCGCAAAACCGGGTGGAAGCCAGCCGGTGGGAAATAAAAACCACTGTTTTATGGTCGGCAATCTGATGATATGCCTGATATATCTCGCTTTCCGCGATGGGATCGAGGGCTGCCGTGGGCTCATCCAGCGCCAGCACAGCCCCGTCCCTGTATAATGCTCTTGCCAGCATCAGCCGCTGCAGCTCTCCTCCGGAAAGCCTGGTGCTGCTGATCAAATGCTTGTTCCTGGTGACTTCGTCCACCAGATCCTCGGGCAAGTCCCCATAGTAAGTATTGAGTCCATCCGGAAGCTGATCGATCTTATCCCCGATCCCGCTAAGCCAGATAGCCTCATCCATCTTCTCGGGATCATACTCCCCTACGATGGGCGCAATATTATCTTTGATAGGGGCATTCATTCCCTCCAGATTTTGAAAAACAGCAGAGAAAAGCTGATAATAGTCCCGGCGGTTAAACTGACGGATATCGATGCCGTTCAGCTTGACGCTTCCTTCGGTGGGATCGAGGAGCCCCAGGATCAGATTGATCAGGGTCGTCTTTCCTGCGCCGTTCAAGCCCACGACTGCCAGCTTTTCAAAGGGCTTAATCTTCAGATTAAGATTATGGATGGTATCCTGTTCATTTTCAGGATAACGGTAGGATACATTTTCCAATGATATCTCATATCCTTCCGCTCCCGGATCGGGGATGGGCACACCTCCTTGAAAGCGAAAAGGCTCGGGTGTATCCATGAACTCAAAGTAACTGCTTAGATGAAAACAGGTCCTGTGAAGGGCGTAGGTTCCTTGCAGAAACCCGGTAACCCAGGCGGTGAATCCTCCAACGGCGGCTGTATACAGCAGAAACTCCGGGAGATTGATGCCGCCCTGAAGCAAAGAACGAATGAGCAGATAATACCCTATGCCGTTACGCAGCAGCGAAACTGTCACGTCGATCAGATCCAAAATAAACCACCGGGTCTCCCTCCGCCGGTACCAGTCTCGCATGAGGGCCAGGATTCCATGATAGATATCAAGAATCCATTCCTGCATGTGGAAAATCCGGATATCCTTGCCTACTTCTTTGTCATACATGGTATTAACCATGTACCAGCATTCACGGAAGTGCTGCTGGATTTCCTTCATTGGATTGTTATCCGGTCGTATGAACTCCATCTTTTCCCTAAGTAACCAGCCGGCACCTGAAAGAAGAAGGATTCCTGCCATCAGCGGTAAACTGTACCGGCCCAGAACGAAGCCAAAGAAGATCAGACCCAAAAGGTTCCAACCGATGTCAAAGAAATCAATCCAGATCGTCTCGGCATAGCATTCGGCCCAGGACACCACATTGATTGCAGCATCTGACTTGTCTATAAAATCTTTATGAAGCATATTTTCATAGGAGGTGGTGATATACTTGTCTCCCGCTTTTCCTAACAACTTCAAAGCAAGCATCCGTCTGCCCTGCACCGCATTGACATCCAGATATCGTTTCAATGAGGACGTAATCAGGATTCCTCCCGTAAAAACAAGAATGGTAAGAAGCAGCCTTGTCAGGCCTGCCTTTTCCTCTATCGCGGAGAGGATCATCGGAGATACCAGCAGCTCCAGGATCCGCTCGGCTCCGGTCAGCAGCACCAGCGCCGTCCCGATGATTAGTATGCTCTTCTCCTCTCTGGCTGCCATCTTCAAAAACTGCAGCAGGATATAACCGTCATTGTATTTTGGTTTTTGCTTCCCGGCAGACATATGAACTCCTCCTTGCGGCTTGTAATGATCGGCCGATATTCTTACGCTGAATGTATGTTCATTCTATCACACTTTCATCCAGGCAGCACAAAGGAGTGATGAATAGTCCCCACAGGGTGATGAATTGCCGGACCAGACAAATATCGTTGACAATAGGTCAGGTAACCGATATATTGTAATTTGAGTAGAACAATCGGAATTTGGCGATGTAGATTAACTTTTGATTTTTCTGCCCAAAGGAATCGGATACTTACCGGCGAAGCAGATTCTTTTCATGAGGAGCTTCCTGTATAATTCAAAAGTAGGAAGGGATCCAGAAAGCAGGTGAAAAAACAGATACCTCAAAGTATAATAGGTTTGC
>CACZRP010000076.1 GCA_902783575.1 uncultured Eubacteriales bacterium
AGATGATTCCCTCTGAGGAGCTGGTCAGGGAAGCGGCGCAGGCCAACGACGCGGCTGTGCTGATTCTCGGCCGCACGGCAGGAGAGGATCATGACAACTCGGCGGCGGAGGGAAGCTATCTTCTCACCGCGGATGAAGAAAAGCTGCTGGAGATGATCTGCGGCGCCTTTGAGAAAACCATCGTGGTGCTCAACGTGGGAAACATTATCGATATGAAATGGGTCGCCAGATACAATCCCGCGGCGGTGCTCTACGCCTGGCAGGGAGGCCAGGAGGGAGGCGCCGGCGTGGCCGATGTGCTGCTGGGCGAGGTCAATCCCAGCGGCCGTCTGACGGACACCATCGCTTATGATATCGAAGATTATCCCTCCACAAAGAACTTCGGAGATCCGGACCGGAATATCTGGCAGGAAGATATCTATGTGGGATATCGTTACTTTGAGACCTTTGCTCCGGAAAAGGTGCTGTATCCCTTCGGCTTTGGCCTCAGCTATACCTCCTTTGCACAGGAGCCGGCAGGCTTTGCTAAAGAGCAGGGCATTGTCCGGCTGAAGGTGAAGGTCACCAATACCGGCAGCGTTCCCGGCAAGGATGTGGTTCAGGTCTATGTGCAGGCGCCCCAGGGAGCCCTGGGCAAACCCGCCAGGGTGCTGGCTGATTTCGGCAAGACCGCAGTTCTTGCCCCCGGCGAGAGCCAGGAGCTGTCTTTTGAAATCCATCCCTATACCTACGCGTCCTATGACGATGCGGGCAAGACGGGATATCCCTCCGCCTATGTGCTGGAGGCCGGTACCTATGCCTTTTATGCCGGTAAGAATGTCAGAGAAGCCGTGCCGGCCGGTGAGTATGTTCTTCCCGAGACCAGACTGATCAGCCAGCTCAGCGAGGCCATGGCGCCGGTGTTGGATTTTGAACGCATGGTGCCGGTTCAGAAGGATGGAAAAACCGTTCCCGCCTTTGAAAAGGCGCCGCTTTGCACGGTGGATCAGAGAATCAAGAGAAATGAAGGGCTGGATGAGCTGATTGCCCAGACCAGACCCTACAGCGGCGATCAGGGCTGGAAGCTGGCCGATGTGGGATCCGGAAAGGTTCCCATGGAGGACTTCCTTTCCCAGATCAGTGACGAGGGACTGATTGCCATGATGCGGGGCGAGGGCATGTGCTCTCCCAAGGTAACCCCCGGCATCGCGGGAGCCTATGGCGGTGTGACGGAAGAACTGAAGGAATTCGGCATTCCCGTGGCGGGATGCGCGGACGGTCCCAGCGGCATCCGGATGGACTGCGGCACCCACGCCTTTGCTATGCCCAACGGAGCCTGCCTGGCCAGCACCTTTAACCGGGAGCTCATCAAAGAGCTTTATACCTGGGAGGGACTGGAGCTGAGGAAGAACCGGATCGACGCTCTGCTGGGCCCGGGAATGAACATTCACCGCAGCCCCCTGAACGGACGCAACTTTGAATACTTCTCCGAGGATCCCTATATTACGGGCCAGATGGCCGCATCCATGCTGCAGGGCATGCATACCTACGGTACCACCGGAGTCATCAAGCATTTCTGCTGCAACACCCAGGAGTTCAGAAGAACCTTTGTGGACGCGGTGGTTTCCGAACGAGCCCTCAGAGAGATCTATCTGAAGGGCTTTGAGATCGCCGTCAGAGAAGGCGGCGCCAAGGCTGTCATGTCCACCTACGGTCCGGTCAACGGCATCTTCACCGCCTCCAACTATGATCTTCTGACCACCATACTGCGCGGCGAATGGGGCTTTAACGGCATCGTCATGACGGACTGGTGGGCCAAGGGCAACGACTTCCCCGGAGATGAAGGCCTTCTGTCCAACGTGGCAGCCCAGGTGAGGGCTCAGAATGACCTGAATATGGTCAATGCCAGCGCCCAGGATAACTCCAGCAAGGACAATCTGAACAAAGCCTTCGCGGACGGACGGCTTACCAGGGCAGAGCTCCTGCGGTCCGCCGCCAACATCTGCCGGTTCCTGCTGGGCTCCGTCAGCATGATTTTCAGCGAAGGCAGGCAGACCCCGCTGGATGAAGAGCTGCTGCAGTCTCTCAGCGAGGAAGATCTGGCCATGCGGCAGATGATCGTTGCCAGATTCCTGACCAGAGAGTATGACTTTGATACCTCTCTGATTAAAACAGAGAGAGGCGAACAGACTGTATTCAACGTGCAGCCGAGGCAGCAGGGCGTTTACAAGATCCTGATTGATATCAGGGCCAAAGAGGGCTACAGTCCCATTGCTCAGATGTCCATGAGCCTTTTCCTGGACAAGGATCTGGCGAAATCCGTGACACTGACCGGTGCCGACACCCAGTGGCAGACCATTGAGCTTGTGCATCCCAGCTTTGTGAATTCCTTCTTCCTGAAGTTCTTCTTCGGACAGACCGGCATTGAGGTCGGCCGGGTCCGGATGGAAATGATCGAAACCAGAGAAGAAGCCATGGCCAAGTGGCAGAAAATGCAGGAAGAAGCAGGAAAGCAGGACTAGTTTTTATCTAAGTGAAGTGCTGAAGCAAGAAAGGAAAGTGTAAACGTGAATCAGGGAAATATGCGTGCCATTCGAATCAGGCGCAGCATACTGGTGATTGACGATGAATTGATTAACAGGGAGATGCTGCGGTTCATGCTGGAGCAGGACTATGATGTCCTTGCCGCCGCCAACGGCGAGGAAGCGCTGGCCCTGCTGGAGCAGCATATGTCTTCCATCAACCTGGTGCTGCTGGATCTGCTCCTTCCGGATATCCATGGACTGGAGATTCTCCGGTGGATCAAGAGTGAAGAAAGAAATCCGCTCATCCAGCGTCTTCCTGTCATTGTCATGACTTCTGAGCAGAGTGCCGAGGTGGAAAGCCTTCGGCTGGGAGCCATCGACTTTATTCCCAAGCCCTATCCGCAGCCGGAGGTTGTCCGGGCCCGGGTTCGCAGAACCATCGAGCTGTCCGAGGACAGGCAGATTATCAAGTCCACGGAGAGAGACGTGCTGACGGGGCTTTATAACCGTGAATACTTCTACCGGTATGGCGAGCAGTTTGACCAGCATCATCAGTCCCTCGACATGGATGCGGTGGTGCTGGATATCTGTAATTTCCATATGATCAACGAACGCTATGGACGCGCCTACGGCGATCAGGTGCTGCGGCGGATCGGCGAGCTGGTCCGGGAAATGGTCCGGGATACCGGCGGCATCGTATGCCGGAGGGAAGCGGATACATTTCTGATCTATTGCCCCCATGGCAAAGATTACGAAGCGATTCTGGAAAGCGCTTCCATCAGCCTTTCCGGCGATGAGGACGAGGGAAAGGGCCGCGTGCGGCTACGGATGGGCGTTTACGCTTCCGTGGATAAGGAAATCGAGATTGAACGCCGCTTTGACAGGGCGAAACTGGCCGCTGACAAAATCCATTCCAGCGTCACCCGGAGAATTGCTCTCTATGATGAAGCCCTTCATGAGGCGGAGCTCTTTGATGAACAGCTGATTGAGGACTTCCAGAAGGCTGTGGAGGAGAAACAGTTTCAGGTATATTTCCAGCCGAAAATGAAGGTACAGACCCAGGTGCCGACCCTGGCCAGCGCCGAAGCGCTGATCCGGTGGAACCATCCGGTGCACGGAATGCTCAGTCCCGGACGGTTTATCCCTCTGTTTGAAAGAAACGGCCTGGTTCAGAAGCTGGACCACTATGTGTGGGAAAACACAGCGGAGCAGATTGCTGACTGGAGGAAACGGCTGGGCCGGGCGGTGCCCGTGTCCGTGAATGTATCCCGGGTGGACATGTTTGACGAACAGCTGCCCTATACCTTTGAAGCCATTCTGTCCCGATACGGCCTGGAGCCCCGGGACCTGCTGCTGGAGATCACCGAATCCGCCTACACGGATGATTCGGCGCAGATTATTTCCATGGTGAAGAAACTCCGCTCCATGGGCTTCCGGATTGAAATGGATGATTTCGGCACCGGGTATTCCTCTCTGGGTATGCTGTCCAATCTGCCCATCGATGTGCTGAAGCTGGACATGGGCTTTGTCCGCAGTGCCTTTGGAGAAAAGAAGGATTCCCGGATGGTGCGGCTGATTATCGACATCGCGGATACCCTTTCGGTGGATGTGGTGGCGGAAGGCGTAGAGACCCGGGAGCAGGTGGAGGGCCTGAAGGCCATGGGCTGCGATATCATTCAGGGCTATTACTTCTCCAAACCTGTGCCGGCGGATCAGTTTGAGCGTTTTCTGCTGGAATCCGGAGCAGATATGGCGCAGGAAGCAACGGACAGCGCCCCGGCCCGGAAGGCTGCCGAAGGGCCTGGAGAAACTCCCGGACAGAAGAGAGCAGGGAATTTCCCGGAGAGAGAAAAGGAGAGCCCTCCTGCAGTTACCATCTCTTACGAGAAAATCTCGGAAGCGCTGGCGGCGGATTATTTCAGTATCTATTATGTGAATACAGAAACCAACGATTTTGTGGAATACATCTCCCAGGAGGAGTATGAAGGCCTCGGTATTGAGCAGTCGGGCGAAAACTTCTTCGAACAGAGCCGGGAAAACATCGAACAGCTGATCTATCCAGAGGACAGGGCGAAGGTCCTTCAGGCGCTGAAGAAGGATACGCTGCTGAAATCACTGAAGAAGAACCCGGTTTTCACTCTCAGCTACCGGCTGCTGATGAACTCGAGACCTGTATATGTCAGCATGAAAGTCACCCGGATGTCTGATCCGGCGGATCCGCATATTGTCGTGGGCGTGGCCAATATCGACGATCAGATGCGGATGGAGGAGCAGTACCAGAAGGAACTGAGGTTTGCCAGAGAAAAGGCCTTCAGGGATCCTCTGACTGGCGTGAAGAGCTCGGTGGCCTTCACGGAGCAGGAAGGCCAGATGGATCTGATGATTCTTTCGGGAGAAAAAACGGAATTTGCCGTGGTTTCCTGCCGGCTGTCCGGCATTGCTTCTTCCGGCCGCGGCGGGAATGAGCCGGGGACGGACGAGCTGATTAAAAAGGCCTGCGAGGTCGTATGCAAGACCTATAAGCATTCTCCGGTTTTCCGCGTATCGACCAATGAGTTTACGGCGATTCTGCGGGGAGAGGATTATCATCAAAGGGACGAGCTACTGCGGCAGATGTGGTCAAAATGTCTGGTCTGTCAGGGAGAGCTGTCTCTTCAGATCGGCAGCGGCATGGCGGTTTATGATCCGGAAAGAGACAGAAGCTTTGCCTCGGTTTATCAGCGGGCAAAAGCACTGCTGTCCGCGGGTTCGGATCAGGAGTAAGGAGGAATCGGATGATTATTGGTTTTATCGGATCCGGCGTCATGGGCAGCGCCCTGGCCAGGGCAGTGAAAAAGTCAGGGCTGGGAGAGGTCTGGACCGCCGATATTGATGCGGCCAAGGCTGCGGCCCTGGCGGCTGAGGTGGAGGGAAAGGCCTCTTCCAATGAAGCCATTGCCCGGGAAGCGGACTGCATCTTTCTGGCGGTGAAGCCCCAGTTTGTGGAAGGCATGCTCAGCGGCATCCGGCAGATCCTGAAGGATCGTCCAAGCCGCTTCACTGTGGTTTCCATGGCCGCGGGGCTGACCATCCAGAAGCTGAAGGAGCTGCTGGGAGGAGACTATCCTCTGATCCGGATCATGCCCAATACGCCGGCTTCCATCGGCCAGGGCGTGGTGATTTACAGCCCGGATAATCAGGTGACGGAGAAGGAAACCGAGGCGGTGGTTCAGATGCTGTCCCCCGCGGGCAAGCTGGTGAAGCTGACGGAAAAACAGCTGGATGCGGGCGGATGTATTTCCGGCTGCGGTCCTGCCTTTGTGGATCTCTTTGTGGAGGCGCTGGCGGACGGCGGCGTGCTCTGCGGCCTTCCCAGAAAAGAAGCCCTGGAGCTGGGGGCCCAGATGGTCATGGGCTCCGCCGCGCTGATTCTGGACAGCGGAAAGCATCCGGGACAGCTGAAGGATGCGGTCTGTTCCCCCGGCGGCACCACCATTGAAGGGGTGAGACGTCTGGAGCAGGGCGCTTTCAGGGCCGATGTCATGGAAGCCGTCATTGCCGCCTGGGAAAAGAATGCGAAGCTGGGCTGAGCTGCGGAAGGAAACGAAAGCATGAGCAAGTATCCCAAAAACCTTTATCAGGTGGGGGATGAGGAAGCCCTCCTGACCCCCTGCCTCATTTATTATGAAGACCTGATCCGCGATAACACCGCCCGGATTGTACAGATGGCGGGAGGTGCGGAGCGGCTCTGGCCTCACATCAAGACTCATAAATCCCTGGATGTCACCAGGCTTCTGATGTCCTACGGGATTGTGAAGTTCAAGGCGGCCACCATTGCCGAGGCGGAGATGTGCGCCATGGCGGGAGCGGAAAAGATTCTGCTGGCCTATCCGCTGATCGGGCCGAATATCCGTCGGCTGCTGCAGCTTTCCCAGGCCTATCCCGGGAGCCTGTTTTACGGTATGGAGGATGATCTTACCCAGTTCGGGCTGCTGTCGGAAGCGGTTCTAAGTGCCAGAAAAGCCGGCAGTGTCCCGGAAACCTTTACCCTTCCGATGATGATCGACGTGGATCTGGGCCTTCGCCGCACCGGGGTTCCTCTGGAGGATCTGAAGGACATGATCCGCCGGGTCTCCCTGATGGAAGGACTGGAGCTTAAGGGCCTTCACTGCTATGACGGACACCGCCATGAGAAGGATCTGAAGGAGCGGGATAAGAAGGTTCTGGAAACCGACAGAATCATTCTGCGAATGATCGGGGAGATGAGAGAGGAGGGTTATCCTCTGCCGGAAATCATTGCCGGCGGCACCCCTTCCTTCCCCTGTCACGCAGCCCATACCGACTGGTACCTGTCTCCGGGAACCTCCTTTATTCATGACTTCGGCTATAATGAGAGTTTCCCGGATCTCGGCTGCACCCCCGCCGCGGCGGTGGCCGCCAGGGTGGTTTCTCATCCCGGCCCGGGCATGTTTACCTGTGACTGCGGCTGCAAGGCCATTGCCACAGACCCGGCGCCGGAAAGAGGAAGAATCGCCGGGATGGACGAAGCCGTCACTGTGATGCAGAATGAGGAGCACTGGGTATTCAGGCTGCCGGAGGGAAGGAAGATTCCCTCGATCGGTGAGGTTCTGTATATCCTGCCGACCCATATCTGTCCCACCACGGCCCTGTATCCGGAGATTCTGGCCGTAGAAAAGGGGCAGATCACCAAAACCTGGCCGGTGACTGCCAGGAACAGAAAAATCAATTATTGAGAAGGTGTACGATGCGTTTTCAGTTTTTAGGAACAGCGGCCGCCGAAGGGTGGCCTGCGGTATTTTGCAACTGCCGTGTCTGCAAAGAGGCGGCGCGGCTGGGCGGGCCCAATATCCGCACCCGGTCCCAGTCGCTGATCAATGAGGATCTGCTGATTGATCTTCCTCCCGACACCTACATGCACAAGCTGAAGGAAGGGCTGGACCTTTCCAAGGTCAGATATCTTCTGATCACCCACAAGCATATGGATCATTTCTATCCTCAGGAGCTGACGGTCCGGGGATGGGCTTATTCCCACGACATGGTCAGTGAGGATCTGGAGATTTACTGCGCCGAGGAAACCAGGGATTATTTTACGCTGGTATCCGGCTGGGAGCTGGAACAGGAAAGTGCCGTGCATCTTCACTGGCACATTCTTCATCCCTTTGAAACAGTGCAGGCGGGACCCTACCGGATCACGCCCCTGCCGGCCTCCCATATGCAGCCCGGCAACGAGCCCTTTGTCTATCATATCGTGGACGAGGAGGGCAAGTCGGTGCTGTATCTGCATGACAGCGGTTATTATAAGGACGAAGTCTGGGAGTATTTTGAAAAGACAGCGAAGACATCGGGCCCGGTATCTATGGTGAGCATTGACTCCACTTCCGGAGACCGGGAAACCAATCACGGCGGCCATATGGGCTTTTCCGAGGTGTTCCGGGTGAAAAAACGGATGGAAGAGCTGGGAATCATCGGCCCCGATACCCTCTGTGTTCTCAATCATTTTTCTCACAACGGTCACTATCTGTATGAGGAAATGGTGGAGATCGCCTCCAGGGAAAACTGCCTTATTTCCTATGATGGAAAAGTACTTGAATTATAAATCAGAAGCTGAGGTAATGACATGTCAATTCAGAGAGTTTTGATGGGTAAGGAAGAGAACCATATTCTTCCCTTCTTCTGGCAGCATGGAGAAGATGAGAAGACCCTCCGGAAATATGTCCATGTGATTCATGATGCCCATATCGGCGCCTTCTGTGTGGAGAGCCGGCCCCATCCGGATTACTGCGGTCCGAAATGGTGGGCCGATATGGATGCCATCCTGGATGAAGCCAAAAAGCTCGGAATGAAGGTCTGGATTCTGGATGATGCCCATTTCCCCACAGGCTTTGCCAACGGAGCTGTGGCTGACGCGGATCCTTCCCTCTGCCGCCAGTCCCTGGTCATCCGCCAGTTTGATGTCCCGGAAGAGGGACTGAAGCTGAGCCTGAATGAGCTCCGTCAGGCGCCGGATCTGGTGCCCAATCAGATTGAGCAGTTCATGCTGGCCTCCCAGCCGGCGCCCCGGGCCTTTGATGATGATCAGCTGATCGCCGCCGTGGCTCTCAAAAAGAATGGCAGCGAGCAGGATCTCATCGATCTGAGTCAGGGGATTGACACTGCAGAAACGCTGGATTTTTCCGCTCCCTCTGAGGGAGAGTGGAAGATCT
This sequence comes from uncultured Eubacteriales bacterium, assembly GCA_902783575.1. Lineage (GTDB taxonomy): Bacteria > Bacillota > Clostridia > Lachnospirales > Bianqueaceae > RUG760. The sequence continues at coordinate 8,708 of CACZRP010000076.1, forward strand.
GCCTGCTGTATCTGACCAGAAACCGCGGACCCCACAGAAACTACATCAACATGATGGATCAGGCATCCTGCCGCAAGCTGATTGAGGCGGTTTACGAGCCCCACTGGGAGCATTATCAGCAGGAGTTCGGAAAAACCATCGCCGGCTTCTTCTCCGACGAGCCGGAGATTGGCAACGGCCATCTCTATGAATTCGGCAAAAAGATCGGCGAGCTGGATGACCAGGCCTGGAGCCGGGCCGTGGGAGAAAGGCTGCAGGAAAAATGGGGAGAGAATTACCACCGATACCTGCCCCTCATCTGGAACCAGAGCTTTGATCCGGATCTGGAGGCAAAGGTCCGCTGCGACTATATGGATACGGTGACCCGTCTGGTGGAGGAGTGCTTCTCCTTCCAGGTGGGCGACTGGTGCCGGGAGCATGGCGTCATGTATATCGGACATCTGATTGAGGATGATCATCAGCATACCCGTACCGGCAGCAGTCTGGGCCACTATTTCCGCGGCCTTGCCGGTCAGGATATGGCAGGCGTGGACGATATCGGAGGCCAGATTTATCCCCAGGGAGAGCATATCGGCCCCGGAGATTTCCTGCATCCCATCCGGGACGGCGAATTCTGGCACTATACCCTGGGCAAGCTGGGAAGCTCCATGGCGGCCATCGATCCCCTGAAGCAGGGCCGGGCCATGTGTGAGATTTTCGGCAACTATGGCTGGTCGGAAGGTGTGCGGCTGGAGAAATATCTGGCGGATCATCTGATGGTGCGTGGTATCAACTACTATGTGCCCCATGCCTTTACCGCCAAGGATTTCCCCGATCCCGACTGCCCGCCTCATTTCTATGCCCATGGACACAATCCCCAGTACCGTCACTTCGGAGCGCTGATGCAGTACATGAACCGCATCTGCACCCTGATCAGCGGCGGCCAGGCGGAGATTCCTGCCGCGATTCTGTACAACGCGGAGGCGGACTGGGCTGGAGATTTTATGTATCTGCAGAAGCCCGCCATCGAGCTTTATGATCATCAGATCGACTATCACTTCATTCCCGCGGATGTGTTTGCGGAGGATAAATACCATACTGAAACCGGCAGGACCCTTCGGGTGGGAGAGCAGGAATACCAGGCTCTGATTATTCCCGGCAGTGAATACATTCCCGCAGCGGCGCTGAAGGCCGCCCTGCAGATGAAGAAGGCCGGCGGCTGTGTGCTCTTTGCGGGAAATCTTCCGAAGGGCACCGTAGAGAATGGTACCAGAGACCCGCTGATGGAAGAGGTTCAGGCATCCTTTAAGGCCACTGCCTTGGAGGACCTGGTCTCCCAGCTGGATGAGCAGGGAATCCGGGATGCCCGGATTGAACCCGCGTCGGACAGAATCCGAATCTATCACTACTATGATTTTGAGAATTTCTACTATATCTTTAACGAGGCTGCCAAGGCCTGGAGCGGTGAGGTAATCCTGCCGGTGAACCGGTCGGTGAGCATCTATGACGCCTGGTCCAACCAGATTATCAAGGTGGTGGAGGGGGCGGATTCCCTGACGGAGGACGGACTGTGCCGCCGGGTTCCGGTAACTCTGGGTCCCAGTCAGTCCCTGATTCTTCTGGATGGGGATGATTTCTCCCTGCGTCTGGGAGATCCGGCCCTGTCCGGTCAGGGATATCCTGCAGACGCCGTCTGTCAGGACTGGAGTAAGGGATGGGAAAGATCCTTCGTGAAATCCATTAATTATCCTCGCTTCGGCGAAAAGAAAACCCTCAGCCTGCCGGATACTCTGGCGGAGGAGGAGCCTGGTTTCTCCGGCTTCGTCCGCTATGAGAAAAACCTTCAGGTGGAGGGCAGAATTCAGCATAACGTGCTGGAAATTTCGGATGCCTATGAAGGAGTAGAGGTGTTTGTCAACGGAATGAGTATCGGAATTCAGATTGTTCCCGTATTCCGCTTCGATCTGACGCCCTGTCTGAGAGCCGGGAAGAATGAAATCCGCATCGAAGTGGCCACCACCCTGGAGAGGGAAGCCGTTTTCTTCCCCAGCCGCTGGGCCGCAGCCGGCATGCCGAAGCCGGAGGTCACTGTGCCCTCGGGCATCAACGGCACGGTCAGACTGATCACTTACTGAGGGCAGCTTTTCTCCAGGCTGCCGGTGTGATCCCGGTGATCTTCCTGCCCTTTGGGGCCGGGAAAGTTACGGTGGATGGCGAGACGGAGTATCAGACAGAAGAAAGAGGAGAAAACTCACTGCTTCGGGTCCGTGCCCGGCGGCAGGGTCACATCAGCATCACGGTGCGGGAGGCATAAGCATGAAAGCAATCCGACTCAGAACCGAGTATTTGAAGAATCCCATGGGTATTGATCTGACACATCCGCGGCTGTTCTGGAACTGCGAAGGCGGGAACCGGCAGACGGCGTATCAGATCCGGCTGACGGATGAGGAAAATATCCTCTGGGACAGCGGAAAAGTCGAATCTTGTTCTATGCGGGCTGAAGTGCCGGTGAGCCTTAAGTCCCGGCAGGCGCTGGCATGGCAGGTCCGTCTCTGGGATGAGGCTGACCAGGCGGGAGAATGGTCTGAAAAAGGCATTTTTGAAATGGGTCTTCTCAAGAGAGAGGACTGGAAAGCTTCCTGGATCACGGGAGACTATGTGCCTTCCAAGAAGGAGCGTTATCCCGTGGACTGCTTCCGAAAGAGCTTCACTGTCCAGGGTCCGGTAAAAAAAGCCAGGCTTTACGCGGCTGCCTGCGGCGATTATGAAGCGTCTTTGGGAGGAAAGAAAATCGGAGATTTCTGTTTCGCTCCCGGATATACCGATTACCGCAAGCGGATACAGTATCAGACCTATGATGTGACCTCCATGCTGGTTCAGGGCGATAATACCCTGGAGCTTCTGCTGGCGGATGGCTGGTACCGGGGAAGCTGCGGCGCCTACGGCATCACTTATCAGTATGGAACGGAAACCAAAGCGCTTGCCCAGCTGGAGATCGAATATGAAGATGGCAGCCAGAATCAGATTCTGACCGACGGCGCCTGGGACTGGTCCAATGACGGTCCCATCTGTTTTGCTGATCATAAGGACGGAGAAACCGTGGATGCCCGAAAGGCGCCCTCCTATGAAGGAAAGGCCAGAGTGACTTCCTGTGATGTCATTCCCAGCGCTTCCGATAATGTTCCTGTGAAAGAGCATGAGAGACTTCATCCCATCATCACCGAGGCTTCCGGCGGGAAAAAGGTCCTGGACTTCGGACAGAATATCGCCGGATATGTAGCTTTCAGCGTAACGGCCAGGGAAGGACAGCGGATTTTCCTTCGTTTCGGAGAAATGCTGGATCAGAACAGAAATCTGGATCAGACCAATTTTCAGACAAAGGTGAAAGAAAAAAGGTCTCCGCTGCAGCAGATCGAATATATCTGCAGGGAAGGCCTGAATGAATATAAAACCCGGTTTGCCGTTTTCGGCTTCCGGTACGCGGAGCTGGATTCCGATGTGGAGATGACGCCTGAGCAGATCGAAGCCATCGCGGTATATTCCGACCTGGAACAGACGGGCTGGCTGGAAACCTCCCATCCGCTGATCAACCAGCTCTTTGACGCCACCCTGTGGTCTGCCAAAAGCAATCATCTGGATATTCCCACCGACTGTCCCACCAGGGAACGGCACGGCTGGACGGGAGATGCCCAGATCTTCTACAACACTGCTGCCTATCTCTTTGACTTCGCCTCCTTCGGAGAAAAATATGTCCGGGATATGTATGACTGGCAGCGGAAAGACGGATGTCTGCCTCACATCGTTCCCGATGGCGGCGCGGATTCCTACATGTATACCATGAACGGATCCGTGGGCTGGTCCGACGCCGGTGTGATGATTCCCTACCGGATGTGGAAACGGTACGGAGACCGAAGGATCCTTGAAAAATACTATGAGGGCATGAAGCGCTATGCGAAGTTCATGATGAGCCGCTGCGGAAAGGTCACGCCCCTTCAGAAGCCTGTATTCATCGGGAAGTATCAGAAATATCTGGTGAATGCGGGACAATCCTACGGAGAATGGTCCGAACCGGAGGATGTCAAGCCTTTTTCCATCAAAGAGTTTATCTTCCCTCATCCGGAGGAATCCACCGCCTATACCGTCTATGTGATGCAGCTGATGGAAGAGATCGCCGATGAGCTGGGAAAAGAGGAAGACAAAAAGCTGTACCGGCGTTACCATGATGGCTGCCGGAAGGCCTATCAGGCGCTGGTAAAGAAGAAAAGTTTTACCTTGGATACGGACCGTCAGGCCAAGTTGGTGAGGCCCCTGTACTTTGGCCTGCTGGACGGCATTGAAGCGGAAAAGGCCAGGAAGCGGCTGATTCAGGCTCTGGATAACTACGGCTGGCGGCTGGGCACCGGATTCCTGTCAACGCCTCTGATTCTGGATGTGCTGGCGGACATTGATCCGGAAGCTGCCTACCGTCTGCTGGAGAATGAGGAAATTCCCGGATGGCTGTCCATGCCGAAAAACGGCGCCACCAGTATCTGGGAAAACTGGGAAGGTCCCCATTCCACCCAGGGCATCGCCTCTCTGAATCACTATTCCAAAGGCGCTGTGCTGGAATGGATGTTCCGGGCCATGTGCGGCATTCGCATCGACAGCGAAAATCATTTTGTGCTGGCTCCTTTGCCCGGCGGCAGCCTGACCCGGGCCGGCGCTGTTTACCAGAGCATCTATGGCAGGGTGGAAAGCAGATGGGAGCGGACTTCGAACGAAGAGAAGAAGTATGCCTATCATTTTGTGATTCCCGCCAACTGCACCGCCGAGATTAAACTCCCCGACGGTACCAACCGCATTGTCTCCGCGGGAGAGTATACCTTTTGAAATTACTCATGAATAATCTGCTTAAGCAGAGCCTGGAAACGGGCTCTGTTTTCTTTTTTCAGGACGAGCACATAAGTGATATCGATTTCCGGATCGGTGAGCGGAATATTGATCCGCTGTCGGCTGTCCAGCCTGGTATCAGGGACGGTGGTTCTGGCCCGCATCAGATCGGTGCTGAAGCAGGGAATGGAGGAAGAAGAAACAATTTCCCGGAAGGTGGCATAGTCATCCTGCATCAGAAAGCGGGAGTGGGGCATTTTCTCCTGACAAATGGGAAACCAGAAGCCCACGGAACGGTATTGAAGCATGGTCAGGCCGTCGATGTCTTTGAAGGACAGTTCCTTTTCCCGGGCCAGGGGATGGGCCGCCGGCAGAGAAACCGAGAGCCTCTCCCTCCGATAGGGAACAGCCTGAAGCCGGTCGGCAGGAGTGCCCTGCAATTCCGGAAACCGGATCCCGTCCTCCTGATAAATAGAGGTCTGAACGGGGACAACAATCAGCTGATAAATCTCTTCAGACAGTCCCCTCCAGAGAATCTCCTCCGGCCGGATTTCGACAGAGATGGTCAGATCCGGATAAAGCTGAGACAGGGTCTGCTGCATATCCCAGGAGGGAACCGGCGCGCAGCATCCGAGAGAAATCGTCCGGCTAAGCCGGTACCGGGACTGGAGCTCCCGGACCATATTGTCCTGTTCCTGCAGAATCCATCTTGCGGAAGATACCGCCTGCAGACCGAATTCGTTCAGACTGATTCGGTTTTTGGTTCGTTCAAATAAGGGGACGCCTATCTCGTCTTCCAGCTTCTGCATCGATCGGGTCAGAGACGGCTGAGACACATGGAGCTTCTCCGCCGCTTCGGACAGGGTTCCATAGTCCCCAAAGGCGACCAGGTTTTCCAGAAGATAAGTTTCAATCATAGTCATTTCCTCCCGGGAACTGAAAGATATCTTCAAATATAGCATTCTTTTATCGGTTTGGCAAGCCTGAGTATTCACTTGGTGAATAGTAGATTGCAGAAGGCATATTGTACTTTCTCCAAATGGTATGGTATGATTAGACCATAAAAAGAAAAACCGAGAAACATTCCGGAGAAACAGTTTAAGGAGGAGTGAAAAATGGAATACTTTGTTATGAATAATGGCGTCAAAATGCCCATGGCCGGTATTGGTGTCTTTACCTTCACCCCCGATGAGGCGGAAGCTTCTGTGGAAAGCGCCCTGAAGGGCGGTGTCCGTCTGGTGGATACGGCCAATGCCTACATGAATGAGCGCGGTACCGCCAGAGGCATGAAGAAGAGCGGTGTCGCCAGAGAAGATGTGTTCCTGGTGACCAAGCTGTGGCCTACGGTCTATGAGAGCGAAACTGCCGTAGATGAAACCCTGGCCCGCCTAGACACCGACTATATCGACCTGCTGTTCCTGCATCAGCCCACCAAAAACTGGAAGGCCGGTTACCGCAATATTGAAAAGGCCGTGAAAGAAGGCAAGGTCAGAGCCATCGGTCTTTCCAACTTCTCCCTGGAGGAACTGAAGGAAGCCTTTGAAATGGCGGAAATACAGCCCCAGATGGTGCAGGTCGAAGCGCATCCCTATTATCCCCAGACTGAACTGAAAGCGTTGCTGGCGGAACATGGCATGGGTCTGATGGCCTGGTATCCCCTGGGTCATGGCGATAAGAACCTGATCGAAGAACCGCTGTTCGCGGAGCTTGGCCAGAAATATGGAAAGACCAGCGCTCAGATTATCCTTCGCTGGCACATTCAGGCCGGCAATGTGGTCATCCCCGGCTCCCGCAACCCGAAACACATCGCGGATAACTTTGACATTTTCGACTTTGAGCTGACCGAAGAAGAGATGAGCAAAATTGCTGCTCTTGACAAAAACACCCCTTATTACATCCGCACAGATGAGGCGCTGGAAAAGTACGCTTCTTTCGGACCGGACTTTAATGCGCAGCCCTAAGACTGCAGAAAGACAAGGTATTGATCCCATGAGAAAAGAACTTGGTAAATTTCCGGCCGTATTTCCGATGCCGGTACTGATGATTGCCGCTTACGACGAAAACGGTGTTGTCAATGTGATGAATGCAGCCTGGGGAATGGTCGCTTCTTCGGATAAGATTGTCCTCTTTATCGACGAGGATCATAAGACCACTCAGAATATCTTTAAAACGAAAGCCTTCACGGTTTCCCTGGCAGACAAGGCCCATATGGCCGAAGCTGATTATTTCGGAATTGCTACTGGCAATAAAGTTCCGGATAAATTTGCCAAATCCGGTCTTACGGCTGTAAAAAGCGACAAAGTGAATGCCCCGGTAATCGAAGCATTTCCGGTGTGCATGGAATGCGAATTGGCTGAAGTGGTTCATACCGACACTATTAACTGTATCGTCGGGACTATCGTTTCCTTAAGCGCCGATGAAAAGGTGCTGGGAGACAACGGAAAAATCGATCCGTCAAAACTGGACGCAATTCTGTTTGATCAGTTCCAGGCAGGGTATTATACCATCGGTGAGAAGGCCGGTCAGGCCTGGAATGCCGGTGCAGATCTGATGAATCAATAAGGAGAAAGTAAATGAGTAAGGTATGGTTGATTACCGGCTGCAGTGCCGGGGGTATCGGAGAAGGAATCGCCAGATGTGCACTGGCTAAAGGAGACAAGGTGGCGGTGACAGCGCGCAGCCTTGAAAAAGTTCAGGGTGTCCTGGATGATTATCCGGATACCGCTTGCGGAATCGTGCTGGATATCACCGATCCGGCCAGCATCGAGGATGCCGTTGCGAAGACCGTTGAAGCCTTTGGAACCATTGATGTTCTGGTAAACAATGCCGGCTATGCCTATCGTTCCTCTATTGAGGAAGCTGAGGAAGCGGGTATGCGGCTGATGTATGAAACCAATCTCTTTGGCCCGATTCACCTGATTCAGAAGGTGCTTCCCATTATGCGGGAGAAGAAGAGCGGTGCTATCGTGAATGTCTCTTCCATCGGTGCGGTGCGTACCGGTGCGGCATCCGGCTTCTATGCTTCCAGTAAAGCAGCTTTAGAGCTGATGAGTGATGGTCTTCGTGGCGAGGTAGGTCCTCTGGGTATTAAGGTCATGGTGGTGGAGCCGGGTGCCTTCCGGACTCATTTCTATGATTCCTCACTGAAGGGATCTGACAATACCATTGATGCTTATAAAGACACAGCGCATCTGCGGTCTGTCGCCCAGAATGTCAACAAACGCCAGCAGCCCGGTGATCCCTTAAAAGCCGGCATTCCCATTATCGAAGCCCTGGAAAGCGACAACACGCCTTTCCGTCTGCTGCTCGGCACCGACGCTGTAAAGGTCGTCCGTGGCGCCCTCAGCGGCCGTCTGCAGGAAATCGACGCCTGGGAAGCGGCCTCCGTCAAGACAGATTTCTAAACAAGGCAGGAGACAGAGAACCTGCAGCTAAGCAGCTTGCGGCACTTTCTGTCTCCCATTTTTTTAGGAGAATAAAAAAATGAAAGAAAAAGTACTGGAAACATCCCGCGCTTTCTGGAGCGCCCTGGAAAATGCAGATACTGCCGGTATGGAAGCGGTCTGTGATCCTTCGGTGACCTTTGTGCACATCGGCGTCACCTGCGGCCTGGAAGAAGAAATGCGCTGCTTTACCGACAAGATTTTCGTTCCTACGGATATCACCATTCATAAGCAGGATGTCTCCCTTTATGGAGACTGTGCGGTTGTCATCAACGATCTGGATTATGGTCTGCTGCTGGGCGGCAAACCTACGACGCACCACTTCGCTGTCACGGAGGTTTATATCCATCAGGCGTACGATTCCTGGAAGATGGTGCAGCTGTCCTTCACAGCCCTGGTCTATTAATTCGCTGTTAGAAAGGTTGATCATATCATGGAGAATCAGATGATCTTAAACAATGGAGTCGTCATGCCTCAGCTCGGCTTTGGCACCATCGGCCAGGAGGGCGAACTGATTACCAATAATGTGGCTTTCGCGCTGCAGAATGGGTATAAGCTGATAGACACCGCCAACCGGTACGGCAACGAGGTGGAAGTTGGTCTGGGCCTGAAAAAATCCGGTCTTGCCAGAGAAGAATATTTTTTGGAAACCAAGCTGGGACCGACCCTCTACAAAAACGATGAAGCCATTGACGGCACACTGAAACGGCTGGATGTTGACTATATCGACCTGATGATCCTGCATCATCCGGTGAATAACTATATCTATGCCTACAAGATGCTGGAAAAGGCATATAAAGCCGGTAAGCTCCGCGCCATCGGTATTTCCAACTTCCCTGTGGAGAAAATTCAGGAGGTGCTGGATCAGTGCGACGTGGTTCCTGCGCTGATGCAGGTGGAGTGCCATCCTTACTATCCTGCGGAAGCGGTAAAACCCTTCTGTGATGAGAAGGGCATCCGTCTCCAGTCCTGGTTCCCGCTGGGCCATGGCAACAAAGATATGCTTTCCAATCCGGTTTTTGTCAAGCTGGCAGAGAAATACGGAAAGAGCACCGTTCAGGTGATTCTTCGCTGGCATACCCAGATGGGTTTCGGCCTGGTACCCGGCAGCCGTTCTTATGATCATATCAAGGATAATGCCAACATCTTCGATTTCACCATGACCGATGAGGAAATGGCTGAGATTGCAACGCTCAGCAAACACGAGCCATTTTACAAGGTAACACCGGAATCGCTGGCAAGACTCGCTGTCACTAAATGTAACTTTGAGGAATAACGTATGGGACTATATGACCGCTTTGCGCTGATTGAGGATGTTATCCGGGATCCTGCTTTCAAAGATTTCGGAAGACTGCTGTTTCCGGTGGAAAAACAGTTTTATTGCGGAGAAAAGCTGGAACAGTTCACGATGGTATTCTACAACTATCATGATCCGGCCAAGACCGTGGAGATCGTCAATTCTCTGAAGACAAGATCTTTGGCAGGGGATAAAGTGTTTTTCGACATCTATTCTCCGGAAGAAAAGCTGGAAGATGCTTCCAAAGCCAATACCGGTCTTTTCTTTTTCCGGGGTAAGCCGGGAGCGAAAACAGCCATCTGTATCGCCGGCGGCGGCCAGATGTTTGTTGGGGCCATGCACGACAGCTTTCCCCATGCGCTGGAATTGTCGAAACTGGGATATAATGCTTTTGCGCTGATCTATCGGCCCGGCGCACATGCCATGGAAGACATGGCCAGAGCTATCACGTTTATTTTTGATCATGCGGACGAGCTTGAGCTTGATCTGTAAGGCTATTCTGTCTGGGGCGGATCAGCCGGCGCCAGAATGGCGGCCATGGCCGGATCCTTCCGCACGGATCAGCTGGGAGCTGAAAAGAGCTGTCCGCTCCCGGGAGCTGTGATCATGCAGTATACGGGCCTTTCTGAGGTTTATGGTAACGAACCGCCCACCTTTGCCTGTGTCGGAGATAACGACTGGATCGCCAATTATCAGGTGATGAAAGAAAGAATCCGTAAAATCAACGAAAACGGAACCGCCGCAGAAATCGAAGTTTATCATGGTCTTCCCCATGGGTTCGGTCTGGGCACCGGAACTGCTGCGGACGGCTGGGTAGAGAGAGCCGCAGAGTTTTGGGAAACACAGTGGACCGGTCTTAGGACTCAGTAGGAGACAGGAATAACAGCTTCGCTGCAGTTTTTGTGCCTTCATTTTTGAATTCAAAAAAGCCGTATGAGTGTTTCCTCATACGGCTTTTTATTAACCTTTGAAAACGAACACATTCCAGGAGGCAGGAGCGAGCCTGAACTCGTTGCCGCTTCCTTCTTTTTGAATCGGATGAACCTTTTCTTCCTCGGCGGAGTTGACGGCTTTCAGATCGTCGGATTCCAGCGCCTCCCAGAAGGAGAGGGTATAGCCTTCGAAACCGCGAAGGTCGATATGGAAATCCGCTTCCTGATCCAGGCAGCGGTTTACGGCAAACACCGTGAGCTGCTGCTTTTCTTCGTCCCAGACAGCGGCGGCATCCACATCGGTGACGCCTTCATGGGCGGAGGTGTCGTGGCTGGTGGAGCGCAGCACCGGATTCAGGGAAATGCCGCGGCCATATTTGGAAGCGTGATAGAAGGGATAGAAGATGGACTGTCTCCAGGCCTTTCCGTTCTCCTCGGTCATAATGGGAGCGATGACATTCACCAGCTGAGCGAGAGCGGCAATCTTGACCCGGTCCGCGTGCTTCAGGAAGGTGATGAGGGCCAGACCATCCACGATGGCATCCTCGAAGGTATAGATATCCTCCAGCAGATGGGGATGCTTTCTCCAGGGACGATCCTTCATATCCTTATCATCCTGGTCGTTGGAGTGGTACCAGACGTTCCATTCATCAAAGGAAAGATTGATCTGCTTTTTGGAATGCTTCTTGGCCTTCACCAGATCGCAGATATGGATAACGGTTTCGATAAATTCTTCCAGGTCGATGTTCTGGGCAAAGAACTCCGGCGTGTCGTCCGCCATGTTGGACCAGTAGGTGTGCAGGGAAACATAGTCCACATAGTCATAGGCTTCCTCCAGCACTTCCTGCTCCCAGGAACCGAAGGTGGGCATATATTTGGAAGAAGAACCGCAGACCACGCACTCGATGGAGTCATCCATCATCTTCATGGCCTTGGCGGTTTCGGCGGCCAGATGACCGTATTCTTTGGCGGTCTTGTGACCGGCCTGCCAGGGACCGTCCATCTCGTTGCCCATGCACCAGAGCTTGATGTCATAGGGTTTATCATCGCCGTGGGAACGGCGCAGATTCGCGTAATGGGTATCGGTATCCAGATTGCAGTATTCCAGCAGATTCAGGGCAGCATCCACGCCCCGGGTGCCCAGGTTCACGGCCATCATGGGTTTGCTGCCGGCCTTCTTTGCCCAGCGGGCAAACTCCTGAATACCCACCTCGTTGGGCTCCAGGGTGCGCCAGGCCAGATCCAGCCGCGGCTTTCTCTGATCCTTGGGTCCTACGGAATCTTCCCAGTAGAAGTTGGAAACGAAGTTGCCGCCGGGGTAACGGACGATGGGAACATTCAGCTCCTTCACCAGGTCGATGACATCTTTTCTGAAGCCGTCCTCATCGGCGGTTTCATGATCCGGCTGATAGATGCCGGTGTAAACGGCCCTGCCGAGATGCTCGATGAAGGAGCCGTAGAGTCTTTCGTCTACGGGAGCGATCTGGAAATCTTTGTCTACAATTAAGGTTGCTTTTGCCATCATGGTATCCTTTCTTATTCCTTGAACATATATTTGCTGAATAAAGATAAAATATTGACGGTGTTATGGGTATCCAGCAGAGGCTGAATCTCCGGTTCCTTCTCCCACAGATACGCGACCAGCTGCGCGGCTGTCTCCTTCGCCTTGGGTATATCTTTTTCTCCTGCGGCATAGAGAATATGGGTTAGCTGCTGTAGGTAAGGCACGAAGACCAGGAGGGCAGACCAGTCCAGACTGGACTGTTCCTGTCGGCCCAGGTGGCTGGCTGCCAGATTTCTGAGTTCAGTGGCCAGCTTCAGCACCTCATCGCCGTTTTCACACAGGGCCGGATGCCCCTCGGAAATCGCTCGGGCCGGTCCCTCATAAAGATGGAACAGATTTGAGATGGAGGTGAGGATCTGACGGACTCTGGCGCCATCGGGACCAAAGGCGTCCTGATAATAGGCATCTGCCACCTGATCGAAATCGGCATTTTCGTCCCAGAGGGCGGCCGCCATGGCCAGCAGGGGAAGGGCGGTGGGGAAGAAGCAGCGCTGCACCTGGCAGCTGACCATGCCGTTCAGGCCGATTTTCCGAAGATCCTTCATGTCCTGGAACAGATTCCGGGAAACCCTTTCATAGCCGAAATCGCTGACATGAGCCCACATGAGATGATAATCATAGTCGAAGGAGTCGCCCTGGAACTGCTTCTGCCAGCGGCGCAGATGCTCCAGATTCTGGGCCAGGGACTTGGGCATTTCCAGATGGTTTCTTTCGTAGGCTGGAAGCTCGCCTTCGAAGGTGAGATAATCGGAATAATTGCTGCCGTAGTTCCGGGTGATGGGTGCGAACATCAGGATAAACCGGTCCGGATTTTGGATGGTGTATTCCACAGGCTCCCACAGCAGATCCACATAAATCAGAAAGACGACCCGGGTGGAGAGACCTTCCGCGCTCATCTTTTCATCCAGCTCATTCAGCATCTTCACGTACCAGTCGGCAGGACGTTTTTTTCGGCAGTTTTCGCATTCACAGTGATTGTTGGAGCCGTCGGCCAGCCAGAAGTGGAGGATATCCACCTGAGGATTCTCTTTGGCGTAACGGGTGATGGCGTCGGTGATGCGGCCCCGGACGCTGTCGTTGGAATAGCAGAGATTGGTGTTCAGGGGAACGCCGCCCCAGAGCTCCCGCTTGCCGCCTACCTCGGCCAGAATAGAGGTCTGTTCTTCGGTCAGGGGCTCCTTCTGCTGAAACCAGCCGGAACCGTCAATGCCGAAGGGCTCACAGGTCCAGCCATGGCCGACCTTATGATAGACCAGGCCCCGTTTCTTAATCTCCGCTTCCAGGCTGGCGGTGAAGCCAATGACCGTTTCTCTGTCAATGCCTTCGGGTTCCAGCAGCGGATTGTTCCGGTGATTGTACCAGCGGTCAAAGAACTCCGTGGGCACCATGAACTGAACATAATATTCATTCAGACCGACCTTGGGAAGAAAGTCGATCATTTCTTCAATGTTTTCGTAGCTGTCCGCGCCTTCAATGCACACGCCCCGGTGCCGGTAAGAGGCCTTTTCCCTGAGATGAATCGTCAGGGACGGGTCCGAAAGAAAATCCAGCTTCTTTTCAGGAACTCTTTCCCCAGCCTTTCCCGGGTGCAGGAAGCTGCAGCCCAGTTCTTTCAGAAAGCGATAAACACCGATCAGCACGCTGCGGGCGTTGGAGCCGGTAATACAGCCCTTTCCCTGATCCAGAGTCAAAGCGATCTCATCGTCCCACTGATGGAAGGGCACATCCAGGCCTTTCCCAAAACCAACCCAGAGAACATGGCCCATTTCCGGCTGCACTTCATCAAAAAGCATCCGGTCGATGACCAGTGAATGATCCATCTGTTTGAGATAACGGGCCAGCTCGTCCACAGCGAAGGTAATGACGGGATCCTGGCCAAGCTGTCCGATTAAGATCCGTCGGTACATGTTTGCTTCCTCCTTAATTCAATTTTACAGGCACATCATAGAATCATTATAGTTGATTCTTCCGACAAAATCCACAAAAAAAGAGACAGTTTCTTTGCTGTCTCCTTTGTCTGAGTCCGGATCAAAGTTCATCATCCGGAACGATATCTTTGTACATATTTATAATTGAGTTTTCCCGGAAACTCCTGTATAATTAAACAGTTGATTATTTGAGAACGGGTGATACTATGAACTGGAAAGATTATTTAGGAACAAAAGACTTCTATAAACGGATGGCTACCATCGCTGTCCCCATTGCGCTGCAGAGCATGATCACTATCGGCGTCAATATGATGGATACGGTGATGGTGGGAACCCTGGGAGAGGTGGCGATCTCTGCCACAGCCCTGGCGAATCAGTTTATTACCATTTATCATATTGCCTGCATGGGTATCGGTATGGGCGCTTCAGTGCTGGTTTCCCGGTACTTTGGCATGAAGGACATGGTTTCCCTGAAGAAGACCATCACCATTATGCTCAGACTGTGTATCGGTTTCGGTCTCCTGTTTATGCTGGTGACCCTGATCACGCCAGGCGGTATTATCCGCATGTATACGCCGGATCAGGATGTTATCGCCCAGGGCAAGCTTTATCTGGAATGGTCAGTGCCTACCTATCTGCTGCTGGGGCTTTTGCTGGATGTTACTCTGGTGCTTCGCAGCATCGGCAAGGCCAGGATCCCGCTGATCTGTTCCATCTTAGGCTTTGCCTCCAATGTGTTTTTCAACTGGGTATTCATCTTCGGCCATCTGGGCGCGCCCCGGATGGAAGTGGCTGGCGCCGCTCTGGGAACCCTGCTGGCCAGACTGATTGAATGCGGCATCGTTCTCACTTATTTCTTCTTTATTCAGAAGGATGTGCGTTACCGGATCCGGGATATTTTCAGCAAGTGCCGGGATCTGGTGAGCGAATATCTGAAGATTTCCATTCCGGTCCTGATCAGCGACTCTCTGATGGCCTTCGGAAATACTGCCATTGCCATGATTATGGGACGCATCGGTTCCACCTTTGTCTCCGCCAACTCCATCACCACGGTTACCCAGCAGCTGACCACTGTGCTCACCCAGGGCATCAGTCAGGCGAGCTGCATCATGACCGGCCATACCCTGGGAGAAGGGGATGTGGAGAAGGCCCAGAGGGAAGGCTATGCCTTTACCTTTGCCGGAGCGGCCCTGGGTCTTGTATCCGGCGCCATCGTTCTGCTGCTGAGGGAACCGGTCATCGGCATGTACAATATCACTCCGGAAACCCAGGAAATCGCCCGCCAGCTGATGAACGCCATCGCGGTGATTTTGTTCTTCCAGTCCGCCAACTCGATCCTGACCAAGGGTGTTCTCAGGGGCGGCGGCGATACCAAGTTCCTGATGCTGGGCGATGTGCTGTTTCTTTGGATCGCCTCTGTACCGCTGGGTATTCTGACAGGTCTGTACCTTCATTGGCCTCCCTTCTGGATTTACTTCTTCATGAAGATCGACCAGGTATTGAAATGCGTCTGGTGCTTCTTCCGTCTGAAGAGCGGCAAATGGATCAAACAGATCAATGGCGTCAGAGAATAAGAAAGAAACATAAAAAATACCTGATAAGCAAAACCGCGGGAAACCCTGTGGCTGCTTATCAGGTTTTTTATTTGTGACACATCTTTATTTTCTTTTTTTTATTTTCCCGCCACGGACAGCTTCCCGGCGTAGACGCTGGGAGCACCGATTCTGGTAAAGCCTCTGGGGAATCCGAAGTCAAGGTCGGATCCGACGGCCACGATGTTTTTCAGCAGCTCATAGAAGTTGCCGGAAACGGTGATGCCGTTGACATAGGTTCCTTTTTTACCATCCTCCAGACGATATCCGCTGGCTAGCAGGGAGAAGTCGCCGGTAATGGGATTCAGGCCAGCGTGGAGACCGCCCAGCTCGGTAATGAGCAGAGCAGAACCATTTCCGTCACCGCAGGCAGCCTGATACAGGACATTGGCATCCTTGTCACCGGGAACCAGGTAGAAGTTGAAGGGAGCGATTTCCACCGGCGCGTCATAGGAGGCGCGGCTTCCGTTGCCGGTGCTTTCGACGCCGGCCTTCCTGGCTGTCATCAGGTTGTAGAGCAGGGTGGTGAAGGTACCTTTTTCAATGATGTTTTTCTTCCTGGTGGCTACGCCTTCGCCGTCAAAGGCTGTCTGGTTGCCCTTGTAGAAGGGATCATCCACCAGAGTTACCACATCGGAGGCGATGACCGTGCCTTCCTTGCCGGAGAGGAGGCTCATGCCCTGCTGGGCGCTTTTGGCGGAGAAGATACCGGAGAAGGCTGCCAGAAGGGAAGCAAAGCAGGAATTGTCAAAAACAATGGGGTAGCTGCCGGTGGCCACAGGGCTGCCGGAGATTTTATCAATGGCCTTGGCGACGGCCTTGGAGGCTGTTTCTTCGACATTCACATCCTTCAGGGGACCGTTGGCCCGCTCATAGCTGTTGAACTGTTCCTCGCCCTGGCGGACAATGGCGCCCTGCATGGCAATCTGCATGGTGGATTTGCTGGAAAGATCCAGACCGGCGGAGTTCACCAGGCGGATCATGGTGGTACCCTGGGAAACGCTGGCGGTGGAGTTCTTCTGCACCTTTTCATCCTGGCGCAGGGCAGCTTCATAAAGGCCCAGGGCCAGTTTAGACATTTCGCTCATACTGGAAAGAGGCGTTTCTTCCTCTTCGATGGTCTCGTAGGCCGGGCTTCCGGCGAAGATAACCGATTCATCAGCGGATTCGATGATGGCGGCATTCTGGGCTGCCTTCCCGACGATGCGGACCGCTTCCTCCTCGGAGAAATCTTCCGTGGAGCAGTAGCCCATCTTGCCATTTACTTTGCAGCGGAAGCTGGCGCCGCTGGCTACCTCGCTGGAGAATTCATCGATATCGCCCTGGAAGGCTGTCACGGACTGGGAGGAATCCTCCATATAATATAATTCGTATTCTTCAAGACCGCAGGCTTTGGCTGCAGCAATTACCGCAGTTTTAAATTCTTCAAAAGTCATGGTATTTGATTCTCCTTTCCCGTTAACGGCCGCCGACCGTGATGGAAGAAACACGGATCAGGGGCTGGCCGACGTTAGTGGGAATGCTGCCGCTTTTGGAGCCGCACATGCCCTGGGCGCTTTCGAGGTTTCTGCTGACGCGGTCAATCTTGGGAAGGATCTCGGAGCCCTTGCCAATGAGGGTTGCTCCCCGGACGGGTTCGGCAATCTTGCCGTCCCGCACCATATAGCCTTCCCGGACGGCAAAGTTAAATTCTCCGGTGACGGGATTCACGCTGCCGCCGCCCATGGCTGCGGCGTAGAGGCCGTATTCCATGGTGCCGATGATTTCTTCGGGATCGTCCTTGCCGGCGGCAATATAGGTATTGCTCATGCGGGAAGTAGGTTCGTAGTGGTAGTTCTGGCGGCGGCCGCAGCCGGTGGCAGGCATGCCCATACGGCGGGAGCCCAGACGATCCACCAGATAGTTTTTCAGAATACCGTTTTCAATCAGCACCAGCTTCTGGGTGGGATGACCTTCGTCATCGATGTTGTTGGAGCCCCAGGAGTTGGGTTCGGTACCGTCATCAATGGCGGTTACAATGGGGCTGGCAATCTGCTGACCCAGCTTTCCGCAGAACTGGCTGCGTCCGGTGGCGACAGAGGTAGCCTCGAGAGAGTGGCCGCAGGCCTCGTGGAAGATGACGCCGCCAAAGCCGTTCTCAATGGCCACTGCCATGTTGCCCGCAGGGGCATAGCCGGCGTGCAGCATGGTAACGGCCTGACGGGCAGCCTCGGTGCCGGCATCTTCCGGTGTTTTCATATCATACAGCTCCATACCCATTCTGGCGCCGGGAGCAGAGGAACCGGACTGGTTTTCCGAACCGTTGGAAGCAACGGCGTTAATGGAAAGACGGGTCCGGATCTGCCGGTCCTGGGTCAGGAGACCTTCGGAGTTGGCAATCAGAATATTGCGGTCAATGTCCAGGAAACGGGCCTGGGCCTGAACGATTTCTTTGGAATAGGCCTTGGCGCTGTCATAGGCCCGGTGAAGCAGGGCGGCCTTGTCGGCAGCGGCTGCGGTGGAGGGCACAATGCTGATCCCATGAATATCGGGGAAAATCCGCTCGCAGAGAACTACGTGGCCGCCTTCACCCAGACTGCCCAGGGCTTCCGCCGCGGAACGGGCGCAGCTGATGAGGCCGCTGCGGCTCATATCGGAAGTGGATGCGTAAACACTTTTGGTGCCTTTCAGTAAACGAAAGCCCATGCCGGACAGCTTTCTGTCAGCAATGGATTCAACGGAGCCGCCGGTTAAGGTCATCTGGGACTCCAGGGTATTTTCAGCGAATACTTCTGCAAAATCAGCACCGGAGGAAAGGCCGATGCCAAGAAGCTCGCTGAGTAAGCTCTGACTAAGAATCATAGAAATCCTCCTCTTTAAAAGCATAAACTGCTTTCCTATACCATAGGGTATATTATTGCACTTTTTTTGCTGAAATTCAAGACTTTAAAGCGATAAATTGAAAACCGGGGTTGTCTGTCCTTCAAAAATCTTCTATAATGGAGCAAAATCTATCTTTAAGGAGAGAAAATCATGAATCTGAAAAAAATCAATCAGATCATCAAAGATACAGATTATATCCATACCTCCGGAACAAAGGAAGAGCTGAAGGCAGCGGAGTATCTGCTGGGCTGCTGCCAGGAGCTGGGAGTCAAGGCCTGGCTTGAAAGTTTCCCGGTGGAGATGGCGGAGGTCAAGAAGGCTTCCCTGACTGCCTATAAGGCCCAGGACAGTGAAGGCAAAGACATCCCCTGCAAAGGCTTTAAGCTTTGCGGCTCAGGCGAAGTGGAGGCGGATTTCTACTATATGCCCAATCAGGATCCGGCTTCTCTGGCCAAGGCCAAGGGGAAAATCGTTATGGTTGACGGCGGCATGAGGCATTTCCTGTATCAGGATCTCATCAAGGCCGGCGCGGCAGGCTTTATCACCTATACCGGAAACGTCAATTTCGCCGATTCCGATATCGATCAGAGCGAGCTTCGCAGCTTTGTGCGGGCAGAGGCGCCCAAGATACTGGGAGCCGGAATCAATGCCAAAACCGCCTACGAGCTGGTGAAGGGAAAAACCAGCCGGGTCAGAATTGAGGTCCAGCAGGAGGAATTTGCCGGTGAATCCCACAACGTGGTGGCCGAGATCCCCGGTACCTCCGATGAGTGGATCGTGCTCAGCGCCCATTACGATACCGTGCCCCTTTCCCGGGGATCCTATGACAATATGTCCGGCTGCATCGGCGTACTGGAGGCGCTGGAAGCCCTGAAGGCCGGAGCACCTCACCACTATGGAATCCGGGCTGTCTTCTGCGGCAGCGAGGAGCGGGGCCTGCTGGGCTCCAAGGCCTATACCGCCGATCACGAGCAGAAGCTGGAGAAGGTGGTCCTGAATGTCAACCTGGATATGATCGGTTCCGTGATGGGCAAGTTTATCGCTGTGGTCAGCGCGGAGGAAGGCCTGGTCAGCTTCATCCGTTATTTTGCCCTGCAGAAGGGCTGGGGCATCGACGTCAGGTCCGGCGTTTATTCCAGTGATTCCACCCCCTTTGCCGATCACGGCGTGCCTGCTCTGTCCTTTGCCCGCATCACGGGCCCGGGTCAGTCCACCATTCACAGCCGGTATGATACGCCGAAAATCCTCTCGGCGGAGCAGCTTCAGCAGGATGGAGCCTTTATTGCTGCATTTGTCAAGGAGATGGCGGACGCGGCCTGCTGTCCTGTGAAGAGGGAAATGCCTGAGAAAGTCAAAAAACAGCTGGATGAATATCTGAACCGAAAGAGACCGGAGCACTAAAATATAAAATATAGCTTCCGAAAGGAATGGGTATACGGATATGAGCAAAATTACTTTTCTGAACGATCAGGCGGATTTTTCTCTGACAAATCCGGAAGAAATCAGTTATCTCTATTTTCCTTTGGCCGGCGAAGCAGGTCTGAAATCCTCTGTGACTCCGCTGCTGGGCGGCGATGCCAAAATCTCCCAGAACAGCTTTCTGCTGGAGCCGGTGAGCTCCGAGAATCTCCATAACAATCGTTCTACCCGGAATTTCTGGGTGCGCCTGACGGATGAGGCCGGTCATGTCCGGATCTGGTCCGCTGCCGGAGCCTCCGCGGCCCAGGAGGCGGCCAGGTTCACCGATCAGCAGGACGAGAGCCTTCTGGAGGCCGGGTTCATGTGGCAGAAGCTGAGCCGCTGCTGGAAAGAGGGAAACCTGAAGGCGGAGATCACATCCTTTGTGCCGATGGACAGGAACGTGGAAGTGATGCTGGCGGAGCTGACCAGCCTGGCGGATGAGCCTGTGACATTGGAAGGCATCGCCGCCGTGCCCATTTATGGCCGCAGCGCGGATA
The DNA here is from genome assembly GCA_902783575.1 of uncultured Eubacteriales bacterium. Classification (GTDB taxonomy): domain Bacteria; phylum Bacillota; class Clostridia; order Lachnospirales; family Bianqueaceae; genus RUG760. The sequence continues at coordinate 29,132 of CACZRP010000076.1, forward strand.
ACATCCGGGATCACCGGAATGTTACCTCCATGCTGCACCGCATCCATACGGGCACCTACGGCGTCAGTGTGAAGCCCACCATGTCCTTTGATGAGCGGGGTCATCAGCTGAATCATCTTTGCTATTATGTCCAGGGCTGGATGGAGGATTCCATCCGTCCCGAGGGCTTTTATCCCACGGTGCAGAGTTTCATCGGAGAGGGCGGCACCTTCACCAGACCCCGGGCCGTCTACGAAGATTACGAGGCGGTGCCTGCGGGTGAAGCTTTTGCCGGCACCGAGGCGGTGGGAGGACTTCGCTTCGCGCCGGTGACCCTGGAGAAGGGAGACAGCATCCGCTTTGTGATTCTCTCCGGCATCCAGGAAGAGCAGTGCCCGGAAGAAGAGCTGCTGGCCCGTTTTGGCAGCCCGGAGCAGGTGCTGGAGGAGCTGGAAAAGGTTAAATCCTACTGGCAGCACAAGGTCAATGTCCGTTTTGAAAGCAAGAACAAGGACTATGACCGGTTCCTTCGCTGGGTGAGCTTTCAGCCCATGCTGCGCCGCATTTTCGGCTGTTCCTTCCTGCCCCATCATGATTATGGCCGGGGCGGCCGGGGATGGCGGGATCTGTGGCAGGACTGCCTGGCGCTGATTCTCATGGATCCGGCGGATGTCCGTTCCATGATTGTCTCGAATTTTGGAGGCGTGCGCATCGATGGCACCAATGCCACCATCATCGGAGACGGCCAGGGTGAATTTATCGCTGATCGAAACGGCATCAGCCGTGTGTGGATGGACCATGCCTACTGGCCCCTGGGTACCACAAAGCTTTATATTGATCAGACCGGCGACCTGGAGGTTCTCATGGAGAAGGCGCCTTATTTCAAGGATGCCATGGCCATGAGAGGCTTTGAAAAGGATGAGGACTGGGCAATGGAGCAGGGTTCCCTGCAGAAGACCAGAACCGGCCTGGTGTATGAGGGCACCATCCTGGAGCATCTGCTGATCCAGAATCTGACAGCCTTCTACGAGGTGGGAGAACACAACATCATCCGCCTGAGGGGCGCTGACTGGAATGACGCCCTGGATATGGCCCCGGATCGGGGCGAATCGGTGGCCTTCACCTTCGCTTACGCGGAAAATCTGAAGGAACTGGCTTCGCTGATCACTCAGCTGAAGGAGAGGGGCACTGACCGGTTCAAGCTGGCGGCAGAGACCGCCCGGCTGCTCTGCAGCAGGCCTTCCTTCTATGAGGATCCGGAGAAAAAGCGGGAAATGCTGAAGGATTATGCCCAGGCGGTACGCCATCAGCTCAGCGGCGGCGCGGTGCTGGTTTCTGCGGATGAGCTGATCCGGGATCTCTCGGCCAAGGCAGAGCATCTGTTTAGTCTCCTTCGCCGGCAGGAATATCTGGAGGAGGGCTGGTATAACAGCTACTATGACAACAGCGGCCGCCGGGTGGAGGGCACCTTCAAAGACGAGAAGGGGGCATCCCGGGTGCGGATGATGCTCACCGGTCAGGTGTTTGCCATCCGCAGCGGCGTGGCCACCGAGGAGCAGGTGAGATCCATCGCGGACAATGCCGACAGATATCTTTTTGATGGAGGTGCCGGCGGTTATCGCCTGAACACGGACTTCCATGAGCTGAAGATGGACATGGGCAGAATGTTCGGATTTGCCTATGGAGAGAAAGAGAACGGCGCTGTCTTTTCTCACATGGCCGTGATGTATGCCAGTGCTCTTTACAGCCGCGGCTTTGCGGCGGAGGGCTTTAAGGCCCTGCAGTCCCTGGCGGATCAGGCCAATGATTTCGAAAAAAGCCGCATCTATCCCGGACTGCCGGAATACTTTGACAATGGGGGAAGAGGCGTCTATCATTATCTGACAGGTTCCGCCAGCTGGTATCTTCTCACGGTGCTGACCCAGCAGTACGGAGTACGGGGAGAGCTGGGAGACCTGCGGCTGAGTCCTCAGCTGCGGCTGGAACAGTTCGACGAGGAGGGAAGAGCCGTCGTCAGCCTGATTTTTGCGGGAAAACCACTGAAGATTATTTATGAATGGCATCAGGATCATCCTGGAAAGACAGAAGGGTATCAGGTGGCGGAGGTCATCATGAACGGTGAGAAATTCAGCGGCCTGATTCCCAGAGAGAAGATCGAAGCCCTGCCTGAGTCAGAGACAGAAATCCGTGTGATTCTTCAATAAAAATTTATAAAAAAAGAGAGAGGCTGCCTGATCTTACTGGACCAGGCAGCCTCTGCTACCGCTTATATCTCTAAAGGGAAGGAAACAATCTGATTGTTAGGATCAGGCAGCCTTAACAGCCTGACGATGGCCGTACATTTTCTCCCAGACAGCTTCTGCGAACTGTTCTTTCTTGTTGATGTAATGGACAGGAGCCTGAACGGTCTTGCGAACTTTATTATATTCAAGACGAAGTTCAGCAGTCTGAACATCTTCAGCAAACTCGCGGTCAAAATTAAATGTGTTATTCATGGTGTGAACTCCTTTTCTTATTTTTCATAAATTCTTTTAAAAGTTTTAGTCCCAGAGCCGATGTTGTTCTCTCATCTGACTCTGGGACTATTATAATCCATCTTTATAAACTTGTCAATATTAATTTATAAAATTTTGAAAATATTTTTGGAAAATTTTGAAAGACATAGATGATAAATTTATAAAGCCTATTTATCCTTGTCTTTTAACTCCTGCACACTGTCTCTTTCTACCAGCTCGGTGGAGATGTACATTTTCATGGGTACCTGCGTGGTATCGGACTGATACAGACGTTTCAGACGTATAATCAAAGCAACGCATTCACGGCCGATCCTGTGGCGGGAGCTGCGGATGGTGGTCAGGGGAGGGTCGCAGATGCGGCTCATGGGGTTATCGTCAAATCCGATGACAGAGACATCCTCCGGAACCCGGAAGCCGATACGCTTGAGGGCGTTGACGGTCCGAAGACCTTCCCGGTCGTTTTCGGCCAGAAGAGCTGTGGGGAGATTTTCCGCATTGCGGAACTGTTCTTCCAGGGAGGTGGTATCCATCAGAGATTTGTCTTCCCCGGCCACGAAGTAATTCTCTTTGCGATCCGCGAGATGATGATCCTTCAGGGCTCTTCGGAAGGCAATGCGCCTGTCTTCGCCGGAGGTAGTCTCGTTGGAACAGCTGACATAGCCGATGCGTTTGTGTCCCAGGGATTTGAGATAGCCAACGCTCATATGGAAGCTCTGAAGATTGTCCACATTCACAGAGTTCACGGGATGGGAAAAATCAAAGGAATCAATGAAGGTATAGGGAAGCTTCAGGCTGTTCAGCTCCTCCAGCACTTCGTCCGTGATGTGAGGGCAGACCACGATCAGTCCCAGGACGTTGCCTGTTTCTCTGATGGCTGTCACCAGATCTTCTTCGCAGCTGCGGTACATGATGATCAGATTGCAGCCGATCTCGCGGCTTTCCTGCTGGGCACCTTCCAGTACGCCGGCATAGAAGGAATAGACGTCATTCCATTCTTCTTTTTTATCCCGATAGGACAGATAAACAATCGATCCGCGGTTCCGGCGGGAAACGGGAGCTTCAGGTTCCGGTGCCTGCTTGTGGCCGGCCAGCATGTCTTCGTAGCCGAGCTCAATGATCTGTTTGGTTAATTTTTCCCGGAGAGGACGGGAAATGCCGGGTTTACCGTTCAGCACCAGTGAAATGGTGGCGGGAGAAACACCCAGAAGCTGAGCCAGATCTTTTGCTTTCATAAAAGCACATCACCTCTGATTATATGATAATAGTAAGTTCACGTAATATTTATAAACAGTATAGGGTAATTTTATGAAAATTGCAATGGGCTTTTGTGAATATGTTGTAAATTTTCAACAGAAGAAATAGTTGCGAATGACAACTAAATGAAGTATAATATTTAAGATTCTTTAAAAAAGGAATCGATTTTTATGAAAGCAGGTAATTGTATGCAGCATACAGAACTTGGCAATCTGCTGCGGATCAGCCGGTGCTTCGACATTTTCCGAAGACAGAAGATGAAAGATCTGGATCTATATCCCGGGCTGACGATGCTGGTTTCCCATGTGTGCAGAAATCCCGGCTGCAGCCAGGAATTTCTTGCGGAAAAGGTCTGCCTGGATAAAACCACAGTGGCTCACCATCTTTCCCGGCTGGAGGAGAAGGGGTATGTGGAACGGAGAGTTTCCGTAAATGACGCCCGGGTCCGCGCGGTTTATCCCACGGAGAAGGCCATGGCCATTTACCCTCAGCTCCATGAAACCTATACACAGTTTTATGAGCAGCTGCTCAGGAATCTTTCGGATACAGACCGGGAGGAAGTGGCGAGACTTTCGGAAATTCTGTATCATAACGCGCTGGCGCTGGTGAAGGAGGGAAAGGCATGAAACTGCTGCTTCGGTCGGTCAGGCCCTATCTGGGGGCTTTTCTGATGGCCATCTTTTTGAAATTTCTGGGAACGGCCAGCGAGCTGCTGCTTCCCTATATTCTGGAGCATATGGTGGACCATGTGGTGCCCACCAAAAACCTGACAATGGTTATTCTCTGGGGTCTTTTAATGTTTGTATCCGCTCTGCTGTGCCGCCAGTTCAATGTCATGGCGAACCGCAAGGCCATCTTCAATGCTCACAACGTGAGCTATGATGTGCGCCAGGCTCTGTTTGAGAAAACCGCAAACCTCTCCGGCAAGCAGTTTGATGATTTCGGACTGCCCAGCCTGATCAGCCGCATGACCTCCGACAGCTACAATGTGCAGCAGGTGGTGCAGCAGTTTCAGACCCTGTGTGTGCGGGCTCCCATCATGCTGCTGGGCGGCGTGTTCTTTACCCTCAGCATGGACTGGCGTCTGGCTATGATCCTCGTCTGCATGATTCCCTTCCTGCTGGCGGTGGTGCTCTTTGTCTCCTCCCGGGGTATTCCTCTGTTCACGAAGGTGCAGCAGAATCTGGACACCGTGGTGCGGATCATGCGGGAGAACATCACCGGTATCCGGGTGGTGAAGGCCCTGTCCAAATCGGATTATGAAATCCGGCGCTTCGGCAATGCCAACGACGAGATGATGAACAGCGATATCCATGCCAGCCAGATCATGGCAATTCCGTGGCCATTTATGCAGATGAGCCTGAATATCGGCCTGGTGCTGGTTATCCTCATCGGCGCGCGGAGAGTTAACGCGGGGCACATGCAGCCCGGCGTCATCCTGGCTTTTCTTACATATTTTAATATGATCACCATGGGCGTCATGGGCCTGAACCGTATTTTCATGTCCATCTCCCGGGCCTCCGCCAGCGCCAACCGTATCGATCTGGTGCTGCAGACGGAAATTGATCAGACGGTGCTCTCCGAGGATCAGGTGGGAAAGCCCTCCGGCGATGAGTTTATCCGGTTTGAACATGTCACCTTCTCCTACAACGCGGATTCCACAAGAGAGGATCAGGAGATGGCCCTGACGGATGTCAGCTTCGAGCTGAAGAAAGGGGAATCCCTGGGCATCATCGGTCCCACGGGCTGTGGCAAGACCACTGTCATCAATCTGCTGATGCGGTTCTACGATGTCAGTCCGGAAAACGGCTGCAGCGGCGCCGTCTACGTGGACGGGCGGGATGTGCGCACCTATTCCCGGGATGAACTGCGGAAGAAATTCGGCGTTGTGTTCCAGAATGATACGATCTTTAAGGATACTTTGAGAGAGAATATTAACTTCGGACGGAATCTGTCGGAAGAGCAGATCCGCATGGCAGTGGAAGACGCCATGGCCGCGGAATATGTGGACGGACTGGATGACGGTCTGGACCATGAAGCCGCCATCAAGGGCGCGAATCTTTCCGGCGGACAGAAGCAGCGGCTGCTGGTGGCCCGAGCCCTGGCGGCGGATCCGGAGATTCTGATCCTGGATGATTCCTCCAGCGCCCTGGACTACAGGACCGACGCTTCCATGAGAAAGGCCATCAACGCCCATCATCAGGACAGCACCACCATCATGATCGCCCAGAGGGTTTCCAGTATCATGAATATGACGAAGATCCTTGTGATGGACAACGGCCGGGTCATCGGCTACGGAACCCATCAGGAGCTGCTGGAGACCTGCCCGGACTATAGAAGCATCTACGAAATCCAGATGGAAGCCGGACTTGAGGCTTCTAAAACTCCCGTGAATCAAACGAAGGAGCCCGCTGCGGTTCTGAAAGGGGGTGAAGCCTGATGCCTCCGAGAAATCAGGGAAAGAAAGAAAAACCAAAGGACGCGAGGGGGGCCCTGCGCCGGATCCTCAATTATCTGATGGTGTACAAATATATTGTCCTGCTGCTGATTCTGGCTACCTTTGTCAGCAACCTGGGCAACCTCATGGGCCCCAACTTCGCCGGTAAGGCCATTGACGCGGCCAGTGCCGGCGTGGGAAAGGTCGATATGCCGGTGGTGGTGCGCTACGCCCTGCTGATGCTGGCCTTCTATGTGGGCGGCTCACTGCTGAACTTCCTGGTAAGCATTGGCATGATGCGGGTCGGCCGCAAGATTGCCCGGAATATGCGCCGGGACGTCTTTGCCAAGCTGCAACGCCTGCCCGTGGGATACTTCGACAAAAACCTGGCGGGTGATATCATCAGCCGCGTATCCTACGACATCGATGTGGTCACCATGTCCCTTTCCGCGGATGTGGTTCAGATCGTTACTTCGCTGGTCACAGTCATCGGCAGCTTCGCCATGATGTGCCGGATTTCGCTGCCACTGGTGGCCTGCATGGCCTTCACCATTCCCGCGTCCATTCTCTTTACCAGATACCGCGGTAAGAAGACCCGGCCTCTGTACTCCAAGAGAAGCGCCGCCTATGGCGAGATGAACGGCTTTACCGAGGAGATGTTCAGCGGTCAGAAGACGATTCTTGCCTATGCTCATGAGAAGCAGGTCTGCGAAAACTTCAGCAAAATCAATCATCAGGCCGCGGATGCCTACAACGCCGCCGACGGCATGGGTATGACCATGGGTCCCACCGTGGGTATGCTGAACAATATCGGTCTGGCTGCCATTGGCATGGGCGGAGCGATTATGTACATGTACAACATCGTTTCCCTGGGCCAGATTTCCAGCTTCATTCTCTACAGCCGCAAATTCAGCGGACCCATCAATGAGATCGCCAACATTATCAACGAAATTTACAGCGCTCTGGCTGCCTCCGAGAGAATCTTCCAGCTGCTGGATCAGCCGGAGGAAGTGGCAGACATCTACGGGGCCAAGGAACTGAAGGATGTGCAGGGAGATGTGGAAGCGGAGCATGTGAACTTCGGCTATGTGCCCGGCAAAACCATTCTTCATGACTTTAACCTGAAGGCCGAACCCGGCCAGACCGTGGCTATCGTCGGCCACACCGGCGCGGGCAAGACCACCATGATCAACCTGCTGATGCGGTTCTATGATCCGGATTCCGGCGTGATCCGCGTGGATGGGGAGAATCAGAAAAACTATACCATGGAGAGCCTGAGAAGAAGCTACGCCATGGTGCTGCAGGATACCTGGGTCTTTGCCGGATCCATTTACGACAATATCGCCTACGGCAAGGAAGGCGCCACCATGGACGAGGTGGTGGCGGCCGCCAAAGCAGCCAGGATCCACAATTACATAATGCGGCTGCCTCAGGGATATGATACCCATATTTCCGAGGACGGAGGCAATATCAGTAAGGGACAGAAGCAGCTGCTGACCATTGCCCGGGCCATGCTGTACAACACCCATATGCTGATTCTCGATGAAGCCACCTCCAACGTGGATACTTCCACGGAGCGGCAGGTACAGAAGGCCATGCGCTCCCTGATGAAGGGCAAGACATGCTTTGTCATCGCCCACCGGCTTTCCACCATCCAGAATGCGGACAACATTCTGGTCATGGAGCACGGCGATGTGGTGGAGCAGGGAACCCACGAATCCCTGATGGCTGCCCGGGGTGCCTATTACAAGTTATATACCAGTCAGTTTGACTGATATCCTCTTGCACAGCACCAGACAGTTGGGGTACAATGATAATATCTTTTGCTCTAGGAGGAAACTATGAAATATCGTGTGCTTGGCCGTACAGGCCTTGAGGTGTCCGAGATTGGCTTCGGAGGAGAATGGCTGGAACGCCATCCGGAAGAGGAATCCGTCGAAACCATGCGCTATGCGCATAGCAAGGGCATTAATATCATTGACTGCTGGATGCCGGATCCCAAGTCCAGGGATATTCTCGGGAAGGCCATGGAAGGCTGCCGGGAGGAATGGATTGTCCAGGGCCATATCGGATCTACCTACCAGAATGGTCAGTATGTGCGGGATCGCCGCCTTGAACAGGTGAAGCCTGCTTTTGAGGATCTGCTGAAGCGTCTGAAAACGGACTATGTGGATCTGGGCATGATTCACTACATCGATTCCGAGGAAGACTGGAACCGTTCCATGAATGGCGAATTCATTCAGTATGTCCATGAGCTTCACGAAAAGGGAATTATCCGTCATATCGGCCTGTCCACCCACAATCCGGTGATGGCCAAACGGGCCGTGGAGACGGGCTTTGTGGAGATGATTCTTTTCAGCATCAACCCGGCCTTTGACATGCGTCCCGCCACCGATGACCTGGATTCCATGTTCACCGGCTACGAGGGCACCGATTATTCCGGCATTGATCCTGACCGCGCCGAATTCTACCGTCTGGCCGAGGAGAAGAACGTGGGTATCACGGTAATGAAAGGATTCTTCGGCGGCCGTCTCTTTGATGAGAAACGCTCACCCTTCGGCGTGGCCCTGACTCCGGTGCAGTGCATTCACTATGCTCTGACCCGTCCCGGCGTATGCTCCATTCTGTGCGGATATGATACGAAGGATCAGGTGGACGAGGCTGTTTCCTACGAGACGGCGGATCAGGAAGCGAAGAACTACGCCGCTGTGCTGGCCAACGCCCCGCTGCACTCCTATCTGGGGCAGTGCACCTACTGCGGGCACTGCAAGCCCTGTCCCATGGAGATCGACATCGCCATGGTGAACAAGTTCTATGATCTGGCCACTGCTCAGAAGGCAGTTCCGGACAGTGTCAGAGCCCACTACCAGGATCTGGGAATTACCGCCAGTGCCTGTATCGGGTGCCAGAGCTGTGAGAGCCGGTGCCCCTTCGAGGTAAAGATCGCCGACCGAATGAAGAAGACGGCGGAGCTGTTCGGATTCTAAAGAAAGACTGGTACAGACTGTTTCTATGGCAAATATCGAAACGCCCACTCATATCGAGGTGAGGGGGGCTAAAGTACATAATTTAAAAAATATTAACGTGGACATCCCGCTGGGAGAGATTGTAGGCATCGCCGGCGTATCCGGCTCCGGAAAATCTTCTCTGGCTTTGGGTGTCCTGTACGCGGAGGGCTCCAGAAGATATCTGGAGGCCCTTTCCACATATACCCGGCGACGCATGACACAGGCAGAGAAGGCCGTGGTGGATGATGTCCGGTATGTCCCCGCCGCCCTGGCTCTCAGGCAGCGGCCCGGTGTTCCGGGAATCCGGAGCACCTTCGGAACATCTACGGAGCTTCTGAACTCCCTGAGACTGATGTTTTCAAGACTGAGCTCCCACTGCTGTCCCAATGGCCATTACTGCGAGCCATCCATGGCCGTGGCCCTGGAGCAGGAAATTGTGTGCCCCGTCTGCGGAGAGCATTTCTATGGTCCCGGCGCCGAGGAGCTGGCCTTCAACAGCAGCGGCGCCTGTCCAAGCTGTGACGGCACCGGCGTGGTGCGGGTGGTGGATGAGTCCACCCTGGTGCCGGATGAGTCCCTGAGTATTGATGAGGGAGCGGTGCTGCCCTGGCAGACCCTGATGTGGTCCCTGATGAAGGACATCGCCCGGGACATGGGCGTGCGCACCAATGTTCCCTTCCGGGAGCTGACGCCGGAGGAGAGAGAAATTGTTTTCCACGGTCCCGCGGATAAGCACCATATGATCTATCAGAACGGCGCCACCGGGGCCACGGGGGAAATGGACTTTACATATTTTAATGCTACCTATACCGTAGAAAATGCCCTGTCCCGGGTCAAGGACGAAAAAGGCATGAAGCGGGTGGAGAAATTCCTGCGGGTGGGGGTCTGTCCCGATTGTCAGGGCACCCGGCTGTCGAAAGCCGCCAGAGCGCCCCGGCTGCGGGGCATTTCCCTGGATGAGGCCTGCCGGATGCCGCTCTCTGAGGCCCTTAGCTGGGTCAGGGGCGTTCCGGATTCCCTTCCGGAGGAAATGCGGCCCATGGCCAAAAGCATCTGCGAATCCTTTGAATCTGTGGCCCGCCGGCTGATGGATCTGGGTCTGGAGTATCTGTCTCTGGACCGGGAATCCTCGACCCTTTCCAACGGAGAGAGACAGCGCATGCAGCTGGCCCGGGCCGTGCGGAACCGCACCACCGGCGTCCTTTATGTGCTGGATGAGCCTTCCATTGGCCTTCACCCGGCCAACCTGAAGGGCCTTACGGGGGTCATGGATGATCTGATCCGGGACGGCAATTCCATTGTGCTGGTGGATCACGATACCCAGGTGCTTTCCCATGCGGATTATCTCATTGAAATGGGACCGGATGCCGGAAAGAAGGGAGGAGAGGTGATCTGCCAGGGTCCCCTGACAGAGGTGATCTCCGATCCGGCTTCGAAAATTGGTCCTTTCCTGAAGGGCAGAAAGCTGAGAGTCAGGGCAGAGGTGCCGGAGGAGGAGCTCTTTGACATGGGAGAAATCCGGATGGAAACCGGTCCCATTCATACGGTGAAGCCCCTGAAGGTTACATTCCCCAAGGGACGGCTTTCGGTGGTGACCGGCGTTTCCGGTTCCGGAAAGACCACCATGGTGCTGGAGTCCCTGATTCCCGGTCTGGAAGCGGTCATTAATGAAAAAAATCTTCCGCCCCATGTTTACAGCATGGAAGCGGAAGGCATCAGCCACGTCAAGCTGATTGACGCCACGCCCATCGGTATCAATATCCGTTCCACCGTGGGCACCTACGCCAATGTTCATGATGAGCTGAGAAAAATATATGCCAGAACCAAAGACGCTAAGGCCGCGGGGCTGAAGGCAGGAGATTTCTCCTACAATACCGGGTCTCTCCGGTGTCCCACCTGTGACGGCACAGGCTCCATCAGTCTGGACGTGCAGTTCCTGCCCGATGTGGATATTCCCTGTCCCGACTGCCGCGGCAGCCGCTACGGCAAGCAGGCCTGGAAAATCAAGCGGACGGCGAAGAACGGGACAAGCTTTTCCCTGCCGGAGCTGATGGACCAGAGCATCAGCGAGAACCTGGCCAGCTGCAGTGATCTGGCGCTGGTGAGCCGGCGGCTGGAGGTGCTGGAGGACCTGGGTCTGGGCTATCTGACCCTGGGCGAGGAGACCCCGAGCCTGTCCGGCGGAGAGGCCCAGCGGCTGAAACTGGCCAGCGAAATGGGCCATGGCCAGGGGGATACGGTTTTTGTCTTTGATGAACCCACCATTGGCCTGCATCCCCTGGATGTGGAAACCCTGCTGAGGGTCTTTGAGAACCTGATCCGCCAGGGAGCGACAGTGATCGTCATCGAGCACGATGCCGACGTGATCCGGAACGCGGATTATATTGTGGATATGGGACCGGGCGGCGGCGAGGCCGGAGGAAGAATTGTGGCCGCCGGAACCGTGGAGGAGATCAGAGACTGTGAGGAGTCTCTGACAGGAAAGTTTATCTGACCGTCACAAGGCGGCTGAAGTCAAAATAGAAAGGATCCGTATATATGAATCAGAAAGTTCAGGCAGTCATCCGGGAAATGGAAAAAACGATCTTCGGAAAAACAAGGCAGTGTGAGCTGGCGCTGACAACCCTTCTCTCCGGCGGCCATCTGCTGCTGGAGGATGTGCCCGGCGTCGGAAAAACCACCCTGGCCCTGACCCTCTCGAGGACGCTGGATCTGAGCTTCGGACGGATCCAGTTCACCCCGGACACGCTGCCCGGGGACATCACCGGCTATTCCACTGTCAACATGCACACCGGGGAGCTGGTGTTTCATGAAGGCCCCGTGATGAATCACATTATCCTGGCCGATGAAATCAACCGGACCTCGCCCAAAACTCAGGCCAGCCTGCTGGAGGTAATGGAAGAGCGGCAGGTGACGGTGGAAGGGAAAACCCGTAAGGTACCGGAGCCCATGATGGTGATTGCCACGGAAAACCCCATCGAGTTTTCCGGCACTTATCAGCTTCCCGAGGCCCAGCTGGACCGTTTTCTGATGCGCATCAGCATGGGATATCCGGAAAAGGATGACGAAAGTGCCATGATCAGCCGCAGCCTGAGAGGCGAAGACCGGGCCAGGGCAGAGAAAGTCCTTTCCCGGGAAGAGCTGCTGGAGATGCAGCAGGAAGCCATGAAGGTCAAGGTCAGCGAGCCTATACGAAACTATATTCTGGATATTGTCAGAAATACCAGAGAATCCCGTAGCCTGACCCTGGGAGCCAGTCCCCGGGCCACGCTGGCCCTGCTGAAGGCCTCCCAGGCCTGGGCTTATATCCATGGAAAGGAATATGTGATTCCTGAGGATGTACAGGCCGTGGCGGAGCCGGTGCTGGCTCACCGGCTGGTGCTGTCTCTGGATGCCAGTCTGCAGAACGCTACGGCAGCAGGGGTGCTGAAGGAGTGCCTGCGCACCGTGCCTGTGCCTCCGGTAGATACGAAGTAATCCTTCAGGAAAAGAATGAAGGCTTTATACATCCGGCGCATTCTTTGGGCTCTTTGCCTGATCGGTGCCGCCGTTCTCATTGGTTTTCACGGGGGAGCCGCCAGCTTTCTGCTGTTCTGGTGTCTGCTGCTGCTTCCTCTGGTTTCTCTCATCTTCCGGCAGATGATCCGCAAGGGTCTGGCCATCCGGCTGGAAGTGGAGGAGCGTCATACCGTCAGGGGAGAGAGGCTGCACTGTCAGCTGCGGCTGATCAATGACAGCTTTCTCTACATTCCCGAGATCCGCATCCGGATGAGCGAGGGAAAAGTCCAGTTCCAGCCGGAACAGATCAGCTTTACCTGCTCTCTGAAAAGCGGAGAGGAGAAGGTGTTTTCCTTTGATCCTCTCTGCCGGCACTGCGGAAGAGCCGTCATTGGCGCTTCCCGCATCGAAGTACCGGATTATTTTTCTCTGATGGAGCTTGTCTATGAGCGCATCGAACGGATCAATATCCTTCCCCGGCGTCAGCGGCTGGATTCCATTCTCATCGCCCCTCCCAAAGCGGAGGAGCGGCGGAAGGTCGACCGCAGCTATCTGGGAGAGCATATTCCCGACGGCCAGTGGAGAAGCTATCAGCCCGGCGACGATCTGAGGAGGGTCCACTGGAAGCTCTCTGCCCGGCAGCAGGAGCTGATTATGAAAAATCAGGTGCCGGAGCCCAAGAGCGAGCTGATCCTGATTCCCGACGGCAGGGATCAGCTTCCGGCAGGGAAACCGGGCTGGCTGGCCGAGGACAGCATTGTGGAAGGAACCCTGGCCATTGCTGATTATTTCCTGAGGCATTCCATTGCCCTCACGGTGGTGCCGGATTCCCAGCGCAGGATTTCCCTGTCGCAGATGAGCGCCTATGATCAGCTCTATCAGATGATGGCAAGAAATTTCTTTTCAGGAAAAACAAGGCCCGATGAGACCATGGCTGCTTATGGGCGGCTCAATGGTCCGGGAAAATATATCGTACTTACCTGGGAGATCGATGAGGATTTTATCCGACGTCTCAGTGATGGCATCCAAAAGGGTTCCGACGTGACCCTGATTTATCTGGGTGACTCGGAAGAGGCTGCCGCCCTGGCCAGAGCGGAGAAAAAGCTGGCCTTCTATCAGGTAACCGCCGGAAATGATATTTTCTCGGCCCTGAAGGGACAATCGGAGCGGGGAAGCGTGCAGAACCTTTCCGCAGAGAAGGTTTCCTCCCGGAAAGGAGGGGCCAGATGAACCGTTTATGGAATCGGTATGGAGAGGCCTGGCTCTTTTCCCTCCTTCCCTGTCTCAGCCTTCTTTTCAGTCTGGAGGCGGTCATAGGGATCAAAAGCCAGGTGGCTCTGCTGGCGGCCTGTCTTCTTCTGTGGTCCCTGGTGCTGATGCTGGCGGACAGCTTCAGCCCGGTGGCAGGCCCCGTAGTGTTAATTGTATTTTATTTCCTTCTGCTGATCCGGATTTACGACGGCATCGGCATTTTCAGTGAAGTAGTTCTCTATCTGCAGACGGAGCAGGAGGAACTGTGGATCGCCTCGGACCTGGTGCTGCTTCTGGGCGGCATGGTTCTCTCCGCGGTACTGATGTATCTGGGCCGGTTTTTCTGGACCAGAATCCTTCTCTCTGCAGCCTTTCTTGGGCTTTGGATCACCTGTGCCATCCTGGAGCTTTCCCTGGCGAAAATCTCGGTGGTTCTGCTGGTTCCGCTGATTCTGCTGCCCCTCATTGAACTGCTGCATATCCGGGCTGCCGAAGATAAGAAAGCCCGAAACAGCGGCATCCGGGCCCTGCTGAGTGTATCGCTGCTCAGCCTGGTGCTGCTGATGATGCCCTTTTCGGCTGAGCCCTGGCCATACACCTGGCTGCACCGGGCCTGGGACGGGGCCCAGGAGCTCTGGAAGAAAATTGATACCCAGCTCCATTACCGTTCGAAGGACGGCACGGAGTTTGTGATGGACTTCAATGGTCCTGTGGAAAAAACGACCCTGGGGGCCAATAATGAGGACCAGCCGGTGAAGGAGCTGAGGGTCTGGTCCGATTTCGGCGATGAAAGCGTCATTTATCTGCCGGGAACCTCCATGGACTTCTTTGACGGCAAATCCTGGTACCGGAGTCTGGATGATGAAAGGGTGGGAGAGCTCTTCCACTGGAATCTGGACACTGCGGAGCAGGTCTACGCACTTTACCGCATGGACAGGGATGATGAAGAATTCTCCGGCGCCGCGGATTATTTCCGCAAACGCAGGCTGGAAATCAGCTACCGGGAGATGAATACCAAAACCCTGTTTACCACCACAGGTCTGACCCAGATCCGAAATGACGAAGAGCGCTTCCCCTACAAGACCCTTGCGGGGCGCGTGGTTTTCGATTATACTCAGGAGAAGGACAGCCGTTATACCCTGTTCTATCTGGAAAAGAATACGGAAAACCTGCCGAAGCTGATCCAAGCTTCGGAGGGTTATGTCTATGATGCTTCGAGGATGCAGTCCTGGGGACAGATTTCTTCGGAATACGAGGCCGAGTTTCTGGTGGACATCCTGAGAACCACCCAGATGGAAGAGGTCCTGGCTCAGAGAGAGGCCCTGATCCGGGAGTATTATCTGCAGCTGCCGGAGGATTTTTCCGAAGATGTGCGGCAGCTGGCTCTTGATATCACCGCCGGCTGCGAAACGGATTACGAGAAAATTCTGGCGGTGGAAGCGTATCTTCATGATAACTTTAGCTATACCCTGACGCCGCAGCTGCCAGCCCCGGGCGAAGATTTTCTGGAGCATATGATGGAAACCAGAGAGGGCTACTGCACCTGGTTTGCCACGGCCTCATCCATGATGCTGCGGGCGCTGGGCATACCGTCCCGCTATGTGGAAGGCTTTCGAACGGTGATCCCCAGGCAGACGGCCTTCATCCTCAGGGAGAAGGATGCTCACGCCTGGTGCGAAGCCTATATCCAGGGATACGGCTGGTTTGTGGTGGAATCCACGCCTGGTCTGGCCAGCGCCATCTTCAGCTGGGAGGTCCAGGAGGAGGCCGGAGAAGAGGCTGAGGATCCGATGAACGGAGCCGAGGAGCCACAGGATCAGCAGGACGCGGAAAAGACCCCGGAGGAGAGACCCAGAAACACGGGCCGGATCCTTCTGATCTGTTTTGCGGCGCTGATACTAATAAGCCTCGCGGCCATCTGGCTGATTTTCACGCAGCGCAAAAAGAAATACCTGGCCCTTTCCTACCGGGAGCGGTGCCTGGCGGATCTGAAAAAGCTGCTGAAAAAGCTGGCGGCTCTGGGATATGTCCGGTATCCCTACGAATCAATCCGAACCTTTTTTGAACGGGTCTACTGGCAGGGACTGGCCGTGGATCCAAAGGAAGCCATGGAAGTCTGTGAAGCCCTGGAGGATGGGATCTTCGGTGAGAAGGAAATCCCGGAACAGTCCTGGCAGAAGATGACCCTGCTTTATGAAACCGTAAGAAAGAACCGCCGGAAGAAATAATCCGGCGGCGAATTACGATACCCTGAGCCAGCAGTTCGGCAAGGCCAGCGAGTGTATCCAGTGCGGCCAGTGCGAAGGCGTATGCCCCCAGCATCTGACCATCATTGATTTCCTGAAGGACGTTGCCTCCCATTTCGAGCGGTGATAAAAAAACCGGGTTAATAAACCCGGTTCAGATAAGCGGTTACAATCAGTTCATCCAGCTCTCGTCGGAGGGATTGGCTCTGAACTTCAGCAGAGCGGGAATCTGCTCCTCGCGGATATAACCGTTTTTGCTGGCGCACTGAAGAAGAACATCATAGTTTGAAGCGGAATGATTGATCAGGTTATGTTCCTGAAGTCGGTCTTCCGCTTTTTTCATGCCGTAAGTGAAGATGGAAGCGATGCCCAGCACCTCGGCGCCGGCCTCCCGCAGCACTTCACATACATCCACCACGCTGCCAGCGGTGGAAATCAGATCCTCGATGACCACCACCTTCGCGCCCTTGTCCAGGCGGCCTTCAATCTGATTGCCGCGGCCGTGATCCTTGGCGCCGGAGCGGACATAGCCCATGGGCAGGTTCAGGATGGTGGCCACAATGGCCGCGTGGGCAATACCGGCGGTGCTGGTGCCCATGACAGCCTCACACTGGGGATAGTATTCTCTGATCAGCCCGGCCAGCGCGTTCTCCACATCCTCCCGGACAGCCACGTCGGACAGGGTCAGGCGGTTGTCGCAGTAGATGGGGGACTTGATGCCGCTTGCCCAGGTGAAGGGCTCCTCGGGCCTCAGAAAAACAGCTTTGATTTTCAGCAGATCTTCAGCGATCTGAATCTGGATTTCATTTCTTTCCATTTCAATTACCTCATAGATTTCTATCAGTCAGACGAGCGATGGATGATTACTCGGCGAATTCCCGGCAGGCTCTGCGGTAGGCTTCCACGGGATCCGCGGCGCCGGTGATGGAGCGGCCCACCACGATAAAGCTGGAGCCCAGTTCCTTGGCTTTGGCGGGGGTGGTGACACGCTTCTGGTCTCCCTTGGCGTCATCGGCAAAGCGGATACCGGGGGTAACGGTATAGAAGCCGTCACCGCAGGCTTTGTTTACTACCTGAACCTCCAGGGGAGAGCAGACCACGCCGTCGCAGCCCGCAGCCTTGGCGTTCTCGGCGTAATGGGCAACGGTGTCCTCCATGGAATGATCAATCCAGAGCTCCTGATGCATCACGTCTTCGCTGGTGCTGGTGAGCTGGGTCACGGCCAGCAGGATAGCCTTGGAGCCTTTCTCGTCCAGGGCCTTTTTGGCAGCCTTCATCATTTCCACGGTGCCTGCGGCATGAACGTTGATCATATCTACGCCCAGCTCGGCCAGACGCAGCATGGAACGGTATACGGTATTGGGAATATCGTGAAGCTTCAGGTCCAGGAAAATCCGGTGTCCCCGGGACTTAACCTGGCGGACAATCTCGGGACCGGAGCCGTAAAAAGCTTCCATGCCGATTTTCACAAAGGGTTTTTCCTCATGAAACAGGTCCAGGAACGAAAGCAGTTCTTCCTGGGTCTGAAAATCACAGGCAATAATCACATCTCTTTTCATTTGAAGGCCCTCCCTGTAAGGTCTGAAATATTAGATACGCCCAGCTCCTCCAGGCATCTCGGAAGATCCTGAAGAATTTTGGGAACACTCATGGGATCAATCAGCCCGGCAGTGCCGATTTCCACGGCAGCGGCTCCGGCTGACATCATTTCTATCACATCTCGGGCCGTGGATACGCCTCCGCAGCCGATGATGGGAATCTGAACTTTGGGGTAGATCTGGTAGATCTTCTGCAGCACCAGCGGGAAAATGCCGGGACCGCTGACGCCGCCGGTGGTGTTGGAAAGGATGGGCTTTCCGGTGCGGTAATCCAGCCGCAGACCCAGGTAGGTGTTCAGCAGCACCAGACCATCCGCCCCCGCCTGTTCCAGAGCCTGGCACATATAGGTCAGATCCGGCGCCTGGGGCGTGCATTTCACGTAAACAGGCTTGGTGCTGACGGCCTTTACCGCCTTCAGCACGGCTACCGCGTTATCCGGATCGGTGCCGAAGGCCATGCCGCCTCCGTGCACGTTGGGGCAGGAGATGTTGAGCTCCAGCCAGCCCACGGAAGGGTCGGGATCAAGGATTTCGGCGCACTTCTCGTAATCCTCGATGGAAAAACCGCTGATGTTGGCAAACACCTTGCCATGATATATCTTTCTCAGCTCGGGCAGAATCTCGTTTCTGACGGCTTCGGCTCCCGGGTTCTGAAGACCCACGCAGTTGAGCATACCTCCTTCGTACTCGGCAATCCGGGGCAGGGGATTACCTTCTCTCGGAAGAATGGTGGTACCCTTGATGGAGAAGGATCCCACTTCATTCACATCCCAAAAGTCGAGAAAATCCATGCCGTAGCCGAAGGCACCGCTGGCTGGAATCAGGGGATTCTTGATTTCCTGACCGGATAAAACAACATTTAGGTTTCCCACAGAAGCACCTCCTTGCTGAACACAGGGCCTTCCTTGCAGACCCGCTGCATGCCGTTTCTGGTTTTGATACTGCAGCCCATGCAGGCGCCGAAGCCGCATCCCATGCGGGCCTCCAGCGAGCACTGGCCATCGGAGCTGCCAGCCTTGCACAGAGCCTTCAGCATGGGCATGGGGCCGCAGGCAAAGAAGGGAAGATCATCAAGGCCGAGACGCTGCATCAGCTGGACAACATTTTCTCCTTCGCTGTCATAGGCAAAGTGATAATCCACGCCCATGGCCTTCAGTTCCTCCTGGAAAAGGGTATCCGCAGGAGAGCGGAAGCCAAAAAGCACGGTGACCTGATGGCCCTGACGCAGGGCTTCCTTCGCCAGATAGATGAGGGGAGGGGTGCCGATGCCGCCGCCCACCATGAGCAGATGGGAGCTTTCCTCCGGCAGCACAAAGCCCTGGCCCAGGGGACCAAGAGTTTCCAATACTTCTCCGGGCTTCATTCCGGAAAGGATGGCGGTCCCTTCTCCTGCCACCCGGTAGGTGAGGATCAGCCGGTCTTCGGTGATATCAGTAATGGATATGGGACGGCGGAGCATTTTTCCGGGAATCTTCAGATCCACGAACTGGCCCGGTCGCGCGGGAAAAGGTCCCTCGGTGGACAGCTCCAGAGAATAAATTCCCGGGGCGATTCTCTGCTGAGAGAGAATCGGTAAGCTGAACAGACTGGTCATTCTTTAATTCCTTTCTTAGAAAAACAGAACCTCCATGAACGAGTCCATGGAGGTACAGTAATCCTTTGCTGAAAGCTGCCTTCATAGTATCTCGTACTATGTTAAAGTCATATTCTGATCATCAATTATACAGAGAAAACGGGGCTCAGTCAATCCAAAAAAGAAGGGAAGAAAGCCGGTTCTCTTGTGGGTTTTCCCGAGAAAACCCAAATGGAAAGGGCGCGTCCCTCTGATTGTCGTAAAACCTTTGCATTGAAGCCCCGGGTATGATATGATTCCATTCCCGCCATCATGGTATGGAGTATCATTCTCAAGTAAAGCCTACGGATGGCCTGTGACAGTATCCTGTCACAGACAGTGAGATCTTCACCGCTCTGTGACAATCATCTGGCCGAGTGTCACAAATCCATTGTCTTACCGTCGTCCTGTGACAATTTTCCAAAAGACTGTCACAGAAGACCAGAAAACAACTGATCTGTGACAAAAAACAAGCTTAAAACAGGGCATATCATAGTGAAGTGACCTATTTTTGTCACAGATCATTGGGACGACCCCTGGCCTGTGACAGCTTTTTGTCACAGACAGTGATGTCTGAAGCGCCCAGTGACAATCGTCAGGCAAATTGTCACAAGACACTGAGGTAAGGCCAAATTTGTGAAACGGGTCAAAACCAGATTGTCACAGATGGCAGTGAAAACGCCAGATCTGTGAAAACGCAATTTCACGAAAGATAGGGCCTCAGGATGTCACATATCGAAGAAAAAGCTCAATGTGTGAAACAGTGGACGCGCAGCCAGCGGCCACACTTATCCTTTGCCTGGCTTAACCATAAAAGGCCACAAGTCTTCTGCCTGTCAAGGCCGCAGCCGCGTGGCGGTGCATTCGCAAAGCTTTGCGAATGCAGCCTTGACAGGACAAAAAGACCTTGTGGCAAGGGCTAATTAAGCCAGGCAAAGGATTTCCAGGTTTCGTTGAAACCGTTTCTAAAAATAAAAATACCTGATAAGCATCCTGCGAACCCCGCAGTTTTGCTTTTCAGGTATTTGTTTATTGAGTGACTATTTTGATATAGTCCCTTTTTCGAGATAATCCTTTTTAAGATAATCCCTTTTCTAGATAATCCCTAACTTAGAATCCGTAATCGGAAGCTCTCATCAGGCCGACATTAACCAGCTCATCGCCGCCTTCGTCGGAGGCAGAAAACTGAATAACAGCATCACCATATTTGTAGGTGGCGCCCCAGCCATCTTCCATAACAGGAGTACCTTCCAGCAGTTTCTTCAGCTCAGCAACGCTGCCGCCCAGCTTGATCTGGCCCATGGCCAGAGTTTCGCAATCGCCTTCGTTGCCAAGGTTCATGGAAACTTCACAGATGAAACCGTTCTGATCTTCAGTAACAACTGTACCGGGATAGAAGTGCATGACTCTCTTCCAGTCTCCGCCGCCATCGCCGCAGGGCAGGATTTCTTCACTGGGTTTGATCTCATCGCCAAGGCTGGCTTTGATATCCGCATAGACAAGGCCGATGTATACCTTCTGTCCGTTCAGGGTCATAAAGATCTTGGACTCTTCGGTTTCAGCAGCAGCCGCGCTCTGTCCCGCGGGTGCTTCGCTGCTGGTGTTTGCTTCCTGTTTGGAGCATCCGGCCAGAGCCGTCAGTGCCAGCATCATAGCCAGCATCAGTAAAATTGCTTTTTTCATTTGATTTCTCCTTTATAATTATATATTCATCAACCGGACGGGGTAAGCCGTCCGAAAGATTATCAGTGGCAGCAGGGGTCTCCCGAAACAGGATTTGCCCCTTTTATTCGAAATTGACCGTGCCTGCATCATAGGCTGTGCCGCCGGTCACAATCTGAAGCTGATAGCTGCCGCTCAGGCCTTCTTCTTTGGAAAGATAAGCGGAGTAGCCCCGGTTTCCTTCCTCTTCCAGATATTTGCTCTCATAGATGGGGAACGCCTCAAAGATTTCGGAACGGCCGTCTTTACTCAGCACCAGATAAACCCTCGCTGCCGAGGGATCTGTGAAACCTGACGCCATCTCATCTGCCAGCTCGGGCAGGGCGCCATAAAGTCTCCAGGCATAGCCCGCGTTCTCAAAGACCGGTTTCAAAGTGCCGCCCTGGGCCAGGGAGGAGGGGAGAACGGAAGCATCCCTTCTGGGAGCGTACATAAAGGGCGCAGTGGAGATGACACGGGAAAGATTTCTTTCCGCGATCTCATAAACCACATCGGTGCCCGGCTCCAGACTGGCCATATCGGGGCAGTCCGTCCGCTTGAAGGTGGCGGTCTGATAGTTGTCGATCAGATAGGGAAGCAGCGCGCGTCCGAAGGAGTCTCTGGCTATGTACAGCCGGCTGCCGTCGGAGATTTCGCGGTTTTCTGTGGTGAAAAGATCATCGCCCTGTTCTTTGTCGCTCATAAAGTTCAGAAGCATTTCCTGAGTGTCTCTCACAGCGGCTGGTTTGACAAAGACGAAATCCTTAAAATCAATATCATAAACATACTGATCATCAAGGGTGCCGCCCGCGGGATAAAGAAGCTTGTCCAGATCGCCCCGCCAGCTCTTCTCAATAGTATAGGAAGCATCCGCGTAGGTTTCATGAGGCCGGCCAAGGCTGTCCATAATGGCGTTATAGCCCAGCAGCGCGCCCTGATAGTTCCAGTGGGAATCGCGCCGGTGGTAAAGACCGAGATCTTTGTTTTCCGTCATGACCGACTTCATATCCACGTAGGTCACGCCGGTTTCTTTCAGGGCCGCCTGGATCCGGTCGATATTGTGGGTTTCTCCCTCCGGGAAGAACACCGGCATATATTCACCATAGACCGAGGACTTATTGGGCATCGGCACAAAGGTGAAGCGGCCGCCCTGGGAAGTGATTTTCTCTTCCATCAGAGACAGGGTTACGGCCACCTGAGCCACCTGTTCATCGGTCATGGCGTTGGTATTCATGTAATCGGCGCTTTCACTGTTGTAAAAGAGCCAGCCGTCCTTACCCACGATGACGTTGGAGGAGGGCACATGCATCAGTTCGCCCTTCAGGAAGTTGGCGGATGTCAGCAGCTGGGAGCGCAGAGGCATCCGGTCATTGAGCCAGGACTCAAACTGATCCGAAAACTCCAGATTCAGCCGTCCGTCCTTCAGGTAGGCGGGCATGTCGGTCAGCGCTTTTTTCTCGATCTGCTCATTGCTTTTCACAAAGGGCATCAGCGCCAGGGGAAGACAGCACAGGATGAAAAAGATAACGGTATAGATCCATTTAAATGTTTTGCTCATATCCTCACCTCCTTAGAACCGGAAATAAATAAAGGGATTGTACCGGCTGGAAATCAGTGACAGGACGCACAGCACAAACAGCAGCAGCGTTCCCGTATAGGAAGCGTAGTTATAAAGGTTTTTCATGGAGCTTTTCTCCGCCTTTTCCCGCAGCACCCGGAAGATGGGTGTGGAGAGCAGCAGCGCGAAAGCAAAGGCGATAATCACCAGGACGGACACGGAAGAGAGGATCTGGGCGTTCACCGCGGCGGAACCCACCGCGCCGGTGAACATATCCTTGATGATTCCGAAGCCCTGACTCAGGGTATCGGCCCGGAAGATGACGAAGGTCAGCGTCACCACCAGCAGGGTATAGATATGTCCGATGGGCTTGAACCATTTCTTTTTGGTGGGAATAATCTGATAGGTCTCCAGCATCTGGCAGAGGCCGTGAAGCATGCCCCAGACAATGAAGGTAAAATTGGCGCCATGCCAGAATCCGGTCAGGAAGAATACGACCAGCTTATTGATGGTGGTCCGGACTTTTCCTTTCCGGTTGCCGCCCAGCGGAATATATACATATTCTTTAAACCAGGTGGACAGGGAAATGTGCCAGCGGCGCCAGAAATCCTGAATAGATCCGGCGATGAAGGGATAATTAAAGTTTTCTTTGAAATCAAATCCGAAGACACAGCCCAGACCGATGGCCATATCGCTGTAGCCGGAGAAATCGAAGAAAATCTGAAGGGTGTAGCAGATGGCGCCCAGCCAGGCGGAGCTGATGCCCAGCTGATCTGGGGAAAAGCCAAAGACGGTATCCGCGATGAATCCCATCTGGTTGGCGATGAGCACTTTCTTTCCAAGACCCATGATGAAGCGGCAGAGTCCCCGGCTGATGCGGTCAATGGAAAACTCCCGCTGATAGAGACGGTCTGCGATATCCTCGTACCGTACAATGGGTCCGGCGATGAGCTGCGGGAAGAAGGAGATATACAGCAGCACGGAGAACAGACTCTTTTGTACCCTGCCCTTCTGGCGGTAGACATCCACCACATAGCTCAGGCCCTGGAAGGTAAAGAAGGAAATACCGATGGGCAGGCGGATGCGGGGCACAGGGATATTCAGCCGGGTGATGCTGTTGAAGATTTCAGCGAAAAAACCGGTATATTTGTAAACAATCAGCATTCCGATATTCAGAATCGCCGCTGCGGCCACCGCCAGCTTATCGTACTTTTCTCCAGCGGCCAGTCTTCCGAAGAAGTAGTTCAGGACAATGGAGATCAGCATGATCATCACGGCCACAGGTTCTCCATAGGCATAGAAGATCAGACTGGAAACAGCCAGAATAAAGTTTCTGGCTGTATGGTTCCGAATCAGTGCGTAAAGCAGAAACGTCACCGGCAGAAACATAAATAAAAAGGTCAGAGAACTAAAGGTCAAAGCAGTACCTCCTGACAGAATCGGGAATGGTTCATTATAAGCCCAACTGTCCGAAAAGTCCAGTCAAATTCGGGGGAAACTCAAAAATACTCATGGCGGCAGCAATCAGGAAAGACATGAAAAAGCTCCCGGCCATCGGTGATTTCCTCCGTGTTATGTTCTGAGTATACTATACCCCCCCCCGGCATAATATGTAAAATACTTAGCTTCTATATCGAATTATTCGATTTTTGAATGATTCTTCTTGCATCTTCCGGCATAAGATGCTACACTAACTCCATACTATACCGGGAGGCGATCCGATGGACCTGCGTGTTTTAGAATACTTTCTTGCGGTGGCCGAGGTCGGCGGCATCAGCC
>CACZRP010000077.1 GCA_902783575.1 uncultured Eubacteriales bacterium
CCTTCTCTGAGAATCAGGTAACGGAGCACGGTTTCGTTTCTGAGACGCATTTCTTTTTCAAGTTCGACAGCCATTTCCGGAACAGCGTCAACCTTGATAAAGTAGAAATACCCTTCGCTCTCTTTGCGGATTTCGTAAGCAAGCTTTTTCTTGCCCCACTCATCCACCTCAGCTACGGTACCGCCATACTTTGTGATGTAGCCTTTGACAAGTTCCAGCTCAGCTGCTCTTTGCTCGTCGGTCAGAACAGAAGACAGAACTACGGCAACTTCATAACGGTTCATCTTTTACACCTCCTTTTGGTCTTTGGCCCTCCGTTCGGACCCCGGGGGATCTTTCGGAGAACAAGGATAAAATCCAGAGAAATAGTATAGCACAGAGGGAATCTGATTGCAAGTATTTTTTTCTAAAAAGCCAGTTTTATCCGCGCCGTGCCACGGGAACCGGTTCTCAGAAAAAGTCCCTCTATATATATTATCGGCAGTTTTCCAAAAACGGACCGCCAGTTACCAGATTTGTCCACAAAATCGGTCTTTCGAAAAAGAAAAGACAGCCGCTGTCCGCGGCTGCCCTGTTCTGATAAGTTCGGATTAATGATAAGTAGAAACCAGACGGTTGACCTTTTCGATGTCGAAGCTGGGACGGCGTTTCATGGCCAGAGCCTCATCGATGTCGTAGTCCACATATTTGGCGTCGCGGTATGCGATCACTCGGTTGTTCTTACCTTCCAGCAGCAGATCCACAGCAAGGGAACCCATCATGGTAGCGTGCTTGATATCTACAGCCGTGGGGATACCGCCGCGCTGTACATGACCCAGAATGGTGGCTCTGGACTCGATACCCGTGGCCTTCTCAATCTCCTTGGCCAGTTCCTGGCTGTGTCCGATACCTTCGGATACCACGATGATGTTGTGCTTCTTGCCTCTGGCGCGGTTGGCCTTGATGACCTGCAGAATGTTCTCCAGGTTAGAGGTTTCGGGCTCCTCGGGGATCAGAATCGCATCGGCACCGCCGCAAAGGCCGGCCCACAGAGCGATTTCTCCGCAGTGACGTCCCATAACCTCCACCACGGAGCAGCGGTAATGGGAACCGGAAGTATCTCTCAGACGGATAACTGCTTCCAGCGCAATATTAACGGCGCTGTCAAAACCAATGGTATAATCGCTGCAAGCGATATCAAGATCGATGGTACCGGGAACGCCAACAACATTAATGCCGTGCTTGGACAGCTTCTGGGCACCCTTCCAGGATCCGTCGCCGCCGATAACCACCAGACCGTCAATGCCGTGAAGCTTGGCCATTTCAGCGGCTTTGGCGATGGCAGCTGCTGCCTTATCGGGATCGGGATCAATAAACTCAGGGCAGCGGGCTGTATACAGCACGGTGCCGCCGTGATGAATGATATTACCAACAGAAACCGCACTCAGGTCAACGATCTCGTTTTTCAGCAGGCCGCTGAAGCCCTGCATAATGCCCTTGACATTGACGCCTCTGTTCATAGCGGTGCGGGCTGCCGCACGGATCGCAGCATTCATACCCTGGGCGTCGCCGCCGCTGGTAAGAATACCGATAGTTTTGATTTCTTTCGCCATTTCTGATATCTCCTTCTGAACTTTTTGCTGAATCATAAGCCCTTTTATTTTAAACGATGCCCCTGTAAAATGCAAGAGAAGATCAGCGGTTTCATAAGAATATTCTTAGATCACATTTTCATTTCCCAGCAGAGCGTGAAGCGCTGCCATGGTTCTCTCGGACGCTGATGTATCATATTTGGAGGGAGCCCGCAGCCGCTCATTTTCCGACTGCAGATAGATCCTCACCGGCCGGTCTCCGGGATCGGACTGAAGAATCCGGCAGATCTCATTCTGCTGCTGCTCCCACTGTTTCCGATCAGCCAGACGAAGCCACAGCAGGGCTGGCTTGGGAGCGGACGGACGGCCAGGCTGAGGCGCAGAGTTCTGATTAAAGTTTCTCCTTCTGGGGCCTTCATACAGTTTTTCCGGCTGGTTCATGGGCGCGATGACCGAAGCAATCAGCTTGCTGTCCGCATCCTCCTCGGCGCTGACCCGGCCCTTGACAAAGATCTTTCCGTCATCCGCCAGCAGCTCCCGGTACTGTTCGTAGGTGTTGGGGAATACGAGAATCTCCGCCGTTCCATAGAGATCCTCCAGCGTCAGGAAGGCCATCAGCTTGTTGTTTTTCGTAGACTTAATCGTCTTTCCGGCGATGATGCCGCCCAGGGTAATCTCATGACCATCCTCCAGGGAAGGCCTGATGGAGGCTTCCTCGGAGGTCCCTTCCTCTCCGGCCTCGTCCAGGGCCAGATCCGTGGTCACGTTGGTAATGTGCATTCTCCAGAGCTCTTCATCCCGGTCCAGGGGATGGCCCGTCAGATAAATGCCCAGCACTTCCTTTTCGAATCCCAGACGTACCAGATCATCGAAGGGCGCGATATTCGGCAGGGGATCCCGGTTGAAATCCTCCTCCGGCTCGCTCTCCTGCTCTATCTGCATGCCGAACAGGTCCATCTGTCCGCTCATCTTGTTTTTGCGCCATTCCGCGGCGGCCGTCATGATGATGGGATAGGCCTGAAGATATCTGGCCCGGTCATCGTAGCTTTGTCCGGAGGAACTGCCCAGGGAGTCGAAGGCGCCGGCCTTGATGAGGCTTTCCAGAGCCCGTTTGTTCAGATCCTTTTCTCCCATTCTCCGGCAGAAATCCGTCATACTGAGGAAGGGACCGTTTTCCGTCCGCTCCTCCACCATCCGGTCGATGAGGCTCTTGCCCACATTTTTAATAGAAGAAAGACCATAACGGATTTTCTTGGTTCTCACCTTCTGTCCGTTCTTTTCCTCCTCCACGACCGTAACGGAATAGCCGCTGTATCCTTCGTTGATATCCGGCGGCAGCAGCTCAATGCCCAGGGTCTTCAGTCCCTGGATATAACCGGTCACCTTGGCGGAGTGCTCCATGACGGAGGTCAGCATGGAGGCCATGAATTCCACGGGATAATGACATCTCAGGTAAGCGGTCTGATAAGCCACCACGGCATAGGCTGCCGCGTGGGACTTGTTGAAGGCATAGGAAGCAAAATCCGTCATTTCATCGAAGATGCTCTCCGCCACCTCCGGCGCAATACCCTTGGAAACACAGCCCGCCACCTTTTCTTCCGGATTGCCGTAGACAAAGTTATGACGTTCGGCCGCCATGACATCGGCCTTTTTCTTGGCCATGGCGCGGCGCACCAGATCGGACCGGCCCATGCTATAGCCTGCCAGATCCCGGACAATCTGCATGACCTGCTCCTGGTAGACCATGCAGCCGTAGGTAGTATTAAGAATCGGCTCCAGCAGGGGCGTTTTGTACTGAATGCTGCCCGGATCCTTCTTGCCCTTCAGGTATTTGGGAATAAAGTCCATGGGACCCGGCCGGTACAGAGAAATACCGGCAATGATGTCCTCCATGTTCTCCGGCCGCAGCTCCCGCATGAACTGGGTCATGCCGGCGCTCTCCAGCTGGAAGACGCCGTCGGTTTTTCCGGCGCCGATCATCTGATAGACCTCCGGATCGTCCATGGAGATCTGATCCATGTCAAGACGGATGCCGTCGGTCTGATAGATGTTGTCCAGAGCGTCCTGAATGACTGTCAGGGTGCGAAGACCAAGAAAGTCCATCTTCAGCAGCCCCAGCTCCTCCAGGGTGTTCATGGTATACTCGGTGACCACGTTGCCGTCGTTGGTGCACAGGGGCACGAACTTCATGGTTTCATCACCGGAAATCAGCACGCCAGCCGCATGGGTGGATGTATGCCGCGGCAGCCCCTCCAGACGCCGGGCCATATCGATCAGCTTGTGAATCTGGTCGTTGCCGTCGTAGACCTCCTTCAGCTCCGGGTTTTTCTCCAGCGCCTTGTCGATGGTCATCTTCAGCTCATTGGGAATCATCTTGGCAATTTTATCCACCTCGCCGTAGGGCAGATCCATGACCCGTCCCACATCCCGGATGACCAGCCGGGCTGCCATGGTACCGAAGGTGACGATCTGGGCCACCCTGTCCGCGCCGTATTTTTCGGTCACGTAGTCGATGACCTCCTGACGGCGGCGGTAGCAGAAATCCGTATCAATATCAGGCATGCTGACCCGCTCCGGGTTCAGCAAACGCTCAAAAATCAGGTTGTAGCGAAGAGGTTCCACGGAGGTAATGTACAGGGAATAAGCCACCAGGGAACCCACGGCCGAGCCTCGTCCGGGACCCACCTTGATGCCGTGCTCCCGGGCAAAATTAATGAAATCCCATACAATGAGGAAATAGTCCACGAAGCCCATGCCCTCGATGACGCCGATCTCATATTCCAGACGGCTGTTCAGATCCTCCCAGCGGTAACGGGCTTTCTCCGCCACAAAGCCGGGATTATCGGGGTCGCAGTCGGCATAACGCTCTTTCAGCCCCCTGGCGCAGAGCATTCTCAGCATCTGGGAGGCTGTCATGCCCTCCGGCACATCGTAGGCTGGCAGCTTTCTCTCATGAAACCGGATCTCCACCTGACACCGGTCAGCAATTTTCTGGGTGTTTTCCAGCGCCTCCGGGGCATAGGGAAACATGGCCGCCATCTCCTCCGGGCTCTTCAGATAGTACTCACCCTCGTAACGGAGCCTGTCTGTATCGGAAAGCTTCTTTCCGGTCTGAATGCACAGCAGAATATCATGGGCCTCTTTGTCGGACTGGAAGGTATAATGCACATCATTGGTGCAGATCAGAGGAAGATCCAGTTCCTTGGACATGCGGAGCAGGGCCTGATTGAGAATGGTCTGTTCAGAGCTCTCATGCTCCTGCAGCTCCAGATAAAAATGATCCGGTCCGAAGAGGTTCTTGTATTTTTCCGCCACCTCTTTGGCCTTCTCGTAGGAAACGGAAAGCAGAGGTCTTGCCACTACACCAGCCAGACAGGCACTGGTGGCGATCAGTCCCTCGTGGTATTTCTCCAGCAACTCGAAATCAATTCTCGGACGGTAATAAAAGCCTTCAATAAAACCCAGCGACACCAGTCTCATCAGGTTTTCGTAGCCCGTATTGTTCTCGGCCAGCAGCACCAGGTGATCATATCTGGCGCCGTTTTTTTCTTCCCGGTCAAAACGGCTGCCGCCTGCCACATAGACCTCACAGCCAATGATGGGCTTGATTCCCTCCGCCAGACAGGCCTTGTAGAAATCGATCACGCCATACATTACTCCATGGTCGGTGATGGCAAGGGAATTCATCCCCAGGGCCTTGGCCTGATGGACAATCTCCTTGATCTTGGAGGAACCGTCCAGCAGACTGTATTCCGTATGAACATGCAGATGGACAAAATCCATGTTTTCCTCCTTCGGTTTTTCCGCCCATCTTTACCGGACAAAGGCGGCTATCTGTTCAATCACGCTTTCCGGCACTCGGCCGGGCATCTCGTATTCCTTGTAATGTCCCGCGAAGATTCCCTGGGAGGGCGTCATCAGATGGTTGAGCCCCTCGGCCAGGTAAAAACTCACCGTGTCCGTATTCCAGCCGGAAACGGTCTCTTTCCAGGCCTCGAAGTCCGTGGAGGGTACGATCTGATAATCGGCGCCTCCCTGCATCAGCAGGATGCGGCTGCCCCCCTCGGCCAGTTTTCTGTATCCGTCCACATAATCGTAGGACAGGTAATCTCTCCAGAAGGCGGCGGGTCTGGTCAGGGCAAATTCCTGGGTAAGCTTATCATCCGGGGTCTTCAGGTAATCCCCTTCCTTCACATAGTCCCGTTCCATTTCCATTTTCTGGACCAGATAATAGATTTCATCGCTCTGGCGGTCAATCAGACCGTAGTTAATATACTGATCATAAATCACATCGTACCAGGGCCTGGGAGAGGTGTTCACCAGAACAAATCCGGCAAAGCCCTGCAGTCCTTCGGAAAGTGCCTTCTCCTGTATCCGGGAGCCCACAACGCCGCCCTGAGAATGGCCCAGGAAATAGATTTTCTCCGAATCCACAAAGGATTTTTCCTGAAGCTTCCGAAGCGCCAGCAGGGTGTCCTCCGCATACTCCCAGTCCACGGTAAAGACTTCCTTCGGGGCAGCCTCGGCGGATTCCTCGTCGGAATAGGTATAGGTTCTTTTGTCAAAGCGGATGGTGACAATTCCCTGCTCTGCCAGTCCCCAGGCCAGATCCTGATAGGACCGGGTGGAGCCGGCTTTCATGTTCATATCATTGCCGCCGTCACCGCCCACCATCACGATGGCAGGACATCCTTCAGAGGCATTGGCAGGATAGGTAATCTGGGCATTCAGGGGATGCTCTGTCCCCTCTCCCAGAATCACATCCTCTGTTATGACACCTTCCGGCATGGACTGATGGGACCAGAAGCCCTTCTCCGTCTCATAGAGATAGGCCAGAGCCAGCTCATCCTTAGAGGTAAAGAGCAGCGAAAGCATCAGGGTACCGCCCTTTTCCATCTCCATTTCGCCTGTATAGGCCTTTTCGTCGCCGTACTGGACTCCTTCGTAGAGATAGATGCTCACCGGTTCGCCGTAGCTTTCCTTCAGCTCATGGTAGGTATCGAAAAGCTCTTCAAAGGTTTCCGCATCCTCCAGACCGGCATGATAGCCAAGATCATTTACCGTCTGCAGATCGTCCGTGGTCAGCGCGTTCATCACCTGGCTCAGATAGACCCTTCCATAGCCCAGGTCGATGTCCGAAAGGGCGTCAATGCTCTTGCCGTAGATCCGGACAGTTACCGAGCACCCGCTCATTTGAATGATGAGAGCCGCCGCGAGGACCGCGGCGGCAATCGTTGACAGAATTCTTTTCATTGTCTTACGCCTGCTGCTGATTGGCATACCAGGCCAGGTAGGCGTTCATGAAATTATCCAGCTCTCCATCCATGACTGCCTGGATATTTCCGGTTTCCTCCTGGGTACGAAGGTCCTTCACCAAGGTATAGGGATGGAAAACATAGGACCGGATCTGAGATCCGAAGGCATTCTCCATTACCTCGCCTCGGATATCGGAAAGACGGTCTGACTGTTTTTCCTTCTCCAGCTGATACAGCTTTGCCTTCATCATCTGCATGGCCTTGTCTTTGTTCTGATACTGGGAACGCTCATTCTGGCACTGCACCACAATGCCCGTGGGAATATGCGTAATACGGATGGCGGAGGAGGTCTTGTTAACCTTCTGTCCGCCGGCGCCGGAGGAACGGAAAACATCGATCCTCAGGTCGTCCATGTTGATATCCACTTCCACATCCTCATCCAGCTCGGGCATCAGATCGCAGGAGCTGAAGGAGGTATGACGGCGGCCCGCCGCGTCGAAGGGAGAGATGCGCACCAGACGGTGCACGCCCTTTTCTGAACGCAGATATCCATAGGCGTTCTCTCCATTGATCTGGATAGTCACGGCCTTGATGCCGGCCTCGTCGCCTTCCTGATAGTCCAGCAGCTCAACGCCGTAGCCATGCTTTTCAGCCCAGCGGGTGTACATGCGGTACAGCATGCTGGTCCAGTCGCAGGCCTCGGTGCCGCCAGCACCGGCATGCAGGGTGAGGATGGCGTTCTTGCTGTCGAATTCACCTGTCAGCAGGGTGGTAAGTCTCAGCTTTTCATAGAGATCCTTGAAAAGTCCGATCTGTTCCTGCACCTCAGCCACCAGAGACTCATCCTCTTCTTCCTGGCCCATTTCAATCAGGGCCTCCGCATCCTCGAAGGCGGTTTTCATTTCATTAAATTCATCCAGACGCCGCTTGGTGCTGCCGGCTTCCTGGACAATTTTGGAGCTTTTCTCAGGGTCGTCCCAGAATCCGGGTTCCAGCTGCTTTCTTTCCAGCTCCTCCACCCTCAGCTGCAGGCGGTCCAGGTTCAGGGAATCGGCCAGCTCTTCCAGTTTCGGACGGTATTTCTCCAGCTCCAGTTTCAAATTGTCAAACTCTAACATCGTTTCTATCCTTTATCAGTTCTCAAATCTTCCGTGGCAGTTCTTATACTTTTTGCCGCTGCCGCAGGGACAGGGATCGTTTCTTCCTACCTTCTTTTCGGCGCGTTTCACGGGTTTCTTGACCTTGGGGCCATCTCCGCCGCGGTTGGTGGAAATATTCTTACCCACTTCCTTACGCTCCACTTCTTCCTTCTCCACCAGATGGACGGTGAAAAGTCCGCGAAGGGTCGTCCGGATGATGTTGTCATTCAGCTCCTCAAACATGTCGTAGCCGATGAGACGGTACTCGTCCAGGGGGTTCTTCTGGGCGAAGGCCTGAAGGCTGATGCCCTGGCGCATCTGATCCATGATGTCCAGATGATCGGTCCAGAGGGTATCCACGCTGCGCAGCAGGATCATCCGCTCCACCTCTCTCATGCGCTCGGGCTCGATTTCCGCTTCCTTCTCTTCGTAGAGCTCCCGGGCCTTGGCCTGGATCTCTTCAGTGAGCTTCTCCTGGGTGATGGTTTCCAGCTTGTCCTGCACGCTGAACTCTTCCCGGAAGGGAATCATGCGTCTGAGCTCGTTGTTCAGCTCGGTCATGTTCCATTCTTCCGGATATTTGGTTCCGGCTACGGCGTTGTTCACCTCAGCAGCGATGATGCCGTCCATCTGACGGAGCAGGTCGTCCTTCAGCTCGGCTCCCATCAGCACCCGGCGGCGTTCGGCATAAATGGTTTCTCTCTGCTCGTTCATGACCTGGTCATATTCCAGCAGCCGGCGGCGGATACCGAAGTTGTTTTCTTCCACCCGCTTCTGGGCCCGCTCGATGGCGCCGGAGAACATTTTATCCTCAATGGGAGTGTCCTCGGGGATCCGGAAGGTTTCCAACACCTTCTGCATCCTTTCGCCGCCGAAAATACGCATCAGATCATCTTCCATGGATACATAGAACCGGGAAACACCGGGATCACCCTGTCGGCCGGCACGGCCACGCAGCTGATTATCAATACGACGGGCCTCATGGCGCTCCGTGCCGATGATCTTCAGACCGCCCACGGCAGCCACACCTTCGCCCAGCTTGATATCGGTACCACGGCCGGCCATGTTGGTGGCGATGGTCACGGCGCCCATCTGTCCGGCTTCCGCGACGATCTGAGCTTCACGCTCGTGGAACTTGGCATTCAGGACATTATGGGCAATGCCCTCTCTCTTCAGCATTTTGCTGACCAGCTCGGAAATCTCGATGCTGATGGTGCCCACCAGCACGGGCTGTCCGGTGGCGTGGGTTTCGATGATATCCCGGACCACAGCTCTGTATTTTTCCTTCTGGGTGCGGTAAACCACATCCGGAAGATCTTTTCTGGCGATGGGCTTGTTGGTGGGAACCTCCACAACGTCCATGCCGTAGATCTCTTCAAACTCCAGCTCTTCCGTCTTGGCGGTACCGGTCATACCGGCCTTCTTTTTGTACTTATTAAAGAAGTTCTGGAAGGTGATGGTGGCCAGGGTCTTGGACTCCCGCTTGACCTCCACCTTTTCCTTGGCCTCGATGGCCTGATGCAGACCATCCGAATAGCGGCGGCCGGGCATCATACGTCCGGTGAACTCATCGACGATGATGATCTGTCCATCCTTCACCACATAATCCCGGTCCTTAAACATCAGGTAGTTTGCCTTCAGGGCAATATTGATGTGATGAACGATTTCCGCGTTCTCCGGATCCGAGAGGTTGTCAATATGGAAGAACTGCTCCGCCCGGGCAACACCCTGAGCTGTCAGGGTACAGGACTTGGACTTCTCATCCACGACGAAATCACCTTCCTCGATGATTTCCTCGTTCATCAGCTCTGCCATCTTGCTGGTATCACCGATCACCCGGCCCTTCTTCAGCTGGCTGGCCAGAAGGTCCGCCTGCTGGTAAAGGCTGGTGGATTTGCCGGAGGAACCGGAAATGATCAGAGGCGTTCTGGCTTCATCAATCAGTACCGAGTCGCACTCATCGATGAGGGCATAATGAAGGTCTCTCTGCACCAGCTGCTTCTGGTAAACCACCATGTTGTCACGCAGATAGTCGAATCCGAACTCGTTGTTGGTACCATAGGTGATGTCGCAGGCATAGGCGGCCCGGCGCTCGTCGGGGTTCAGGCCGTTCAGAATGCAGCCCACGGTCATGCCCAGGAACCGGTAGATCTGGCCCATCCACTCCGCGTCACGGCTGGCCAGGTAATCGTTGACGGTAACCACATGCACGCCCTTGCCTTCCAGCGCGTTCAGATAGACCGGCAGGGTGGCCACCAGGGTCTTGCCTTCACCGGTACGCATCTCAGCGATACGGCCCTGATGAAGAATGACACCGCCGATGACCTGCACCCGGAAGTGCTTCATCTGCAGGGTTCTCCAGGCAGCTTCCCTGACCACGGCAAAGGCCTCGGGCAGAAGGTCATCCAGGGTCTCCCCCTGAGTCAGGCGCTCTCTGAATTCCACCGTCTTATGGGCAAGCTCCTCGTCCGTCAGCTTTTCCATCGCACCTTCCAGGCTCATGACCTTGTTGACGATGGGCTCGATCCGGCGGATCTCCTTATCGGAGGTCTTGCCAAAGAGTTTTTCTAATAATCCCAATCTTTCAATCTCCTTGCAAATTAAAATCTGAACTATCTTCTCGGGTTAGCGGCAATCTCCCGGTGCAGCCATTCGGCGCCGAGGGTGCCGAAGGCGTCAATCATGGCATCCAGACGGATTCCATGGGTATGAATCGTACTTTCCTTACCGCCGAGGATGATTCTCAGCCGGTCATAGGGTCCCTGTACCAGCATGGTCCGCTCGCCGGTACCGGTGATTCTCAGCTCCGAAGTATCCGCTTCCTCGCTCAGAAATACGATATTATAGAAGGGCAGCTGATCCATGGGGATCTTGCTGACTCTCCGAAGTTCCTGTTTGACAGTCTCTGTCTGAAGCTCGTTCTTCAGAATCAGGTTTTCCACCTTCACCAGGCCCGTCCGATCCTGAGCATCCTCCATCATCCAGTCAAGATCACGGTAGGCACCGGTCAGCTTGCCGGAAAGATGGCGGGTACAGACCACATAGACAGCCCGGTCGGTGAGGAACACAAACTCGGGACGGTTGTCGTCTCTTCCGGCGCCAAACACCCAGCCGGGGTACATCACCCCGCGGTATTCCCGCACTGCGGTCAGATCCGGAACCTTTCGGTTGCTGACGGGAAGGTAATATTTCTCCATGCTCCGGTAAATCTGGTAGCACCATTTCTGCTGTTCATCCATTTTGTCCAGATCCGCATGATAGCACTGATAAAAGGCAGTTTTCCGATATTGATCCTCTCTCTGGGAGCGGGAGGCCGCCCGACGGATGCCGGCTACGGCTCCCAGGCCGGTTCCGCCCAGCACCACAATGGCCAGCAGAGCCACGAAAAGGGCCGTGGACTGCTGGGTATCAATCACTCCGCGGAAAAGCAGATAAATCAGCCCCATAAAGATTCCGCTGAGCAGCAGACCAGCACCGGCTCCCTTAAAGAGCATGGAACGCTGGTAAGAATCCGCGAAGAGATGATTATCTTCATCGTCCCGGCGGTCCGCCTCCTGGGCATCCGCGGCCAGATCCAGCACCGCGGGCATGGCCACATCCCAGTAACGGCTCATTTTCACCGCTTCTTCTGCCTGCAGAGGGACACTCTGTTTCTGGGCTTTGGCGGCGTTTTCCTGTTCCGCCTTCCTGTGTCCGGGCAGCAGATCCTTCACATTCACCGCGCTCTCCACCAAAGGCTCCAGGGGTTTGACCTCTTCCTTCGGTTTCCCCTCCTGCTTTGCAGATGGTTTCGCCTCCTGCTTTGCTTCTGGCTTTGCCTGGGGTTTTACTGTATTCTGAGCCGGTGCTTCCGTCTCCTCCGGTTCATCGTCGTCTGTCTCAAATCCATGGGCAATGGCCTGCTTGCGCCATTTTCTGGCTTCCCGTTTGGATGCCTTGACGCCCATTCCCAGCTCATAGCACTGGCTAAGCCAGTACATGGCCTCCTCATCGCCGGCCTGAGCCGCCTGCTGATACCAGGTAACAGCCGTGGCCATGTCCTTTCTGGGGTAGGGATCATATTGCCCGCTCATCATCAGGACGCCGATCAGCTTCATCGCGTCGGCGCTTCCCTTGGCCGCCGCCTCCTGAAGAAAGAGGTAGCCCTCTTCGCGGGATTCATCGTCCTTCTTCTTGTAGCAGTCCAGCGCCTTGTAATACAGCGCCTTCAGCTCCAGTTCGTTGTTTTCCATGAATGTGCCCACCTGTTTTTTTCTTTATCTGGATAATGTACTGTTATGATAACGATCGGAATCCGACACGTCCTCGCCGAACCATTCCGGCGGAACAAAGGCCTCCATGGCCCCGGTGGATCCGAATTCGACTTCGACCAAAATCAGACCTGACAGTTCTCCGTGGAATACGTCCAGCTCCGCGGTCAGCTTGTCTTCTCCGCAGCCCGTATTTTCCAGCGGGATCAGATATCTTGTTTTTTCCAGCACCCGGCCCTCTTCCTTGGCCCGGAGTCTTTCATACTGTTCTCTGGTGAGATCCAGCTCGAATTCCTCCCGCACGCTGAGGCCGGCGCCCTTCACTGTCAGGACAAAGCTTTCCTGTCCTTTTTCTTCAATTTTCCGCAGACGGATCACCGGACTGCGGCTGATATAACTCTGCACCAGATGCCTCGAAGGATAGTTTTCCAGCCCTTCCGGCAGGTGCCGAACCAGATATTTCTTTTCTATTTCCATCAGTTGTTTTTCTGTTTTTAGTTGTCTCTGTCCCGGAGCAGACGAAGGTTTCTTCTCAGGACCTCCGGCCCTCTCCAGGTAAATGCTCTTTCCGGATATTTCTCCAGGAAGGTCCGGCGGCTGAGGCCTTCCAGATCTTCCAGCGTCAGATAATCAATTCTGTCCCGGATAAATTCAGCGATTTTTGAATGCTCAGCGTCTTTGTTCATGGGACATACGGTCTGACAGATGTCGCACCCAAAAATCAGGCTGTCCCGGTAGAAAATCTCCAGCTCTTCGCTGCTGAGCTCTCCCTTTTTCTGGGTGATAAAGCTGCGGCACCGGCTCCAGTCATAGGTGCCGTCCGGATGGATAACCCCGCCCGGGCAGGCCTTGGCGCAGCGGCCGCATTCAAGACATCTGACCTCCAGAGGGAGGCCTTCCTGCCTTTCCTTCTGGACTTTGTCCGGAGGCAAAGGAGCGTTCATCACCATATAAGCAATAAAAAAATACGAGCCATATCGGGGGTTAATCAGCATCTGGCTGCGGCCCACAATTCCAAGACCCGCCTCCAGGGCCAGTTCCCTGTCCCGGTAGGGTCCGGTATCCGCATAGGCATGGCAGACAAACGCCTCTCCCAGCACCTTGCCCGCTTCCTCTCCCACCGGGTTCAGATACTGCGGCACAAGGGCATGATAATCTTTTCCCCTGCAGTATAGAGAAAGGTTGGCCTTTTCATCGTACCGGGGAGCCAGATAAGGAAAGAGGACCACCGCAATGCACTGAACATCGTCGCTCCACAGATCCGGTGCCGGCTTTAAGAATGCGTATTCCTCCAGCCCAATGGCTTTCAGCTTGTTTTCCATTGCCGTCTTGGCCCGATCCAGTTGCTCCGGGTTCCAGATCATGCGGTGATCCTCCTGTGGTATTTATTCGGCTGCCATGATTTCGTTGAGAATGCTGTCAAAAGAATCCGCGGATCCCTGCAGCTGACCGATTTCCGTCTGCAGAATATTGATGCGGCTGATCTGTTCTTCCGTCAGATCCTTGGAAAGAGCTTCACCGGCGATGGTATAAAGCTCAATGCTGTCATCCAGCATGGTGCAGAGATTGTCGGCGTGTCCCTTGAGGGCCAGTCTCTTATCTTCCAGATCTTTAGGTGCCTCCACCGCGGCAATGGCCTGATATTTGCTCTTCAGGCTGTCGCTGTAGGTTTTCAGAGAAACCAGCGCGGCATCGTAGGAGGTCTTGTCTCCGGCGCCGAGGGCTGTCTGAAGGGCGGTGACAGTGGTGGTGATATCCGAGTTCATGTCGGAGATTTCATTGATGATGGTGGTCAGGCTTTCCTGATATTTTTCGGTTTTGCTCTTGCAGGCGGTCAGAGAAAGCACCAGCAGAAGGGCCAGCATCAGGCACAGTGATTTTTTCAGCAGTTTCATAGGTTTCCTCGTCAATCAGTGTTTTTTTGTTTTTCCAAAGCCGGAGGTTCAGACTCTCTCCCAGATGGCCCGGGCCAGGGCTCTGCGGAATTCATTGGTGTTGGTGCCATGGGCCACCCGGAAGGCCAGGCGGTTGGTCAGGGCTGTCACGGTCAGATTTTTCTCCGGGCAAACCCAGATATAGGCTCCGGAGAAGCCGGTATGACCGCATCCGCCGGGATACATGGCCGCGTCGATCTGCCAGCCAAGTCCCCGTCCGTCCACAGCCTCGGACATGGACCGTTTAAGCACCGGTGAATCCGTGTTCAGGTACAGTCTCAGCAGACGTTCATAGGCGTCCGCGTCGGCGATAATGCCCGCGTGTCCCGCGGCATCGCCAAAGAAATAATGCGCGTTGCCGTCATTCACACCCAGGGTGGGCCGGTCTTTGGACCGCCAGTTTCGGAAAATCAGTCCCCGCTCCGTGACCATATGTTCCTCGATGCTGTTGCCGTAGCAGGAGGGCGCGGTATTCTCGAAGCTGTCCGGGCAGTAGTCCATCCGTTTTGCTCCGAGGAGAGCCTTCAGGTCCTCCTGGCAGGCCTTGAGGTTTTTCCCCTTCAGCCTCTCCAGCACCTTGCCGAGCAGCATGAAGTTCATATCGGAATAAACCATTTTTTCCTGTATCTTCGTGCTGCCGATGAAGCTCTCAAAAACCTCCAGAAAATCTCTGCCCTGCTGGGTATAGAAGGGATACCAGTCAAGAAGGCCGCTGGTATGAGTGAGCAGCTGATACATGTCCGCATTCCCGATTCTCTCGTTTAGCGTGGGATATGCGGCGATTTCCGGCAGTACTTCCGAAAGCTTTGTTCCGATGGAGAGCTTTCCCTCATCCATCAGCAGCAGAATTCCGGTGGCTGTGGCAATCTTGGTGCAGGAAGCCATATCGTAGGCTGTATCCGTATTCGCGGCCTGCTTTTTGCCTCCGGGCAGCACATTGGCGCCGTAAGCCTTACGGTAGAGGGTTTTCTCTCTGTCTCCAATGCTGATAACGCAGCTCGGGAAGTAACCTCTGTCAATATATCCCTGACAGAGTTCATCCAGATAGGAAAAATCAGTCATTCGGTCACCTCGCTGATGACAATATTTCAAATTGATATTATACCACAGAAAAGGCACGAGTTCAATGGACACATTTAGAATAATCTGTGAACATCCGCAGGCAGAAAAAGGGCTGTTTCCGGCGGTCATGGATGCCGGAAGCAGCCCTTCCAGAGGAAATTTCCCAGAGGCTGGGAAATTCCGTCAGTGATTATTCAAGAATCTTTCTCAGGGATTCCACATCTTCCTTCACGCAGCCGAAGATGTCGTCGCCCTTGTAGTCCCATTCGCGCTCGATGACGTAGGAACCGGCGCCTGCCTGATCCGCCAGCTTTTTGATATTGACCCAGTCAATAATACCCTTGCCGGTGGGGCAGTCAGTGGCGGCGATTCTCTCCCGCTCTTCGATGATTTCTTTGGGAAGGATGGGACGGCCATTTTCATCCTTGGGGAAGGAAGCCCAGTCCAGAGGCTTCTCCACGCCGGTGACGGTATCCGTTTCCTTGACATGGATGGAGCAGATGCGGCCCGCGTGCTTGATGAGGAACGCGGGAACATCGATGCCTGCGCAGGTGGCCCAGCCCACATCGATCTGGAATTTCACCAGATCAGGATCGGTCAGGTCCATAATAATCTCCAGCAGGTAACGGTCGCCGATTTTCGCGAATTCCTGGGTATGGTTGTGATAACCGAACTGCAGTCCGGCTTCCTTGGCCAGCTTGCCCAGACGGTTGAACTCTGCAGCCACCTTCTCGCATTCTTCCATCGTCTGGAAAGGCGCGCCGGGGCAGATGATGGTCTTGGCTCCCAGGGTCTTCAGGAAGGGGATGGACTCCTCCACCAGGGGAAGTCCCACATGACCGGAGGTGGTTTCCATTCCCAGCTCATCCATGTAGGCCTTCAGCTCAGGAGCGGTCATGTCGCCATAGTAGCCCGCGAATTCCACGCCGTCGTAGCCCATGGCTTTCAGCTTTTCCATGGATCCCTTAAAATCATCTCGGAATGCCTGGCCGAGGGAATAGGTCTGAAGATAGATTTTCATTGGACGTTTCCTCCTCAAAGGATTGTTGTGATCAGAACTCGATCAGCTTGCCGGTTCTGGCGGACTGATAAACAGCATCCAGAATCTGAGTAACCACAAAGGCCTCTTCGGGTTTTACCACGGGAGTGCCTTTGCCTTCGATGGCGTCGTAATAGCGTTTGGCTTCATAGACCTCGGGACGCAGAGCGCCGAAGCCTTCGAAGAAGTCCACTCCTCTGGGAGTACGGCAGTCAGGCTTGATGGTGGTCAGCTTGTCATAAAGAACTGTATTGATGCGCAGGCCGTCCTTCATATCAGCGCCGGCCTTGGTTCCGCAAAGCTCGGTGAGGGCTTCGGAAATATCCAGAGTGTTCAGAGCCCAGGAAGCCTCAATCACGATGACGGCACCGTTCTCCATGGTTACGAAACCGAAGGCAGAGTCTTCTACCTCGTATGTCTCGGGATCCCAGACGCCCATGGTATTGCCCTGCTCGCCGGGCTTCAGCGTGCGGCCGAGCTTCTCAAAGCTGGCGCCCATGACTGATTTGGGTTTATAGTTATTCATCATCCACAGGGTCAGATCCAGGGAGTGGGTTCCGATATCAATCAGAGGACCGCCGCCCTGCTTGGATTTGTCGGGGAATACGCCCCAGGTGGGCACGCCGCGGCGGCGGATGGCATGGGCCTTGGCATAGTAAATCTCACCCAGGTCGCCATTGTCGCACATAGCCTTCAGGGTCAGGCTGTCCTGACGGCAGCGGTTCTGATAACCGATGGTCAGAATCTTACCGCTCTTCTTCTGGGCATCCAGCATCTTCTGGGCATCCGCGGGAGTAGCCGCCATGGGCTTTTCGCAGATCACGTTCTTTCCTGCCAGCAGGGCTGCGCAGGTCAGCTCGCAGTGGGAAACATTGGGAGTCAGCACATGTACGGAAACGATGTCCTCCAGGACCACCAGTTCACGGTAATCGGTGAAAACCTGGGCTCCTTCGGCGCCATATTCCTTTGCGGCCTTTTCAGCTCTTTCGCGGATGATATCGCAGAAAGCAACGATTTCCATTCTGTCTCCCAGCGCCTTGAGGGCGGGCAGATGCTTCTGATTGGCAATACCGCCGCAGCCGATGATGCCTACTTTGATCTTAGACATAGATTTGTCCTCCTGTAGTGAATGAAAAACTTTCATAATTTGTCCCGGCAGGTGGCCGGTGCCGGTGCCGAAGGCAGCTGCCCAGGGCAGGTGGCCCCGTAGCCGAAACTTAACATTGAACCCTATTTTACACTATTTTAAAAACCAAATCAAGAAGCAGGTCCCTTATATTCGAAGCTGAGCATGGTCAGGTCATCGAACTGCGGCTCCTCTCCCACAAAACGGTCCACCGCGCCTCTGACTGCCTCCAGCACTTGCTGGGGTGGAAGGTCCGGATTTTCGTTCAGGGCCTCCACCAGACGGCCGGTACCGAACAGCTCCCGTTGGGAGTTCATGGCCTCAGCCACGCCGTCGGTATAGACAAAGAGCTTCGTGCCCGGCTCAAGCTGCCACTCATAGTTTTCGTAGGTGCTGTCATCAAAGCCTCCGATGGCGCAGCCATGGGGTTCCTTCACCAGACGATATTCTCCATCGGGCTCCTTCAGCACGGGATATTCATGTCCCGCATTGGAGGCCGTCAGCTTTCCGGTGGAAAGCTCCAGGATACCCAGCCATACCGTCACAAACATCTGCTCCTGGTTCCTCGAGCATATGGCCATATTGGTGTGCAGCAGGATCTCCGCGGGATCCTTGCCCATCATGGCGTTATTCGCCAGAATGATTTTGGAAGCCATCATGAAGAGGGCTGCCGGTATGCCCTTGCCGGAAACATCGGCCATCACCAGGGCCAGATGATCCTCATCAATCAGGAAGAAATCATAGAAATCGCCGCCCACCTCTTTGGCGGGATCCATCTGGGCATAGAGGTCAAAATCCTTACGGTCCGGGAAGGCGGGAAATCTGGTTTCCAGCATGCCCTCCTGAATCCGGGTGGCCAGGGAAAGCTCCGTTTCCATACGCTCTTTGTCCG
The DNA here is from genome assembly GCA_902783575.1 of uncultured Eubacteriales bacterium. Classification (GTDB taxonomy): domain Bacteria; phylum Bacillota; class Clostridia; order Lachnospirales; family Bianqueaceae; genus RUG760. The sequence goes on from CACZRP010000077.1 coordinate 18,269, forward strand.
CGGTTACCTGCTTCAGGTCCGTGATATAGGTTTTCATCCGCTCGGTCAGGGACTGGAAGGAGCTGGCCAGCTGCTGGGTTTCATCTTTCGTGTCCATATCCCAGGTGAAATCCAGATCATCCCCTTCGAGGCTCTTCACCTCTTCCGTCAGCTTCTCGATGGGCTTGACGATATGATTGGACAGGGCAATGGATACCAGAAAAGCAATCAGAATGGCCACGCCCAGGACAATGATCAGCAGCATGATGGTTCTGTTCAGATGAAGATAGGCATCATTCATGGCCTGATCCGACAGCTGCTTCAGATTCTCATCCAGCTGCAGCGCGGGCCGCTCCACCTCGTCCTTGGTGAGGAGGATCATGAAGGACCAGCCAACGGTTTTCATGGGCGCGTAAGCCACATAACGGACCTGTCCGTTCACCTCGGCCAGTCCTACGCTCTTCTTTCCGGAGGATGCTTCATCGGCAATGCTGCTCAGCTCCTGATCCGGGTTCAGACGGATATCTTCGCCATCGGTCACCGCTGCCAGAACCCCCTCTTCAAACGTGGAGAAAAGCACCCGGCCGGATCGGTTGATAATGCAGGCATTACCGGTTTCTCCCAGCTCAATGCTCTGTACAAGGCTATCAATAGCATCCAGATACATCCCGCCGCCGGCCACCGCCGCCAGCTCCCCTTCCCGGTAGACGGGAACGCCGCACATAATGGCCAGCCGGGGCGTATGGGCATCCCGGGTCACCGGAGTGAAGAACGTTTCTCCGCTCTCGGCGGCCCCCTGATACCAGGGGCGTTCTTTAGCTTCCATGGGCATCAGCTGACCCTTTTCATCAAATTTTCTTCCCGAGATCCAGTCCGCCTGAACCATGATGCCGGATTCGGAAGCAACATAGATGGATGCCAGAGATTCATTGCTTTCATTCAGCACCATCAGCGCGTCCTGCAGATTTCCCAGCAGTCCGATTTCACTGACGATGGCCGGGTCTTCCAGGTTGGTATTCGCGGAAGCAAGCAGCTGAACCGACAGGGTTCCATCCAGGGAGGCATCAGGCAGGGGAATATCCCTGGCGCTGTAGGCTTCGGGGTGGGCGTAGAGTTGCTCCGCCAGAGCCGCGGCATTCTCAACAGCCTTCTTTAATTCCATAAACTGGACATCCGCCATGTCCGCTTTTCCCTCCGCCAGCTCCATCAGCCGGGTCTGGGTCTGCTCGGTAATCGAGAAAAGAGATTCTGTCCGGGAAGTCTTGCCAATGGCTTCATTGGAATCTATCAGGGACCGTGAGACATTATTCATGGAAACGCCGAAAATAACTCCGACAATCAGAAGCATGCCGATGACAATGGCGATGATGGTCAGTGCGATTTTGAGCCCCAGGGATCTGGTCTTGAACATCCTCTGCTCTCCCTTCTCAAACATTTACAGATATATATACATATTATATCATAAGCGGAATTTGTTTAACAGCCCTTGCTTGTACCCGGGTCAAATTCATGATACAATCAATTCATATGAATGTTACTTTTCAGGAGGTTTCCTATGAGAAAAACCAAAATCATATGCACCATCGGCCCTGCTTCTGAGTCCCCCGAAGTGCTGAAGCAGATGTGCCGTGCAGGAATGAACGTTGCCAGACTGAATTTCTCCCATGGCACCCATGAGGAACATCTCGAAAAAATCAAAACCATCACCGCCGTACGGGAAGAGCTGGACCTGCCCATTGCCATCATGCTGGACACCAAGGGTCCCGAGTACCGCATTAAAACCTTTACAAACGGCAAAATCACCTTAAAAGACGGCGATCCCTTCATTTTCACATCCGAGGACGTGGAAGGTGACGAAACCCAGGTAGCCGTCACCTACGAAAATCTTTCCCACGAGCTGTCCGTGGGTGACCGGATTCTGGTGAACAACGGCCTGGTCATCTTTGAGGTTACCGGCTTCGACGGTCCCCGGACCCTCTGCACCACCCTGGTGGGCGGCAAGCTGTCCAACCGCAAAAGCATGAGCTTCCCCGGCAAAGTGCTGGCCGGAGACTATCTCTCCGAGCAGGACAAATCCGACATTCTCTTCGGTATCGAGAACGGCGTGGACTTTGTGGCCGCTTCCTTCGTTTCCACCCGCCAGGATGTCAAAGACCTGCGGGACTTTCTGGATCAGAACGGCGGAAAGGACATCGACATCATCGCCAAGATTGAAAACCGTTCCGGCGTGGACAACATCGAAGAAATCTGTGAAATCGCCGATGGCATTATGGTAGCCCGGGGCGATCTGGGCGTAGAGATTCCCTTCATTGAGGTTCCCTCCATCCAGAAATACATGATCCACAAATGCCGCCTTTTAGGCAAACGGGTCATCACCGCCACGGAAATGCTGGAGTCCATGATTCACAATCCCCGCCCCACCCGGGCAGAGATCTCGGACGTGGCCAACGCGGTTTATGACGGCTCCTCCGCCATCATGCTTTCGGGCGAAACCGCCGCAGGCAAGTATCCCGTGGATGCGGTCCGGAACATGGCGGAAATCGCTGAATATACGGAGCAGCACATCGACTACAAGCAGTGGTTCCGCAACACCGACTACCAGATCCACAACAACCTGGATGCCATCTCCCACGCCACCTGCGCCATGGCCATCGATGTCAAGGCCAAGTGCATCGTGGTCAACTCCATGAGCGGCCGTACTGCCCGCATGGTCAGCCGTTTCCGCTGCCCCATGGACATTCTGGGCAACACCACCGACCGCCGCGCCTGGAGAAAACTGAATCTTTCCTGGGGCGTCACCCCGGTGATCTCCGAGGAATACAACTCCCTGGACGTGGTCTTCTATCAGGCCATGAATCTGGCCAAAAAGACCTTCTCTCTGGAAAAGGGTGACAACGTGGTGATGACCGGCGGCCAGATCGGCATCGGCGGAGGCAATACAAATATCATTAAAGTCGAAACCATTAAATAATTTACAATGTTTTTTCCTTGTGCTATAATGAAAACCAGTGAATAACTGCCCGTCACACTTTTACGAGAGAAAGGAATTAAGTTATGATCAAATTTGGTTTGCTGACTGCGATCCTTGACGGATGGACCTTTGAAGAAGCTGTCGACGTTGCCGCCGAAATGGGCTTCAAATGCCTCGAAGTGGCTTCCTGGCCCGCTGGCAAGGCTGAGCGCCGCTACGCCGGTGTCTCCCACATCGACGCCGAGAGAGTTCTCGAGGATGACGCTTACTGCAAATATGTGAAAGAGTACATCGAAGGCAAGGGAATGCATATCTCCTCCCTGGCTTACTATCCCAACACCATGGATCCCAATCTTGAGAAGAGAAACGCTGCCATCGAGCATCTGAAAGCTCTGATCAAGGCTTCCGCCAAGCTGGGCGTTGGCATGGTGACCACCTTCATCGGCCGCGATCAGACCAAGAACGTGGAAGAGAACATCGAACTGTTCAAGGAAATCTGGCCGCCCATCATCAAGCTGGCTGAAGAAAACAATGTCAAGGTTGCCATCGAGTACTGCCCCATGCTGTTCGGTGCCGATCAGTGGCCCGGCGGACAGAACCTTATGTGCACTCCCGTGATCTTCCGCAAGCTGTTCGAAATCATTCCTTCTCCCAACTTTGGTCTGAACTTCGATCCTTCCCACTATGTATGGCAGCAGCTTGACTATATCAAGACGGTTCACGACTTCAAGGACCGTATCTTCCATGTCCACTTCAAGGACATCAAGCTCTATCAGGACAAGCTGGCCGAGTGCGGCGTTCTGGCCTATCCTCTGGACTACATGAGCCCGAAGATTCCCGGCCTGGGCGACGTGGACTGGGGTGCCTATGTTTCCGCTCTGAATGACATCCGCTACGACGGCGATGCTGTCATCGAAGTTGAAGACAAGGCTTTCGAAGGCTCCAAGGAAGATATCCTGACCTCCATCCGCCTTTCCAAACACTATCTCGACAACTTCATTGGCTGATAACAAAAACTGCCGGACGGGTTCAAACCCGTCCGGCTTATTTTTATGCTTATTTTTTCTGAATTGTTTTTCCCGGACAATCAGATGCCCAGCTCCTCTTTCGCTTCCTTAAAGCACTTCACCACATAATCCAGATCCTCTCTGGTATGGGCGGCGCTGATCTGCACGCGGATTCTGGCCTTGCCCTTGGGTACCACGGGATAGACAAAGCTGGTAACATACACGCCCTTCTCCAGCATCAGCTCTGCCACCTTTCCGGCCACATGGGCATCGTAGAACATGATGGCCACGATGGGATGGGTGCTCTCGATAATATCGAAGCCCACTTCACGGATCTTGCTGCGGAAATAGGCGGTGTTCTCGTGCACCCTGTCACGAAGCTCGGTGCTCTCCTGCAGCATGGTAAAGGTCTCATAGGCTGCCGCTGCAATGGCGGGTGCCAGGGTATTGGAGAAGAGGTAGGGACGGCTCTTCTGACGGAGCATGTCCACAATCTCCTGCCGGGCGCTGGTGTAGCCGCCGGAGGCTCCGCCCAGGGCCTTGCCCAGGGTACCGGTGATAATATCCACCCGGCCCATGACGCCGCAGGCCTCGGGAGTTCCCTTGCCGTGCTCGCCCATGAAGCCCACCGCATGGGAATCGTCCACCATCACCAGCGCATCATACTGATCGGCCAGATCGCAGATGCCCTGCAGGTTGGCGATAATGCCGTCCATGGAGAAAACACCGTCGGTGGCAATCATTTTGATCCGGGCATCCTTGGCCTCTTCCAGGCAGCGGCGCAGGTCTTCCATATCGTTGTTCTTGTAGCGGAAACGTTTGGCTTTGCAGAGTCTCACGCCATCGATAATGCTGGCATGATTCAGTTCATCGGAGATGATGGCATCCTCCGGGCCCAGCAGGGTCTCAAACAGACCGCCGTTGGCATCGAAGCAGGAGCTGTAAAGGATGGTGTCATCGGTGCCCAGAAACTCGCTGATCTTCTTCTCCAGGTTTTTATGCAGCTCCTGGGTGCCGCAGATAAAGCGGACGGAGCTCAGGCCATAGCCCCAGGTATCGTAGCTTCTTTTGGCCGCGTCGATGAGGCGCTGGCTGTTGGACAGACCCAGATAGTTGTTGGCGCACATGTTGATGACGTCTTTTTTCGCCGTGGTGTCGATGTGGCTTCTCTGGGGCGTGGTGATGATACGCTCGTTTTTGTAGAGACCGTCAGCCTTCAGCTGATCCAGGGTTTCGTTAAAATACTTGTAGGCGCTTTTCATGGATTATTCCTCCTCTGCTGTAAGCCAGTTAAGCACAACCTTGCCGGAATTGCCGGTATTCATGACTTCGAAGCCTTTCTCGAAATCACGGAAATCAAAACGGTGGGTCTGAACCTTTCTCACATCCAGGCCGCTCTCCAGCATGTAGATCATCTTGTGCCAGGTGTCAAAAACCTTTCGTCCGTAGATACCGCGGATGGTCAGGCCGTTCCAGACAATTTTCTGCCAGTCCACATTGGGCTGTTTGGCATGGATGCCCAGCACCGCGATGTTGCCGCCGTTGTTCATATTATCAATCATGGAGGCGAAGGCAGATCCGTTGCCGCTCATCTCCAGGCCCACGTCAAAGCCTTCCTTCAGGCCGATCTCCTTGACAGCGTCCTCCAGCTTTTCTCTGGCCACATTGACAGTGTAGACAGAAGGCGTGATTTCCTTGCAGAGATTCAGACGGTAATCATTCACATCGGTGATCACCACCCGGCGGGCGCCCACATGATGGGCGATGGCCGCTGCCATCATGCCGATGGCGCCGCAGCCGGTAATCAGCACATCCTCACCCACCATATCGTAGGTCAGCGCCGTATGCACGGCGTTGCCCAGGGGGTCAAAGGAGGAAACCATATCCTCCGTAATGGTATCGGTGATGGTCACAGGCACCACATTGTCCTTGGGAATCACCAGGTATTCCGCGAAGGCGCCGTTGCGGTTCACTCCCACACCTTTGGCGTTGCGGCACAGATGCTTCCGTCCCTCACGGCAGTTCCGGCATACACCGCAGGTGATGTGTCCCTCGCCGGTGACGGTCTGGCCGACGAAAAACTCCGTGACTGCCTCTCCCACCTCGACAATCTCTCCGCAGTACTCGTGGCCGATGGTGGTTCCGGGAACGATGGTTTTCTGAGACCATTCATCCCAGTTGTAAATATGCAGATCCGTACCGCAGATGGAGGTCTTGTGGATTTTGATTTTCACATCATTGGGTCCCACCTCCGGGATCGGTACACGGCACAGTTCCAGGCCTCGATCGGCTTTTGTTTTCACCAGAGCGTACATCAATCCGTCTTTTGACACAGTGCGTCCTCCTTTTGATATCTTTGAATAGCGGACAAATGTCCGCATAAATGTCTTTCTTTCAAAGACATTTTAGCATAAAAGAAGAGACCTTTTCAAGGCCTCTTTCCATTGTTTTTCTGTAGATTTTCAGGTAATGTGCCATTCCTTCAGCACTGCGGATTTCAGAGCCGGCCACATCCGGCGGCTCACCGGAATGGGCGTTTTTTCTCCAATCAGCGTGACGGTATGGCTGCCCAGCTTCAGAATATGATCCACATTGACGAAATAACTCTGGTCCGCGTAGAGGAACCGCTTGGAGTTCAGCCGTTCAAAAAGCTTTGCCAGGGTCTCGTTGCTGTAGATGTTTCCCTGGCGCATGGTATGCACCAGGAGCTTGCGGTCCACCTTCTCCACATAAATAATCTCGCCAAAGGGAACCCGGACAATCTCACCGTCCTGACGGAATCCCACATACTGATTCCGTTCGTCCTTCAGCCGGATCAGCGCCGCGTCCAGGGCTTCCGGCAGATGCTCCATCCTTTCGGATTTCAGAATAAAGCGGAAGGCATCCACCTTGTAGCTGTCATCGGCATATTCGATATGGGAATCCAGGAAAATAATCACAGCCCGGCTGTTAATCTGGTGAATGCGGTGCGCCAGCTCCAGCCCGTTCATTTCGGGCATATTGATATCCAGAATGAAGATATCCGCGATATCCTGGTCCACCATTTCAAACCAGAGATTTTTTGCCGACGGGAAGGCCCGGACAATCACCTGATCCCTGACGGGCTTCGTCTGATTGAATACATCAATCGCGTCAATGGTTAACTGAATCTCTCTGGGGTCTTCATCACAGATCGCAACAACCGCCATGGCCGCCATCCTCCCTGATCATTGAGTTCTCGCCTTTTCCAGCATCTGTTTCACTTCATCAATGGTAAAATGATATCCCTGTCCGCAGTAATGGCAGGTCATATCCACATCCTCGCCCTCTTCAATCAGAGAAACGAGGTCCTTCTCTCCGATACTGATCAGCGCCCTTTCCACCCTGTCTCTGGTACAGTTGCACTTGAAGCGCACGGGCACCCGGGCCATCAGCTCAAAATCCAGCCCCTCCAGCAGGGAATTGAGCACCTCTTCCGGGGTGTGTCCCTCGGCCAGGTAGGTGGTCAGCTGAGGGAACGAGGTGCATCTTTCCTGCAGCATTTCCGCCACCTCATCCGTGGCTCCCGGCAGCAGCTGCAGAATATAGCCGCCGCTGGTCCAGACGGATTCATCGGGATTCACCAGTACACCCAGGGCCACCGCGGAGGGCACCTGCTCGGAAGCGGTGAAATAATAGGCCAGATCCTCGGCAATCTCACTGGTCACCAGATGAGTGGAACCAACATAAGGCTCCTTGAGGCCCAGATCCTTGACGATGCTCATCACGCCAATGCCGATGGCCTCTGCCACATCCAGCTTGCCCTTCTTGTTCAGGGGCAGCTCCACATCGGGATTTTCCGCGTAGCCCCGGACATTGCCGGCGCCATCCGACACAGCGCTGATGCCTCCGATAGGGCCGCTGCCCTTGATCTGGATCGAGATATCCTCCGAGTCCTGCTTCAGCTGCAGTCCCATCATGGCGGCGGCGGTCATGGTTCTTCCCAGGGCCGCGGTGACCACGGGCTTGGTATGATGCCGTCTCCTGGCCTCCTCCACCATATGGGAGGTGGTGGCAGCAAAGGCCAGCACCTGACCGTCGCAGGCGGTGCCGCGGATCACGTAATCCTCCAGCTGGCTGACAGGATTATTCTCAAAGTCTCTCATTGTCTCACTCATTTTTCTTCCTCTTCCTGGGTTTCTTCATAGCGCTGCTTTTCTCTCAGTTCCCTGGCCACAAAGGTGATTCTTTCGGAATCTTCCCTGGGCGGCTCGAGGGTAAAGGCGTCATAGATGCCCTCCACCTTCATGTGAGCCTCCTCCAGCCAGCGGACGATGTCCTCCGCGGCGTAGGCTTTCTGATAATGCGTCTCTTCGCTTCTCTGGTATCTGTCATTCTGAGAATCCGGGTCCTTTTCAAAAAAGGTCACCTGGTATTCATTGATTTTTTCATCTTCGTAGTAGTAGTTTTCCCAGATGAAGGCCGCGTCCTCGGAAGTATCCGCGAAGGTGGAGTCCTTCAGCAGTTCCCGGTACTTATATTCCGTATTCAGATCAAACATCAGCAGGCCGCCCTGGTCGAGATAGTTTTCGGCCAGCGCAAATACCTCCCGGATATCCTCTTCCTCCAGCAGGTAGTTCAAGCTGTCGCAGGTACACAGAATACTGTCCACTGTGCCGTAAAGCTCAAATTCCCGCATATCCTGGAGCAAAAAAAGAAGCTCTTCCTCTTTTCCCTCCTCGAGGGCCTTCTCCTGGGCCACCTGCAGCATTTCCGCCGAGCCGTCCACTCCGATCATATCATATCCCCGCTGGGAAAGCTCCAGCGCCAGGGAACCGGTGCCGCAGCAAAGATCCAGCACCAGCCCGGGTTTCAGGCCATGGTGCTTCCAGAGCTTCTCGGCGTAGTCCGCCCATTCGGCTGCCGGAATGTTCTGCATGAATTCATCATAAACGTGCGCGAAATACTCGTACATGCCCTTCTCCTGTTTCTGTCAATGACAAATATCTGAGACCCCATTGTATCACATTCCGGTGTTCTTTGACAATGCTTACTTGACAGGAGGGCGGATGGGGCATAAACTCAGAAAAAAACAAGGAGGAAGGCCGCTATGAATCCATTTTCAGGCGCTGTGCCCATCTGGCATCCGGAGCGGAACCGGATCAATCAGACCATTCTGTTCGAGACGGAATTTGAAGTTCCCGAAAAGCCGGAAAAAAAGGACATACAGTATATCTGCTATCTGTATGTCCATACTCAATATGCCCTTTACCTGAACGGCTCCTTCGTGGATTCCGGCAGCTTTCCCGGTTATGAGTCCTGGCGTCTTTATGATACCCTCGATGTTACCCCCTGGCTGCATCCCGGCACCAACCGCTTTCAGCTGGAGGCCTATTCCCAGGGCGAAGACAGTTTTACGGTCCGTTTTTACGGGCCGGAGGCAATCTTTAGCCTCTGGCAGACCGATGAGACCGGAAATCTTCAGAAACCGCTGCTCCTAAGTTCGCCGGAAATTCCCGTCAGGGAGGATGTCCGTTACCGTTCTTCCGGTGTTCCGAAAATCTCACCCCAGCTTTCCTTCAGCTTTGATTTCGATGAGACAAAGGAACCTCTTCCCTTTGCATTCTCCGCTGCCTGTCCCCATCCCGAAGATACCTTCCATGCCCTGGCCCCCCGGCCGGTACCCAAGCTGCTCCTTCGGAACCTCTCCGAAGCGGTTCTGAGCCATACCGGCTCCTTTACCGATTCGGGGCTGGACCTGCCAGCTGTCCGGATGCAGGAAAATACGCTTAAGATCGAAGAAATCCCGGGTGGGATTCCCCTGCCCTCCGAAGAGGGAATCCGTCTTTCGAAGGCTCCCGGCAGTGACGGGGTCTGCCTGATTGTCCATCTTCCCACCCATCTGACAGGATATCTATATCTGGAGCTGTCTCTGGAGGAGGATACGGACCTTCTTCTGGGCTGGGGCGAACATCTGGAGGATGGCCGTGTCCGGACCCGCATCGGCGGCAGAAGCTTCGCGGCTCCCCTCAGGCTGCGCCGGGGACGGAGAGTTTTCTTTTACCCTTTCAAAAGGATCGCCGCGGAGTACCTGGAGCTGATGATCTCGGCGCCGGAGGTCACACTGCATCATCTGACCGTCCGGGAAGCTGTATATCCTTTAGCTACTGAAATTCCCTTTCCCTGCGGGGATTCGCTCCACCGGCAGATTTACGAGGTCTGTCTGAAAACCCTTCGGGACTGCATGCACGAGCATTACGAAGACTGTCCATGGAGAGAGCAGGCGCTCTACACCATGGACAGCCGAAATCAGATGCTATGCGGTTATTATGCTTTTCATGAAACAGCCTTTTCCCGGGTCAGCCTGAAGCTGATCGCTCTGAGTCTGCGGCCGGATCATCTTCTGGAGCTGATCAGCCCGGGAAAGGCGGAGATTACCATTCCCTCCTTTTCGGCCGTCTACCTGATTCAGTGCGAGGAATATCTGCGGTATTCATCCGACAGGGCTTTTCTGGAGGAAATCCTGCCGGTGCTGGAAGACATCGCCGGGGGAATGATGGGGAAAATCAGTGAAACCGGTCTGATTCCCCGGTACCGGGGACATGAATACTGGAATTTTTACGAATGGCAGGAGGGCCTCTCCGGTTCAGAGCCTTCCCTTTCCGGCAGCGCACCGGTGTATGATGCGCCCATGAATGCTTTCGCGGTCATGGCATTTCAGGCCCTGATCCGGATCAAACAGGCGTTGGGAGAAGAAGCCGGCCGGCTGCCTGTTCATGAACTGGAGCAGGCCGTCGGAACCATCCGGAACGCCTATCATCCCGCCTTCTTTGACCCGGAGAAAGGAGTTTATAGCTCCTTCCTCCGGCAGCATGAGCAGTACCACTATGCCGAGCTGACTCAGGCTCTGAGCCTTCTGGCAAATCTGGTTCCCGAGTCCCTCCGCCCTTCGGTTCTGGAAGCCCTGGCCTTCTCCGATGGACTGCTTCCGGTGACTCTCAGCCACAGCATCTTCAGGTATGAAGCGCTGATGACGGATCCTAAGCGCTTTGCCTCCGTGGTCTTTGCTTCCATAGGAAAAGACTACGGCTACATGCTGGACCACGGAGCCCGGACCTTCTGGGAAACACTGGAGGGTGCTTCCGCCTTTGATCAGGCGGGCAGTCTCTGTCACGGCTGGTCCGCAGTACCGGTTTACTTTTATCAGAAATACTGCGCCGATTCCCTAAGGGAAGGCTCACGGCTGGATCCTTCGCTGACAGGCATCCCCATGGAGAATCAGCTTCTGTGAAACAGTTTTTTCAGCCAGGCGAAAAGGCCTGGCTTTTTTGCTGTCTCTTCCGTTTTCAGTGCCGGCAGCAGGGTTTTCTGTCCCATCAGATCATCCAGTGCCTTTTCCCTGACGGGGTCCAGCATTGCCCGTCGGCTCCTGTCAGATTTGACTTCGCTGGTGCGGAAGGCGTAACGGCTGAATCTTCCGATGATCACCCATGCGTCATCGCTCCATCCGGCCAGGGCCGCTGTGCGCCAGAGAAAGCGGCAGAGACTTTCCGCAGGATAGTTCACCTTCAAGGTGGCTTCCTCCGGCTTTTCTGTGTCCTTAACCCCTGGGTTCATAGCCACTGGGAAATTATCCCCTGGGTTAATATCCCACGGGATATAGACCATCCGGACCTTGCGCTCCGTTCTGTCGTAAAAAATCCACTCCGGATCCCACCACAGCTTATCCGCGTCCAGCAGATATCCTTCCAGGCAGGCACTGGTTCTCTCCAGGGTCTCCAGAATTTCTTCAAGCAGGTCGGCATCGGAATTTCTTTTCAGCAGCAGCGCCAGCGGCTCCATATTCTCCGGCGGAATGTACTCGATGCCTCCCTCCGGCGGAAACCGGAAAGGCGCCAGCCATTCCACCGCGTTCATCATTCTTGTCTGATATATAATTCCCGGGGTCCTGCTTTGCAGCAGCAGTTTTCTTCCTTCCGCGGGAAAGATTTTCTCAATTGATACCATCAGCAATAACCGGCAATCCATACGCCAAGGCCGAGAAACGGGACCAGTGGGATCCGTTTGACATTTGCAAGCCGCATCGCCGGCACGGAGACCATGGCTGCCAGGGTGAAACCCACAGCGATACAGATCATCATCTCCTCCAGGCCGAGGACCAGGCTCAGCACCGCCAGCATATAGACATCGCCGCCTCCCATCTGTTTATTCCGCCAGGCTGCCAGGGCAGGCAGCGTCACAGAAATCAGGCTCAGCAGGGAAAGAACTGCTCTGGCCACAGAAAAAGAGGAAGCTCCCGTAAACAGAAGCAGCATTCCCGACAGGGTCCACAGTCCCAGGGCCGGATAAGGCAGCTGCATGCTCCGGATATCCTCGATTCCCAGCCAAAGCCAGCTGCCCCACCACAGCCCGTTGATCAGTCTTTCCATTTTAGCTCGCTCTCATCTTCTACCTGAAATAATCATTATCTCCATAACAGAGTCCGCAGGGCAGAAGTCCCAGCTCCAGAGCCTCTTCCAGACTCATGCCGGTCAGCTCCGGAAACAGGTATCCGCAGGAAATCCGGTGATAGTGGGATCCGCCTCCGGTAATGTAAACAACGCCTCCATCCTCCGGCTGGCAGCGGCTGCAGGCTGTCAGCTGCATCAGCGCCGCCTCTTCGGGACTGATTCCCCGGATATCCTTTTCAATCAGAAAACAGCTTTTCCTGTGATAATGGCTTCCTTCTCCGATCCGGAAAACCTCCTCCGTCTGGGAATCGGATGCATCGCTGTTTTCACTGGCGGGGTCGGCTGTGCTGGATCTTCCGGTGAAGGCCCTCGCCGTCCGTACCAGGATCGTTTCCGGGGGCTCCCAGAAGGAGAAAGGAGATTCCCACGAAATGGTAATCCTTCCCTCAATCAGATGATCATGGCCGCTCTCACTGAAGAACAGCCGGCTTCCCAGAAAGGACAGCCCCCGCTCCCCGCCAAGTATTCCCAGGCTGCTCAGGTTTTCTCCCTCCAGCAGGGAAAGTACTCTTTCCCGCAGGAAAAAGGTGCCCAGAAAATCCATCGCCAGCGTTTCCGAAGAATCCCCGCCGGCGGCAAATTCTTTCATTTCCTGCTTCATCTCCTGAAGCTCGCCGGCTCCTTCCAGTGCCTCCCCAGACAGAGAATCACTTTCCTCCGGTTTCTCTTCCCCGGTATCGCGAAAGAGAATATAGGATTCCACCGCCAGCTGTTCCACCGCGTTTTCAAGATAAACCTCCAGCAGGTTCTGGGTAAGGCTCATGCGCATCAGATAAAGAAAAGGCACCAGGGAAATAAAAAACACGGGAACCGCCAGACAGGCCTCCACTGTGGCGGAGCCGCCTGCCCTTTTATTCATAGCCGTATTCCCCCGAAAAATCCATCGAAGGAGGCATTCCATTCTCCGGGAGAACGGTTCCGCTGACCCGGAAGGCCGTTACGGACTCCTCCATCAAAACCGAAGGCTCATTCAGCCTGAGCAGGGTCTGAATCCGCCGGATCAGCTTCTCCTGGTTTTCCATCAGCAGAAGAATTCTCAGATACTGGCGGTAAGACATGCCTTCATTGTTCTGATACTGCTCCTCCGGACTTTCCCCTGCCAGCAGGGTGGAGAGATCTGTCCGGAAGCTTTCTCGGTCCTTCATCAGCGGGACCCGGATTCCCCGGGTCAGAGCCCGGTAATCCTCCACCGATTCGGCCACGCTCCACCCGGTGAGAATCAGTCCATAGGCCACCGCGTTGCCGATGCCGGGCAGGAGAATCCCTCCCGTCATGGCGGCCAGCTCTTCTATCTGCTGCCGCTTTTCCGGATCTGCCAGAAGATAGGCCATGTTCAGAAGGGTCCTGAGGGCCACCATCCTTTTTCTGGTTCCTTCCACATTTTTAAATTCATTGTCCTGTCCCACCAGCAGAAATTCTGTCTCGTTGGACAGGAAACGGCCCGTCATGGGATCATGCCTCAGATTTCTGGGGACCTCCCCCTCCTGCTGCAGAATCACCTGCCTGAAATTGCAGAACATTCCCAGGCCATATTCCGCGGTTAGAAAATGCTCCTTCAGGGTTTCCAGGTTCAGGGACAGGGACAGAGATAAAGGCGAAAAATCTCCGTTTTCCGATTCCGCCAGGATATTCTCCGGGAACTCCAGCTGCCGGTCGGGAGCCAGGGTTTCCACATCCACGCTGTACCCGCGAAGCTCCTGGAAAAGGCCGGACAGATCCAGGCTTCTGGCCGGGCTGGCCTCATGGGGCAGGGTGATCTGATAATCGTAGCGCTGCAGATCATACAGATCGGAAAAATCCTCCGGTACCGACTCCGCCAGAAGGCTGTCAATGACTGCCTCCGCGTTTTCCAGAAAGGCTGCGTTTTTTGATAATACTTTCCCGGCTCTTTCCAGCATCTCAGGGGTTATCTTCAGGTCCGTCAGAAGGCTGGTCTCTTCCGTCAGCTGACCCTCCTCCCGTTCTTCCTCCTCCAGCTCGATGAGGCTGCGAAGCTCCTCACTGATCTGCCCGCAGAGCTCCTCCGCCTCCCGGGTCAGGTCCCTGACTGTACTAATCTCTCCCTTGGCCTGTTCCAGTATCACAAGCTCCTCATACAGTGCTTCCATTTCCCCGGCCTCTCCAGTTTCTCCGGTCCCGCCGGTTGCCCCGGTGGCCATCAGGATGGCCAGACTGTTTTCCGCCGCTGCAAGCACCGTGGGAAGCTTCAGCTCATTTTTCAGAAACCGAAGGACTGCGGCCTCATTGCGGCCCCCGTCGTCCCTGACTCCGTATACGTCGGTGATCAGGCGGCTGTAGAGGGTCTGAATGAGATAAAGCTCAGCGGAATGACGATATCTCGCATAGTCTTTCTTTACCTCTTCCTTTTCCTCCAGCTCTGAAAACAGGGAGAGGATTTCAGGCACAGAATCCAGCACCCATCGATCCTCCATAAACCGGACGATTTCTTTTTCCAGCACCTCCGGCTCCGCCAGGGTCTTTTCCGGAAGCACCGACAGATTTTGTATTTCATAGGCTCCGAAGGGATGATAGCTGTTTTTCGCAAGATAAAAGCCAAAGGACTCTTCCAGCCGGGAGGACGGAATCATATAGAGGCCGTATTTCCGCACCAGTTCACCGGAATATTCTGCCAGTACATTTTTCGCTGCCAGCTCCTGATCTCTCAGAAGGGCGGCTCTCAGCATCCTCGCCCTGCCAAAGCTCAGAAGAGAGAGCAGAAACAGGATCATCAAAGGAAAAAGCATACTGAAAAAAACGGAGAGGCTCCCCTCCGCTTTCACTGTTCTCCGCTGTTTTCCCATAATTCGCATATCGCATCTACCCTGTTTCGAAACCGCTGCCGGTTCATGCAGTCCTTTTCCATTTTCAGCCCGTAGGAAAGAGAAAGGATCAGACCGTATCTGCCTTCCACCTTCAGAGTCATCCTTTCCTTCAGGATTCCCGAGCCCCATTCCCAGTACCAGGAGACATCATCCGTATCCAGGGACGAAAGAGCGGACCGGAGATACTCGTCGGCCAAGGCGCAGGCTTCCTCCTGACTCAGCTGCTTTTCCCTGCCCCGTCCGTAGAGGCAGAGAGCCTCCTCCGAGGCCGCCGTCACCAGGGCCCTTCGGGCAAACCACATTCCCATCTGCATCAGCGCCAGAATGAGAATGATCACCACGGGGAAAAAGGCCGCCAGTTCAGTGGTAAAGCTGCCCCCGGCCCCTGTTTTTTCCAAGTCCATCCGCTGCGGTTACGGAACCATGGTGGACGGGTCAAAGCTGGAGCCCTGACCGGAGATGTTCCCCAGCAGTTCGGACACAAATCCGATGATCGTGTCTTTAAACAGCAGGGCAAGCGCAATCAGCACCGCGATAATCAGCAGAATCTCGATGGTTGCCATGCCATCGGCCCGTTTTTTCATCTGCCGGCAGAAAAACGCCATCAGACAGCTCAGTACCATACCCGGATGAATCATCATTTTCCTTTCCTCCTTTTATCCCAAAGAAATCAGTGAAGGAGCCAGTACAATCATGAGAACAGCCACCAGCAGCAGTGTCAGCGGGAAGATCAGCTTCGTATCTGCCGTTTCCGACATCTCCCTGACTCTTTTTTTCTTCTGTTCCCAGGCTTCTTCCGTAAACTCGTCCAGTCTTTGAATCAGATAGGCTCCGCCTCTGCGCTCACTCAAAAGCAGCATCCGGATGAGCCGTCGGATTTCGGGAATGGGATTGCGGATCAGCATCTGTTCCAGGGCTTCCCTCAGACTGATTCCCTCTTCTACCTCTTCTCCTACTCTGGCTATTTCTTCATAGAGATAATTGATGCTGTTATCTCTTTTTTTCTGCCGGTAATCCCTCCCCAGCCGGATAAAGCAGGCCGGCAAGGTCAGTCCGGCTCCGGTCAGAATCGACAGCTCCCCCGTCAGTTCCGGCAGACGGAGCAGGATCTGCCGGTCTCTTTTTTTCCATTCGTTCTTCTGCTCCTGCTCCTGGAAAAACCAGACCAGCAGGCCAGCCAGAAGAGAAATAATCAGCCAGGGAAAAACCGAGGCTTTTTCTTCCGCGCTGATGACGATCACATCGCCCGCTTCGTTTGTTTCGGGTATCTCCATTCTCTCCTCCGACAGATAGTCTCCCTGCCGGATTTTCCGAGCCAGGACCTCCATTCGCTCGGGGAGACTCATTTCATTAAGCGGTCCCTGAATCAGATAAATCACTTCGCTTTTTTTCAGATTCCTGATTTTTCCGGTGATTCTCAGCCAGAGAGTCCTCCTTTCCGCGCCGGCCTCTTCCAGCAGCGTTCCGTCGGCCCGGATCCATTCCGGACTCAGACTGGTATAATGAAAGGTGACATCCTGATACGCATCAGGCAGTTTCACGGAACTGAAAATCTTTCTTCCATTCAGCAATCGGATATAGTCCATGGCCTCCGTGAGTCGGGCCTGGGCTTCCTCTTCCGTCATTTCCTTTTCGGGGATGGAGAGCACCATGGTTTTTTCCGATCGTGAAGCACCATCCGTCAGAGTGAGGCGGATTTTCTCTCTCCGGGCGCTTTCCCCATAAGCCGGCCTTTCCAGCTTGGGAAGATCGTTTTCTTTTCCGTCAGAACCAACCTTCGGAAAAGAGGTAATCAGCCAGAAGCCGAACAAAATGATCAGACCCAGGGTCAGGGTCCCGATTCTTCTGGCCTGAAATCTTCGATATCTCTCTTTTCCCTCCGTTTTTCCCAGAAGACGGATGAATTGGGCCTCCAGAGCACTTTCCCGATGCTTTCTCCGGTTTCTCCCCGGCCGATGGTCAAGCATCCACAGCCCCCAGGGCATCACCAGCCTCTCAGCCAGGGGTGCATCCCGTGATTCGGCACTGCCGTATCCCCTGAGGAGAGGCCAAAACATCCAAAGCACCAGTATCACCCAGGCGCCAAGGGCAGCATACCACATGAAGGCCTCCTAAAGTTCGATGCGGGACAATCTGGCGCTGAGCCAGAAGCTGATCCCGCAGAGCAGGCCGGCTCCCAGCATGACCATCTGTCCCTGGGCAGACTGATACAGCGGGGTAAGATAACCGGGAGACATAACCATCAGCAGGAGAATGATCAGCAGGGGCAGAACACTCATGAGCTTCTGTTCCAGCTTCTTTCGGGCCAGCAGCACCCGCAGCTCCTGTTGGATTTCCATCCGGTCCTGAAGCTGACGGATGGTCTGCTCCATAACCTTGGCGATGTTTCCCTCGGTTCTTTTGCAGATCTCTACGGTTCTCGAAAGGGATTCCATCTCCTCCAGGTCCAGCCGCTGGGCCATCCTTTCCAGCAGAAATTCAATGGGAAATCCCAGCTTCATTTCCTGAAGGACTTCCTTCCACAGAGGATAGACCGCAGGAAGAGAAGAAGGATCCATGTCTTCCAGACACGCCTCCCAGGCGCCCTCCAGAGACCGTCCGGCCCGCAGAGATACCACCAGCTGATAAAGGGCTTCCCGCATCTGTTTCTGAAGCTCGCTTTTCCTTCGCGCCCTAAGCTTCCGCCGGAATATGCCTGGACCGATACAGGCACCGAAAGCCGAAAAAACGCACAGAACCACAGGACTCCGAAAGAACAGAGAAAGGACTCCTCCCATCAGCAAAGCGCCGGCGGCGGCTGAAAGCGCGCGCTGGGCTGGCGTCAGTGACAGAAAATCCGCTGTTCTTTCCCCGCCGGGAGGCAGCCTCTGCTTCTCGGCAGGAACTGGCGTCAGTCTGTTCAAGAACCGGAAGAATTCCGGTCTGACATATTCTGATCGGTGTGCCATAGGACCTTTCCTTCCTCATCCAGTTCCATCACGGCGGACAGCTCGATTCTGCCTTCCCGGGGTTCACCCACCTCGTCAATCTGGCAGACCCGCCGCTTTCCGTCAGGCATTTTCCTCACAAAAATCAGATAATCCAGGGCGGAGGCAATCTGCATGCGCACGGCTTCCAGAGGGATTTCCATCCCCATCCAGACCATGGATTCCAGCCGGCGCAGCATGTCCCGGCAGGAATTGGCATGGCCGGTGGACATGGCCGCATGACCGGTATTCATGCCGCTCAGCATATCGATGGCCTCCTGTCCCCGGACCTCCCCCACAATGATTCTGTCCGGATTCATGCGGAGGGATGCCCGGATGAGGTCCCGAAGGGATATCTCGCCTTTTCCATCCGGCCCCGGAGCCCGGGTTTCCAGGCGCACCACATTTTCGGGGCCCTGAATCCTCAGCTCCGCCGAATCCTCCATGGTGATCACCCGCTCATCTTTCGGAATCAGACCCGCCAGCGCACCCAGCAGGGTCGTTTTTCCCGAGGATGTGCCTCCGCAGATAAAAAGGTTTTTCCTCTGAATCACCAGATCCTTCAGAAAGTCTGCGGTTTCACGGTCCAGGGTTCCTGAAAGCACCATATCCTCCAGGGTGATGGGATCCTTCCGGAATTTCCTTATGGTCAGCAGAGATCCGGAAAGAGATACCGGAGGCAGCACGGCGCTGACTCTGGAACCGTCAGGAAGCCTGGCATCCACGATGGGGGAAGCCTCGTTCACCACCCGGTTCACACTGCCCACAATCTGCTGGATCAGATCCTCCAGCCGCCGCTCGTTCTCAAACCTTTCCGGGTAGAGACTCATCTGTCCGTCCCTGGTAATATAGATTCTGTCCGGTCCGTTCACCATGATATCCGTTACCTCGTCGTCTTCGAGGATGGGCTGCAGCACATCCATTCTCCGGATCGAGTTAAAGATCCGTTTTCCGATCCTCACCCTCTCCTTCAGGGTAAGCTCCAGAGACTGGCCAAGGGCCTGAAAAATCAGGTCACGGACCCCCTCATCGGTGTAGATCTGCCTGTCTCTGGCCTTCTCCTTCACCTGTTCCAGAAGAGAAGCATACATTTCGTTGTTTTTCATCTCAGCTGCGGGAGAAGCTCCCGGACTTTTCTCTGATAGGCACATTCCCCAAACAGGCTCATGCTCTTATCCCAGGGCAGAAAGATCATCCCCGGATTCTTTCTTCTTTCCTTTCCGGAGGATTCCCCTGTTTTCAGAGGATTCTCGCACCAAAGGGGCACGGTTCTGCTTTCCCAGGAGGGATCCATGGAAATACGGTTTTTCCGGTATTCATCCTCCGCCGATCCGTCCTCCAGCCGGAATATCCTGTCACAGAGGGAAAGGACCTGGCGGCTGAAACGGCTCAGATGGCTTCCCAGATCCACCAGGATATAATCGTAGTTTTCCCCTATTTCCTGCAGAAAGCTCTCCTGCTGCTCCTGATCCATATCAAACAGATCTCCCCAGACCGGGGGCGGTGCAATGATCTGGAAAAGGGCATGACCCTTCAGACCCTCGGAAGCCTCATCCAGCCTTCGTCGGAAGGTTTCCCTGTCCTCCGCCAGGAAGCTATAGCCCAGATCTCCCAGGTGACAGGCTCCTTTTAGTCCGAGAGAAGGAGGAAGAGACATATCAAAACTGAGTCCGAGAACCCGGGGCGGTCTGCTCCCTGTCCCGGCGAGGGCCTGTCCGAGGCTGAGCATCAGACTGGTGGAGCCGATACCGCCATGAAGTCCCCAGATACCGACCCAGCGTCTTTTTTCCGTTTTTTCCTCCGCCTCCGGCTCCCTGCGGTTTTCTCCGTCTTCCTGAACCGAAAGAACCTGCCTTGCGATCTGCTCCGCGCTCTGATAGGGATTGATTCCATCCTTTTCTGCCAGCAGCAGTATCCGGTCGGGGGATAAAGATCGTTCCCGGAAGACATCGTCCGTCAGAAGAATCAGCCGTCCGGGACATTTGACTCCTTTCTTGTGATAGACAGGATCGTAGACCCTGGCTTCCATCTGCTCATCGAAATACTTGTTGAAATAATCAGCCAGTCTCAGCGCATAGCGGCGGTCCCTGACATCGATCCAAACATATATTTTTTCCATTTTTTCCTCAAAAAAAGCCCGGGCGATGGGTCTTGAAAGGCAATCCCGGGCCTGTTGCCTGTCTAAGAATCCGGCATGATCTTCTGAAAAAAGTCTCGAATACCATAAGACACATCGAAAAATGCCCATGCCCCTTCCGCAAATGAAATCATAATGAAACAGCTTACGCTTCTTGCAGAAGAAAGCGTAAGCTCATTATGGGATAAGAGGCAGGTTTCAGCCATTTATGTGAATTAAAAATCCCGGGGACAGGGCAGCGATTCCGGCAAACCTGCTTCTTCAGCCATTTTCTGCTGAAAACATCAGCCGCTCGGAGGGACAGATCTCATAAGATCCGTCCCTCTGTCCCCTGCCTGATTCCGTCTGTCCCTTCCCGTCAATTTGACCACAAAACCCGGACAAATCCCTGTTTACTTTTTCGGGAAAACGAATTGATATTGTCACTTTATACTGATATAATAACTGGAAATCTATCAAAATAAAGAGGAGAAACACATGGCTTACTACTACCCCGAACCTTCCCATACTTTCAGCGAGTACCTTCTTGTGCCCGGTTATTCCGGTCCCGACTGCATTCCCTCTAATGTTTCGCTGAAAACTCCATTGGTCAAATACCGCAAGGGGCAGGAAGAGTGCCCGATCTCTTTGAATATTCCCATGGTTTCCGCCATCATGCAGTCTGTTTCCGGTGAACGGATGGCTGTTGCTCTGGCCACTGAAGGCGGCATGTCCTTTATCTACGGCTCCCAGTCCATCGAAGACGAGGCAGCCATGGTGGCCCGGGTCAAGAACTACAAAGCCGGCTTCGTGCCCAGCGATTCCAATCTTTCTCCCGAAAACACCCTGGCTGACGTGCTGGCTCTGAAGGCCAAAACCGGTCACAGCACCATGGCTGTGACGGAAGACGGTACCGCCACCGGCAAGCTGGTGGGTATCGTTTCCAGCCGAGATTACCGTGTGAGCCGTATGGATAAATCCACTAAAGTCGCGGATTTCATGACTCC
>CACZRP010000078.1 GCA_902783575.1 uncultured Eubacteriales bacterium
ATCGAGGAATCAATGTAAAATGGATGTAAAGAGTTTTGATCTGATTGTCATCGGCGCCGGTCCCGGCGGTTATGTGGCGGCTCTTTCCGCCGCCAGACAGGGTATGAAGGTAGCTGTCTGCGAGAAGCAGACCGTTGGCGGAACCTGTCTGGGCCGGGGCTGTATCCCCACCAAGACCATGCTTCATACAGCCGAAATCTATAAAAATGCCCGGGAGGGAGCCGCCATCGGTGTGATTGCTCCCGACATCCGGGTGGATATGAATGCCCTGCAGGATTATAAAAATCAGACAGTGAGCACCCTGTCCGATGGTATCCGTTCCCAGTTCAAAAAAGCCAAGGTGGCTCTGTTTGAAGGGACGGCCCGGATCCTCAGCACCGGTGACGTGAAGTCCGTGGCCATTGGCGAGGAAGTGATCGAGGCTCCCAGACTGCTCATCGCCACCGGCTCTTCGCCGGTGAAGCTGCCCCTGCCGGGCATGGATCTTCCGGGAGTCATGGACAGTGATCTCATCCTGGACAACCGGGAACCTCTGGAGTCTCTGACCATCATCGGCGGAGGCGTCATAGGCATGGAGTTTGCCTGCCTGTACGCATCCCTGGGCACCAGGGTAACGGTGATCGAGGCCCTGGACCGGATCCTGGCCACCCTGGACAAGGAATTTGGCCAGAACCTGAAAATGATTCTGAAAAAGCAGGATGTGGACATCCATACCTCCGCCATGCTCAAGGGCATCCGGGAGGAGAAGGATGAAAACGAAAAGAGAACCCTGGTCTGCACCTATGAAGAAAAGGGAAAGACCCAGGAAGCTTCCTCTGAGAAGGTACTGGTGGCCGTGGGCCGAAGAGCCCTGACCCAGGGACTTTTCGAAGGGCTGGAGAACATTCCCGCCATGGACCGGGGCCGCGTTCTTGTCAATGAAAACTATGAAACCAATGTGCCCGGAATCTACGCCATCGGCGATGTGATCGGCGGCATCCAGCTGGCCCATGTGGCTTCGGCGGAGGGTGAAAATGCCGTTGCCCATATGCTGGGCAAGAAGCCTCCCATGCGCACCGATGTGGTTCCCTCCTGCGTCTATACGGAGCCGGAAATCGCTTCGGTGGGTCTTACGGTGGAGGAAGCCAGGGAGAAGGGCATCGATGCCGAGCAGCTCCGGTTTGTCATGAGCGCCAACGGAAAAACCGTGCTCACCAGACAGCCCCGAAGCTTTTTGAGAATTGTCTGCGAGAAATCCACAGGAAAGATTCTGGGTGCCCAGATGATGTGCGCTCGGGCCACGGATATGATCGGGGAATTCTCCGCCGCCATTGTGGCGGGAATTACCGCGGGAGAAATCGCTCCGGCCATCCGGCCCCATCCCACCTTCAACGAAGCCGTGGGAGAAGCCCTGAGGACCTGGACGGAAGAATAATCACGGAGGAAAACGCCTATGACACTTAGCTATGCCATTGAACTTGCGAAAAGAATCCACGTCCCCGAGGAATGCCTGAAGGCTCAGGAGGAGGCTGCCGCCAGACTGATCGCGTCCGGCGCGGAAGCCATTCTTCAGAAGGCGGATCAGGTCTATGAGGACACCAATTTCGATACCAAGGCCGTCGTCCCCCTGATGGAGGAGGCTGCGGAGGTTTCCGATGTTCATGTCTATACCGTCTGGGGGCTGTTCCTGCAGCTGGCGGCGGAGCGGGCCGAAAAGAAATTTCAGGCCCTGGGCATCAGCGAGCAGGTTTTTCTCGATACCTTTGAGGATCTGAAATACAAGCTCGTCGAATGCCTGAAGGTCAAGGGCGTCTGGGGCAACTTCGTTTACGGCTGGTATCCCATTTTCTACCGGGTGGATATTTTTAAGCTGGGCCGTCTGGAATATGAGAACCATCCCTATCCGGGAAGAGAGCCCTATGTCTTTAACGCCGGCGGCAAAACCTATACCATCAATCCGGGGGATCCGGTGCGGTCCATCCATATTCCCTACAGCAGGGAGCCCTTTGATCTGAAAACCCGACTGGAGTCCTATCAGAAGGCCCAGGACTTCTTTGATGACGCCCCCACGGGCGCAAAGCTGTCGGGCGGTCCTCTGATCTGCTTCTGTGATTCCTGGCTTCTGTATCCGCCCCAGCTGCCTTACTGGCCGGAGGGCTCCAACGCCCGGGATTTCTCCAATGATTTTGATATCATTTCCGAGAGCGTTTATGAAGATACCATGCCCACCTGGCGCATCTTTTTCAACACCGCCGACGGTCCGCTGGAGGATCTGGCGGAGGATACCCGGATGCAGCGGGGACTGAAGAAATATTACCTGGAAGGCGGCAAAAACGGCGCCGGTCTGGGAATACTGGTTTTTGACCGGGGAGCAATTCTGAACGGAAAGAAGGATGCATTCAAAGAATGAGCACTGTTATACCGGGACAGAAGGAACGGTCCCAGACTATTGTCAGAACCAGTATTATCGGCATCATCACCAACGTCGCTCTGGTTGCGGTCAAGGCCATTGTAGGACTGGCCGCCCATTCCATCGCTGTGGTGCTGGATGCGGTGAACAACCTTTCCGATGCCCTCAGCTCGGTGATCACCATTGTGGGCACCAAGCTGGCCAGCCGCAAGCCCGACAAGGATCATCCCATGGGTCATGGCCGGATTGAATATCTGAGCACTATGATTGTGGCGGCCATTATTCTCTATGCAGGCATCACCTCCGGCGTGGAGTCCGTGAAGAAGATCATTCATCCGGAAACACCGGACTACAGCCTGCTGTCTCTGATCCTCATCGCCGTGGCCGTGGTAGCCAAGGTGGTGCTGGGCACCTACGTCAAGAAGGTGGGCAAGAAGGTAAATTCCGGCTCCCTGGAGGCTTCCGGTCAGGACGCTCTGATGGACGCCATTGTTTCCACCTCGGTGCTGGTGAGCGCCATCGTCTTCTTCCTTTTCAAGATCAGCATGGAGGCCTGGGTGGGCCTGCTGATCGCCGTGATGATTATCAAGGCCGGCATCGAAATGATGATGGAGGCAGTGGACGAGCTCATCGGACACCGGGCTGACAGCGAGTTCTCCCAGAATATCCGCAAGGTGATTCTGGAGGAGGAGGAAGTGCAGGGGGTCTATGACCTGATTCTGAACAGCTACGGACCGGACAAATGGATCGGCTCCGCTCACGTGAGCGTGCCGGATACCATGACCGCTGACCGGATCGACGCCATGACCCGGCGTATTGCCGGCAACGTGTTTATGAAGACCGGCGTGGCCATGACGGGTATCGGCGTCTACGCCATCAATACCAGGAGTCAGGAAGCTTCCCGGGTTCAGAAAAAGGTTTATGACATCATCAACGATCATGAAGGCGTGCTGCAGATTCACGGCTTCTACCTGGATGAGACGAAGAAGACCGGCAATGTGGATATCGTGCTGGATTTTGCCGTATCCGACGGCGCCGCTGTGCAGGAGCATATCTCCGCGGACCTGAAAGAGGCCCTTCCGGAGTATTGCTTCTCCGTTGTTATCGACAGGGACTACGCGGACTAATACCGCGGAACCTGCGATAACAGAACTATCTGTACCCTGAGTTTTTCTGCATAAAGAAAACCCCGGTAAACCTTCAGCAGATGCTGTCTGGTTTTCCGGGGGTTTTTGCATTCAGATATTCAATTGCGGCAGGCTGAGGCTCAGATGCTTCTTACATGGGCGTCGCCCACGAAGAAGAGGGCGATGGTGCCCGGGCCCACATGGGAGCCGGTGACAGGCTCGTACATGACGGTCAGAATATCCTTCGGCGGATGCTTGGAGGCGTTCAGCAGGTTGATGAGGAATACCGTATCCTCCGGGCTGTTGGCATGGGCAATGCCGATGGTCTGGTGCTCCGCGTCCTGTACGTGATCCTCATAGGATTTGGCCAGGGCCATGAGGGATTTCTTTCTTCCCCGCACCTGTCCGTAGGTGACAATCTGGCCGATCTCGTTGCCCTTCAGCAGGGGCTTGATATTCAGCACGGTGCCGATGGCGGCCTTGGCGTTGGAGCAGCGGCCGGTGCGGCGCAGGTGCATGAGGGAATCCACGGTGAAGACCTGGCCCATATGAACAGCCATGTCCCTGCACAGATCAAAGGTTTCCTGCAGGGTCTTTCCTTCGTCTCTCAGCCGGGCGGCCTCCAGCGCGATGAGACCCTCGCCCAGGGAAGCGCCCATGGTATCGATGGTCTTGACAGTGATGCCGGGATATTTTTCCAAGATCTCATCCGCGGCCTGCACGGAGCAGTTGTAGGAACCGCTGATGCCGGAGCTCATGGCGATGAAAAGAATATCATGGCCCTGAGCCGCCAGAGGCTCAAAATGATCCATATAGGTCTGGACGTTAATGAGAGAGGTATTGACTTTCATTCCGCTGCGGATCTTCTCATAGAAGCTGACGCCGTCAAAGGCTTCCGTGTCTTCGGAGGTAAAGGTTTCTCCGTCGATGGTATAGGTGAAGGGGATGACATAAAGTCCTGCTTTTTTCGTCATCGGGGTGGGAAGATTCGCAGAGGTATCTGTTACAATGATGAACATGATTGTCTCCTTGATGATGGTTATCAAACAGCTGAAACTTATCTAATATTGCATATTAGTATAACACATACATGCTATAGCGTCAACGTCTAAGTTTTTGCGTTTTCTCTTTTCAATAGAGCAAAAATGTGATATGATAACATGAGATGTGATTTCCTTGCAGATTAAAAAGACTATAACATCGACCGGCTGAAAAGCCTAAAGGAGAAACATGAAATACGATTCAGCGCTGATTGCGGGAAAACTCAGAAGATGGGAGAAATACCTGGACAATTACCGCCTGCCCGACTGGGAGGAAATTCCGGATTTGGGTCTGTATATGGAGCAGGTGATCGTGCTGCTTAAGCAGTATCTGGATTATATGCCCCCCGAGCTGAAGGAGGAGCAGTTTATTACTGCCGCCACCATCAACAACTATGTCCGTATGCGGGTGATGCCCGGTCCGGAGAAAAAGCGGTATTACCGGCTGCATATCGCCTATCTGATTATTATCTGTTCCCTCAAGCAGGGCATGAGCCTGGCCCTGATCCAGAAGATTATCCCCATGGATATCGATGAAGAGCAGGTTCGGAGCATCTATGAGTCCTTTATCCGGATGCATTCCCATGCGGCTCAGTATTTTGAAGATCAGGTGCGGCTGGCTGCCGGACAGATATTAAATCATGAAGACGCTCCCTCATGGGCTTTCAAAAAGCCGGAGGAGCTCATCATTGAAACTGCCGTGGTGGGAACCTTCTCCCGGCTGCTCTCGGAGAAGCTGCTGCTTCTGGAGGGACATACCCTGGCGGACGGCGATGACCTGGAAATCGTAGATAAAAAAAGATAAGAACGGAGACAGAACATGCAGTTATATAATACACTGACAAAAACCGTCGATGAATTTGTCCCGGTGAACGGCAACCGGATCAATATGTATACCTGCGGACCGACGGTATATCACTTTGCCCATATCGGAAACCTGCGCAGCTATATTATGGAAGACGCGCTGGAGAAATTCCTGAACTATTGCGGTTATGAAGTCAAGCGGGTTATGAACATCACCGATGTGGGACATCTGACCTCCGACGCGGACAGCGGCGAAGACAAGATGCTGAAGGGAGCGAAAAGAGAGCACAAGACCGTCATGGAGATCGCCCAGTACTACACGGACGCTTTCTTTGCCGACTGCGCGGCTCTGAATATCAAAAAGCCGGAGACGGTGGTGCCCGCCACCTCCCTGGTGCCGGATTTCATCCACATGGTGGAAGTCCTGCTGGAAAAGGGCTTTGCCTATCAGGCCGGCCCCAATATTTACTTTGATACCTCCAAGGTGCCGAACTACTACGCCCTGACCGGTCATGACGAGGACCAGCTGCGCATTGGCGTCCGGGACGATGTGGAAGAGGATACCAACAAGCGGAACAAGTCCGACTTCGTGCTGTGGTTCACCCAGTCCAAATTTGAGGATCAGGCCCTGAAATGGGACAGCCCCTGGGGCGTCGGTTATCCCGGCTGGCACATTGAGTGCTCCGCCATCTCCCTGCACTATCTGGGAGAGCATCTGGATATTCACTGCGGCGGCGTGGATAATATTTTCCCCCATCATACCAACGAGATCGCCCAGTCCGAGGCGTATCTGGGACATCCCTGGTGCCGCCACTGGTTCCACATTCAGCATCTGAACGACCACGGCGCCAAGATGGCCAAGTCCGCCGGCAATATCCTGACAGTATCCGTACTGAAGGAAAAGGGCTACGATCCCCTGGTGTACCGCATGTTCTGCCTGCAGTCCCATTATCGCAAGCCTTTGGAATTCTCCTACGACGTGCTGGACAACATGGCCGCTGCCTACAGCAAGCTTTTAGGCCGTGTGAAGAATCTGAAGCCGGAAGGTCAGAGCGTGGATGAAGAAAAGCTCCAGGCCTATCGTCAGCAGTTCATTACGCTGGTGGGCAACGATCTCAATACCTCCTCCGGTCTGACCCTGGTGTACGACGTGCTGAAGGATGCGGAGATTTCCGATGCCACCAAGCTGGCGGTGATTCAGGACTTTGACCAGGTTCTGTCCCTGGATCTGTGCAAGCTGAGAGACGCGGAGCCGGAGACGGTGGACGCGGACCTTACCACTTATGTAGAACAGAAAATCGCGGAAAGAAAAGAAGCGAAGAAAGCCAAGGACTTCGCCAAAGCCGATGCCATCCGGGCCGAGCTGCTGGAAAAGGGCATCGTTCTGAAGGATACCCGGGAAGGCACCCTCTGGGAAAAAGCCTGAAGGCGCCCGACCTTATTTACTCAAAGTTTACCGTTGTACAGGATAATGAAAGAAAACGTACAGAGAGGAGAACCCAAGTTGTATCCTATAGTAGATAAGAAAAGCCTGAATCCCACCGTCACCTACATGGAGATCCAGGCACCCTTCATCGCCCGCAAAGCGGAGCCCGGACAGTTTATCATTCTTCGGGTGGACGCCGAAGGCGAGCGGATTCCTCTGACCATTGCCGGTTATGACCGGGAGAAGGGCACCGTCCAGATTATTTTCCAGATCGTAGGAGCCACCACCGAGAAGCTGAACCACCTGGAGGTGGGTGACAGCATTCAGGACTTTGTAGGTCCCCTGGGTCTGCCCACCGAGACCGAAGGTCTGAAGAAGGTCTGTGTGGTGGGCGGCGGCGTCGGATGCGCCATTGCCCTGCCTGTGGCCAGAAAGCTTCATGACCTGGGCGTGGAGGTTACTTCCATCATAGGTTTCAGAAACAAGGATCTTCTGATCCTGGAGGATGAGTTCAGAGCCTGCTCCAAGGAGCTGATTGTCATGACCGATGACGGAAGCTACGCCCGCCAGGGCAACGTCACCGTGCCCCTGAAGGAAAAGCTGGAGGCCGGCGAGCGTTTTGACGAGATTATCACCATCGGACCCCTCATCATGATGAAGTTTGTGGTGGCAGCAGCCAAACCCTATGATGTTCCCTGCACCGTTTCCATGAATCCCATTATGATCGACGGCACCGGTATGTGCGGCGGCTGCCGCCTGACCCTGCACCAGGACGGCAAGGCAGTGACGAAGTTTGCCTGTGTGGACGGTCCCGATTTCAACGGCTACGAAGTGGATTTTGATGAAGCCATGAGCCGCGGCGCCATGTACCGCGATTTTGAGAGGCACGCCTATGAGGAAGCCTGCAATCTGTTCAAACAGGAGGTGAAGGCATAATGTTAAAGCCGAATATGAGTTTAAAGAAAAACCCGATGCCTTCGCAGGATCCGAAGGTCAGAGCCCACAACTTCGAAGAGGTTGCCTGCGGTTATACCGAGGAGATGGCCATCGATGAGGCACTGCGCTGCCTGCACTGCAAGCATATGCCCTGCGTCGAGGGATGCCCCGTAAATATCCATATTCCCGAGTTTATTCAGAAAATCAAAGAGCAGGACTATGAGGCCGCTTACCAGATCATCGCGGAAACCTCCTCCCTGCCGGCGGTCTGCGGCCGTGTCTGCCCTCAGGAAACTCAGTGCGAATCCCGCTGCGTGAGAGGCATCAAGGGCGAGCCCGTGGGTATCGGCCGTCTAGAGCGTTTTGTGGCCGACTGGCACAACGCCCATTCCGAAGCAGCGCCTGCAGTTCCTGAGCCCAACGGCCATAAGGTGGCCATCATCGGCTCCGGTCCCTCCGGCCTTACCTGCGCCGGCGACCTGGCCAAGAAGGGCTACAAGGTTACCGTTTTCGAAGCCCTGCATCTGGCCGGCGGCGTGCTGGTCTACGGCATTCCCGAGTTCCGTCTTCCCAAGGCCATTGTTCAGAAGGAAGTGGATAACCTGAAGGCCATGGGCGTGGATGTGGAAACCAACATGGTCATCGGCAAAACCCTGACCATCGACGAGATCTTTGAGATGGGCTACGAGGCAGTATTCATAGGCTCCGGCGCCGGTCTTCCCAACTTTATGAATATTCCCGGCGAAAGTCTGAAGGGCGTTTATTCCGCCAATGAATATCTGACCCGTTCCAACCTGATGAAAGCCTTCAGGGAGAATCCCGTGACGCCCATTATGAAGGGCGGCAAGGTAGCCGTAGTAGGCGGCGGCAATGTGGCCATGGATGCTGCCAGAACCGCGCTGCGTCTCGGCGCTGATCAGGTTTACATCGTGTACCGCCGTTCCATGGAAGAGCTGCCAGCCCGTAGGGAAGAGGTGGAGCATGCCATGGAAGAGGGCATCGAGTTTAACCTGCTTACCAACCCCACCGAAATCCTGGGCTATACCAATCCGGAGAATCCCAGAGATCCGAAGAACGGCTCCGTCATCGGCATGAAGTGCATCCGTATGGAGCTGGGCGAGCCCGATGAGAGAGGCCGCCGCCGTCCTGTGCCCATTCCGGACAGCGAATTTACCCTGGCTGTGGATACCGTGGTGATGGCCATCGGCACCTCTCCCAACCCCCTGATCAAGTCCACCACCAAAGGCCTGGAGGTGAACCGCCGCGGTGGTATCGTGGTGGAGGAGAACACCGGAGCCACCAGCCGTGAAGGCGTCTATGCCGGCGGCGACGCGGTCACCGGTGCTGCCACCGTCATTTCCGCCATGGGCGCCGGCAAGGTTGCCGCCGCAGCCATTGACGAATATCTGGCGGGCAAATAAGCGGATCCAGGACTTGCTTTCAATCGATTAAAACCAGAACGGACCTTGAGCTTGAAAAACTCAGGGTCTGTTTTTATGTATGCTATACTTGCGAGAGTGTCTTGCCATCGGCTAATTAAGCCAAACAAAGGCTCATCAGGTTTCTTTTGAAACCTTTATTATTGTTGGATTATTATCTCATCCTCATCGGAAGGCTTGTCTTCGAGCATATTTCCTGATATTTGCATTTTTCCTCGATTTTCAAACTTTTTGCTTGTTTTTCCTCGAGGATATTTCACGCCAGAGGCATTTTTCCTCGATCGCATTTTTCGGGACTAGTCGAGGCGGCTTTTTTTCGAGGATTTTTCAGCTATATGGTAAATATCCTCGAACATCACCGGCAGCTTAACTCTACTGTTCGAGGAAAACTGCTTCATACCTGAAATTTCCTCGAAGCAAAAAAATCTTGTCGAGGAAAACTGCCTGTCTCGTGAAATATCCTCGACAAAAAAGCGGCGATCGAGGAGATTTCCCATATACGGGAAAAATCCTCGATCGCAAGTTGACTTGACTTAATTTTTCAGGGCTGACTCTTACAGTCTGGTATCCCAGCGGCCGCAGAAGGGATCTACGGGGCTGACGCCGGTGAATTCGCTTTCGCCGGTGAGCTTGGCCATCACCGCATCCAGGGTTTCAGGATTGGGCGCGTAGGCATTGATGAAGGTACGGATCCGCGGAACATCCTGCAGGTGATAGGGATTGCCCAGAGAAATGAACACAGTAGGAATCTGAGTCAGGAAATGGGGGCAGTTGGAACCCAGAGGATTGGTCCACTCGATACGCACGGTGGTCTCACCGCTCTTGATGGGATAGTTGGCCACATAGAGCATCAGATCATATTTGCCAACGAAATCGGTGGTGGGAGCCAGGCGGCCTTCCAGGGCCTTGTCGTGGTTGAATTCTGTTACTTCGAAGCCCTTGTCGATGAGCATCTGCTTGAAGGTATCGCAGGCATTCTGCTGACCCTCCACGGGGGTATCGTAGGAAGCCTTCAGGGGGAAGTAGTAAATCCGGGGATAACGCTCGGGAGTGATGGGAAGAACATTTTTCTCTTCCTTCACCAGTGTTACGGAACGGTCGGAGCATTCCTTGGCCCAGGCATGATGCTCGGCGGTGCCGATGTGCTTTTCGGCTTCTTCCAGGGTGTAGGTCTTCTGAGGCTGATTCAGTCCCAGAGCTGCTTTCATGGCCAGCACACGGGTGACAGCATCGTTCAGTCTTTCCTGGGTGATCAGACCGCTGCGAACGCCTTCGGTCATGAATTTCACATCCTCGGCCATGTTGCGGGAGAACAGGAATACATCAGCTCCGGCGGCGATGGCGGTGGGAACGGAAAGGGAGCGGGGCATAGGAATGGTGAAGCCGGACATGGTAGTGGCGTCGGTGACGATCAGACCGTTGAATCCGAGCTTTTCTCTCAGCAGGCCGCCCATGAGTTCTTTCGACATGGAAGCGGGAAGAATATCCTTGTCTTCGATTTCGGGATTGAAATGCTTGGTATAAGCAGGCTGGCAGATGTGACCTACCATGATGGACATGGTGCCGGCAGCGATGGCGGCTTCATACACCTTGCCGTAGGTGGCGTCCCAGTCCTCCACGGACAGAGAGTTGACGTTGGTTACCAGATGGTGATCTCTGTCATCTACGCCGTCGCCGGGGAAGTGCTTGCAGGAAGCAGCCATGCCCAAGGACTGCATTTTCTTCACATAGGCGCTGATCATGGAAGCGGTCAGCTCGGGATCGGAACCGTAGGTACGGCAGTTGGTAATGGGGTTGCGGTAATTCAGATCAAGATCGCTGTCGGGAGCAAAGGCCCAGTTGATACCTACAGCGCGGCCTTCTTCTGCGCAGATGGTGGCCAGTTTCTCAGCCATTCCGGTATCTTTGGTGGCGGCAGCGGCCAGCTGGGCGCCGAAGAGAGTACCGTTGGGCTGAATAATATTTCCGCCATGCTCCAGGTCTGCAGCGATGAGAGCCGGAATCTTCAGCTTGTTCAGGTAATTGGTCAGCTCTACGCAGGTTTCCGCGGGCAGGGGACGGTACATAACGCCGCCGAAGGGAGTAATGTCGTAAAGATCCTCCAGCTCTTTAATGGTGCCCTGACGGACGCAGGCGCAGAAAAGCTGTCCGATCTTCTCGGCTTCGGTCATGCCTTCCAGTGTCTTTTCAACCCAGCTAACCTGCTCGTCGGAAAGGAAGAAGGGATTCTGCTTCAGAAGATTGAGATCCATGATAAGCCTCCGTATTAAAGATTTTCAGAGATAAAGTTGATGATTATAGTATAGGATGAATTCAGAATGGCATCAATCTTATCTCTTAATACGAACGATAAGCAAAACTTATCAATGAACAGTGAAACAGTTATAGGATTAGCGGAACTGTTCTTTGAGAATATCCGCGAACTCTTCTATATAATATCCGGAGTTTTCCATGGACCAGAAGGCGCAGTATTTCCGGGTGATGATCTGACCTCTTCTGGCCAGGGGAATCCGGGTGATGGAGGTATCGAAGTACACATCCTCCGTATTTCCCTCCAGCGGCAGGAAGCCTCTTCCGGAGGCCACCATCAGACGGGCCTCGGGAAGAGAGCGGGCAAAGAGAAAACCACCGGAAAAGCCCATGGAGCCCCGGTAGAAATCCGCTTCGGTTTTTTCCTGATCGGGACCGGCCACCAGAATGCAGGGCGTATTCTTCAGATCTGTTACTTCAATCTGCGGCAGTCTGGCGAAGGGATGGCGGGAGGCAATCTCCACAAAGCTGGTGGCCTCCGTGAGCACCAGGTTATTGTAGTCTTCGGCAAAAACCCGCCGCTGGTCGTTGAAGGCCAGGTCCATCTGGCCGGATATGAGACCCACATATAGATCTTCATGGTTGCCCGGGGTAATTATCAGCTCGACGTCGGGATATTTCTCGGAAAAGGCAGCCACCGCATCCTGAAATTCCGGCCCGCTGTAGGTAAAAAGATAGCCCAGCCTCAGTTCGGCGGATTCACCCCGGTCAATGCGTTTGGTATCCCGGATCATCTGAGTGATATCGGTAAGCACCACCAGAGACTTCTGATAAAAATAGGAGCCAGCGGGAGTCAGGGAAAAGCCGCGGCCCTTTCTTTCGAGAAGAAGAAGGCCAAGATCATCCTCAAGGGCCTTGATCTGCTGGGAGATGGCGGACTGGGAGATATGACAGACTTCGGCCGCCTCGGAAAAGCTGTTGTTTTCCACCACGGCCTGGAAGTACTGGATCTGCTTCAGAAGCATGAGGGACCTCCTATCAGTTTAACTTATTGATACCATGATAAATTAAAATTGATTCACGCGCAAGAGTTTTGTACAATCATGGCATCAAAAGAAAAGCAGCGGGAATTCACTGAAAGATATCAAGGAGAATGATTGTTATGAGCAAAACACTGGTGATTTTCTATTCCAGAAAAGGCGCCAACTATGTCAACGGATCCATTCAGAATCTTTCCAAGGGCAATACGGAGATTGTGGCTGAGTACATCGCCAGGGCTGTGGACGCGGATCTTTTCGAAGTGGATACGAAAAACGCCTACAGCACGGATTATATGACCTGCACCGATGAGGCGAAGAAAGAGCTGCAGGCCGATGCCAGACCCGCGCTGGTCCGTTATCTGGAGGACATCAGCGCCTATGACAATATTGTGGTGGCCGGACCCTGCTGGTGGGGCACCTATCCCATGGCCATCTTCTCCCAGCTGGATCGCCTGGACTTTACCGGAAAGAAAGTCTTCCCTGTGATGACTCACGAAGGTTCCGGGCTGGCCGGCGCTCCCGCCGCCCTGAAGAAACACTGCAAGGGCGCTTCGGTGGGCAAAGGCCTGGCGGTACACGGAGGAGACGCCTTACAATCGGAAAAGGTCGTCACCGGATACGCGATGGAAAACCTGAAATAAGCAAAAAAAGATGCTGCAGCCAGGAAAAAGACTGCAGCATTTTTATGTGTTCATCTTGCGACATATGTCTTTATTAGGTGAAAGTCTCGAAATGTCCGATATTGAAATGAACATAACCTAATGCAAGAATTGCTGTTGTAAGGTGAAATCTAAAGTAATCCATCTATTTATCACCATCTTAAAATTTCAGAGGGCAGTTTTATCGTGTTAATGAGATTGTGGGTAATACTTGGGCCAGGATCGTATATTATCTTGATTTGATATTACATGATATAGTATCTGGTTGTGCCATTGACAGTATAATTGAATGATACTGTTCTGCCTGCGCCAAGGCCAGTTGATATATCTATGCATTTGCTGGAACTGTAAGCATTGTATGTTGTATTTGTAAGGTCGGGACTGGGATTGCTTCTTGTAATATAAATAGCATGATATCCAACTGTACCAGTACTCACAAATCCAGGATAGGAGTAAACAACACCGCGACAAGTATAAATTATTTGCATCCAGCTTACTGTGCAGGTCTTAAGTTTCGAGTAATAGAAAGATGCTCTTTGGGGTTGGTAATAGTATCCAGAATAGATATTATCAACTGTAGTAACATGAATAGAAATATAACCATTGGGGTCAGAGGAAAAAGTCCAACCTTCTGAGCTGCTTGTTAACGCGCGTTGGTGTATAGTCTTTGCAATTCCTTCATTATCAACCAATAACAGGTAATCTTTCTGCACTATATAATCATCAATCATTGTAATTGCAACGATGGCTGAGCCAGTGATACCGCTTTTTGTATCCGTGATAGCTTCTATAC
Organism: uncultured Eubacteriales bacterium; assembly: GCA_902783575.1. GTDB lineage: Bacteria > Bacillota > Clostridia > Lachnospirales > Bianqueaceae > RUG760. The sequence continues at coordinate 13,904 of CACZRP010000078.1, forward strand.
CAATTCTTGTTGTTGGATTGATAGCTACTTTTTCTTCTTGCAAATAAGAGACCAACGTGTCTGATGCTTCTTCGACTGTGATGTAAGAGTCATATGGTTTACTTTCATTAGGTGCAGCAAATGTCATCGTTGCATTCACTGATAAAATTAGTGCCAATGTAATCACAAAAGATACCATTTTCTGTCGCCACCGGCTGTAATTGGAAACCAGACCGTAACCCAATGGAAAGTAGACCGCTGAAAAAGGGAATCCAAACCGGCGGCAAAAGTTTATAAACATTATCTTAGCAACATATAATGAATGGACCGATACCGATCTGATCTAAAAGCCGACCTCGGCAGAAGTATCCTTTGCTTGGCTTAATTATAAAATGCCACAAGTCTTCCGCCTGTCAA
>CACZRP010000079.1 GCA_902783575.1 uncultured Eubacteriales bacterium
AGATCGGGCTGGTAAAAGGACAGAACTTCTCCCTGCATTACGATTATGGTGATGACTGGATGTTCACAATACACGTTCAGAAGATTGCAGAAGAACCCAGAAAGAAACCACCGGTACTGCTTAAGTCTGTTGGAAGTGTAGAACAGTATCCGGATTGGGATGAGTGGGACGATGAAGATGACGAAGTGGAGTAAATTTGGAAGAGTTTTTTAGATAGACATGCACCAAAGCTGGAAAGCATTCTGGAGTCTTATGCCAATTTTATGCTGAACTGCAAAGTCGCTTGAAAAATGAAATCAGACAGGGTAAGGCGATATAAGGTCCTCGACTCTTCGGGATTTGGACTTTTCGGCATAACTACCGCATGCCTGCCCTGCCATTCTTCGGGATTGAAGGATTTCGGCACAGCTACCGCACTGAGGAGGCGTCTTGGCCTGATTTTCTTCGGGAATCGACAAAAATAGCACTGCTGCCGCAAATGTGTGTAGTGGTGCTTTTTTCTTGGATTTCCGAAGAATAATGATCGGTATGAGGTGATTTCTGCGGTAGTTGTGCCAAAAATCCTGAATCCCGAAGAATGGCACCGGCCCTCATATGCCATTGTATCTGTCCTGAGACTTTGATATAATGATGTGTAGCAATTATGTGGTCGGCAACTATCAGAAAAGAAAGGGAAAATATAATGGAAAAACTGCGTTTTGGAATCGCCGGATGCGGCAATATTGCAAAAAGGTTTGCCCTGGCCCTGAGCAAATCGGAGGGGGCTGAGCTCTATGCCTGCGCGGCCAGAGATCCTGAAAAGGCCAAGGCTTTTGCCGAGGCCCACGGCGCCCAGGTGTGCTACGGAGATTATCAGTCCATGATCGAGGACGAAAATGTCCAGGCGGTCTATATTGCCACGGTTCATACCACCCATGCGCAGATTGCCCAGGCCTGCATCAGGGCCGGTAAGGCCGTGATCAGTGAAAAGCCCTTCTTCATCAGCTCCAAAGAGGCGGAGGAGACCATCGCCCTGGCGAAGGAAAAGGGTGTGCTGATTATGGAAGGGTTCTGGACCCGTATGATGCCGGCCTTCCTGAAAGCCAAAGAGTGGATCCGGGAGGGCAGGATCGGTGAGCTGCACCTGATCCGCGCATCCTTCTGCTTCAATATGCCCTACAATGAATACACGATGAACGGCCGCATGTGGCGTCCGGAGCTGGCCGGCGGAGCCCTGTGGGATGCCGGCGTGTATCCCTATGAATATGCCACCGGAATTATGGACAGCGAGCCGGAGGAGGTCAAGACTCTGGTGCAGCGCGGCATAAACGGCGTCGATACGGCTGTCACCATGAGCATGCGGTTCCCCGGCGGCGTGATTGCGGACTGCCTGACCGCCATCAACGGTTTTATGGAAAGCTCCGCGACCCTGTCCGGTTCCAAGGGATATATCACCCAGGAGTATTTCGTGGGCTGCCGCAAAACCTCCCTTTATCAGGGGCGCGGCGAGCTGGTGGAGACCTTCGAGGATCCGGAGGAAGAGGGCTTTGTCCATGAGGTGGCCCACTTTGTGGACCTGTACCGCAGAGGCAAAAAGGAAAGCGATCTGATCCCGCTGAAGGATACCCTCGCTTTCACCCGGCGGGCGGAGCAGATTCTGCAGAGCGACCAGCCGAAAAAGATCTCCAAATTCTCCCTGGAAGAGCTGGTGGCCCCGGCGATGAATACGAGCACGATCTGATTGTGCGGGCGCTGGAAGAACTGATGAAATAGAAAATTCGTGAAATGTGAGGAACTTGGCTGAACGAGAATTGAATAAAGGCCAGGCCAGGAAAGGTTCGTTTGGGACCTCCCTGGCTTTTTCTGATTCAAAAATAGATTTGCGGGTATTTGGCAAAGGGCTGATATTTCGTATAGGGCCTCTTAAAGACTACCTTGTAGACCGGAACCGGGACTGGGCCCTGGGCTTTTTGAAGACCCATCAAATGGATGCGTCCGTCCGGAAGATTCTCGAAGGGAAGGGCCCTGCCGGTGGCAAGCTCTGTAACCGATGCCGCCGGAGCGTCGAATCCGGCCAGGAACATATCGCCCTCAGGCGGTGTGATCCAGTTCCAAAGGTAAACTGCTTTTCGATCTTTTTCATAGGTAATCCCGCTGATCCCATTGCCGCCTCGGAACCAGGAGGCGCCAAGGGGATTCTTCAGGAGAGGTCCATATACGGCCTCTCCATTTTTTTGGAGCCATTCTCCCACTTCCTCCAAAGGCCGGATGGCGTCTTTGGGCACGGAACCATCCGGTGCGGGCCCAATGTTCAGCAGCAGGTTGCCGCCGTTCCTCGCACAGGTGCAAAGCATCCGCAGGATGCGGGGCGCATTATACGCATAGACATCGGCCTGGTCCGCATCCAGATAGCCCCAGGAAATATCATTAAAGGTCATGCAGGCTTCCCAGTCCCGCTCCATGACCCGGATCTCTCCTTCCGGCGTTCCAAAATCTTCCGGCAGCATGCTGCGGTCATTGATGATGATATCCGGCTGCAGGGCCCGCAGACGCTGATTTCTGGCCAGGGAGTCCCACTCCTCAGCTGTGTTCATGGGATTAGGAACATCATACCAGAGGATATCGATCTTTCCATAATTGGTCAGAAGCTCTGTGTTCAGAGCTTCGATGTAACTAAGAAAACGCCGCCGCGCAGCCAGGTCTGTGGCGCAGATGGCACCGTCCGGATGATGCCAGTCCATCAGGGAAGTGTAGAAGCCGATGCGCAGCCCTTCCTTCCGGCAGGCCTCCACGAATTCCTTCACAATGTCCCGATGGGCGCCGTAGTTCATGCTGTTGTAAGGGTTAGCCTTAGAATCCCAGAGGGAAAAGCCCTCGTGATGCCGGGTGGTGAGGACCATGTATTTCATGCCCGCGGCTTTGGCCAGCCTCGCCCACTCCTCGCAGCAGCCCTCCTTGGGACAGAAGCGGTCAGCCCACTTCTCGTATTCCTCTTTGTCGAATCCCTCCATGGACATGACCCACTCGTGGCGTCCGATGACAGAGTAAAGTCCAAAGTGCACGAACATGCCGAAGCGCGCATCCCGCCACCAGCTCATCCGCTGGTCCCGGGTCTGGGCAAGCATCTGTTCATAGTCTTCTCGCGATAATAGATTCATAGTTTGTTCCTCGCTTTTCTTCGATAGCCGTGCTTAGAGAAAGTATATCACATTGACGGCAGATGAGGAAGATTCATGTTCTGTTCATGGCCCCATTCTTCGGGATCGGGACTTTTTTCCACAACTACCGCATACCTGCCCTTCCATTCTTCGGAATCAGGACTTTTTGGCACAACTACCGTAGTAAACACCATATTTCGGCTATAATTCTTCGGGAATGCAGGAAAAAAACACCACTACCGCAAAAATGCGGCAGCGGTGCCAAAATCTTTGATTTCCGAAGAATTCTAAGGGCTTTGCCCTGAGATCTACGGTAGTTGTGCCAAAAACCTCGATTTCCGAAGAACCCATCGATGGCCGGCAGCGAGCCTAGTGTTTAGACAAACGCCTCCATATAGAACAGTTCGAAGTTGACTAAGCTGGTGTTGCCGTCAAGATCTTCATAGGCGTAGATGAAGTAGGGGGAACCGTCTGCCTGGGCGAGGAAGCAGTAGTTGGTTCCTGCTACCACCTGCTTGGAAAGACAGCAGATCATGGACAGGCCTTCCTGGTTCAGGGAGGTGAAGACTTCCTGATCGTGGTCATCCTGCTGAGCGACTGACCAGCCACCCATCAGTGCGCCCTGGGGTGCCTCGATGGCAATTTCGGCAAGGTCATGGGAACCGTCATTTCCATACAGGGTTCCGGGCTCGATGGGCTGGACGAGGTAGGGAGTGCAGTTGGCATCGAGGTCCTTATAGATGAACATCAGCACGTAGTAGGGAACTGCGCCTTCGTCTGCGGGTTCCGCCTTAACCAGGAAGCAGTAGTTGGTTCCGGCCACAGGCTCGTTGCCCAGGTTGGCGATGAGCTGATAGGTGACAGGCGCGGCAGCGTCTGCCTCTAAGGTGGCAACAGCGGCTTTCAGTGTGTTTTCATCCTCGGCGGTGGGGAGGATATCCTCATTGTAGAGCCAGCCGCCCAGCATACCGATGTCTTCCTGTTCGACTTCCCCTTCACCCATTTCCTCGAGCTCCAGCTCTTCACCGGCGATCAGCTCACCGGAATAATCGAGGTTGGCGGTGTCTCCGTAGCCTTCCGGCGTGATGCTGGTGATGGTCACAGGGCGAATGGCTTCCTGAGGATCATCCATGTCGGCAGCTGCCTGATCGACATCGCCTTCATAGGTAACGTAGTAGGAAAAAGCACGATCATCCATACGAAGCTCTTTGGTTTCAAAATTGTAACCCCAGCATTGCCAGCCTCTGTCCACCAGCTCCGAGCCGGGGCCGCCGACGAGTTTCTGAATCTCTTCCTCAGAAAGCTCAATGGCGGAAAGGTTTTCGTAACGGATGATGGGCACGGGACCAAGAATAGCTAGTTCCTTGGCCTCATAGCCATCCTCGCTGTAATCCACAGCCCAGAATTCATCATAGACTTCGTCTGTCAGCTTGAGAATCACGCGGTACAGGATGTCGTCCGCAGTGAAGGAACGGACGTAGTACTGGCCCACGGCACCGTTGCCCACATAGGTGACTCTGCCGCTCTGTTCAAGATCCAGAAGATCCTGGAGGGTTTTAAGGGAAAGGATATCGAATTCCTGTCCCGCATCCTTGGAGTCCTGAGCTACAGCGGATTCACCGGAAGAAGCCGGGGAAGCCTCAGAAGCGTTTCCGGTTGGATCCGCTTTTCCGGAGCATCCGGCCAGGGACGTCAAAATCAGAACACCGCATAAGAGAATCAGTAGTGTTTTTTTCATGGTTTTTCTCCTTCGAATAAGATTATGTTGAAAAAGTAAACGGATTTCAAAGAATCAGAAATGCCCGAAGCTGTTGTGAACCGGAATGCCTGTGGTGTCCATGGTGCAGTCCCAGTGCTCCGCCAGCTTGCCGTCCTGAAGACGGTAAAGATCGAATACCTTGACCACTTTTTCACCGTTCAGGATGCACCGGAAGAAGACGCACACCAGGTCTCCGTCCTCCAGAATCTTGATGATGTCCGCGTGGGGCTTTGCCTTCAGAAAGCCATCCATGAATTTTAAAAAACCTTCCCGGCCATCTTCCACTTCCGGACTGTGCTGCATGTAGTCTTCCCGCATGATTTCGGGAACACAGGAAAGATCCCAGTTGTTGAATACCTGCTCATAAAATTGAAGAACCAGTTCTTTTCCGCTCATAGGTAAGCCTCCTAAAAAGTTACTGGCACTATTATATCACATTTGGATCAGTAAAACCTTTCGTTTTTTTGAAATGCTGAGTGCATTTCCAATCAAAACTTGAAATTGCCGCGGGTTTGCGGTACACTGTTTTTGCCTAGGAGGATGACTTAGTGATGAAAGTTACTTTTTTTGGAACAACGACACTGCTGTTTGATGATGGCAAGGATCAGATCTTTTTTGATGCCCACATGACCCGCCCCTCGCTGATGAAATACATTTTCGGCAGCTGCCCCACCGACCGCGCTGTGGTGGATGAGAAGCTGCGGCTTCACCAGGTGGAGCGGCTGAAGGCGATCTTTGTTTCCCACTCTCATCATGACCATGTGATGGACGCTCCCTATATTGCGGAAAAGACCGGCGCCATGATTTACGGCACCAGCTCCGCGCTGAATGTAGCCAGAGGCGGAGATATTCCTGAGGACAAGCTGGTTCAGTTCGCGGCCAACGAAACCTATCAGGTGGGCGGCTACAGCATCAAGGTGATTCCTTCCATCCACTCCAAGCCCACGATTCTCAATAACGATCTGGGGCAGACCATCGACGCGCCCCTGCGGCAGCCGGCGAGGCTGCGGGACTACAAGGAGGGCGGTTCCTACGATTTCTATGTGGAAGCCGGGAATAAGAAAATTATGATCCGTCCCAGCTTCAACTATATCAAGGGACAGATGGCCGGATATCAAGCGGACGTGCTCTTCCTTGGCGTCGCGGGACTTCAAAAGGCGGATGAGAAGACAGAACGGGTGTTTTTCGAGGAAACCATCGAAAAACTGCAGCCGAAGCTGGTGATTCCGGTTCATTGGGATAACTTCTTCTCGCCCTTAACAAAACCGGTCGTCGGTATGCCTCGGCTGGTGGAAAAAACAGAGGTTGTGTTTTATAAGCTGGCGAAGTACTGTGAAGCCCATGGAGTGGACTGTGTCGTTCAGATCCCGGGAACCAGTCTGGAGATCTGAGGAGCTGCGGGGCTCGTGGAACCACCACGGCGCTGAAGAGCAACAAAACAATATAAATCAAAAACCGGCAGGGACCTTTTTTGAGACCCTTGCCGGTTTTTTGTGCTTTTTCTGGATGCTGGCGTTATCTTCCGCCCCTGCCGCCCATGCCTCCGAAGCCGCCTCCCATGCCGCCGCCCATCATCTGGGCAGTGATCTGGTTGGTTTCGACGCCGTTGACAATGATGGTGCCGCCGTTGTAGGTGGCTGCGCCGTCACAGTCGAAGGAAGACTGGGCGTTGATGCTGATGGTGCCGCCGTTGATGGTCAGGTCGCCGTTGCTGTCGATGCCATCGGTGTCGCCCTGGGCCATATCGATGCT
>CACZRP010000080.1 GCA_902783575.1 uncultured Eubacteriales bacterium
ACTTCTTCTTTCCCATGACCTTTCCTCCTTGTGTTGTTTACATTATATCACATGTTCGTAAACTCCACTTTTAGGGGTGCGGGTCATATCACCTAGATCTGTGACAATTACTGTTGCAAAACATTGTGTTGATCTAAGGTATGTGAAAATCCACTGTCACAAAAATGGAATTTAAGGGCGTTATGTGAAACTCACCAGGAAGATTGTCACAAGATCATCTCAAAACACGAAATGTGTGAAACAGTGAGGCCCTGCCGTCAGCGGCCACACTTATCCTTTGCCTGGCTTAATTATAAAATGCCACAAGTCTTCTGCCTGTCAAGGCCGAAGCCGCGTAGGCGGTGCAACGCAATGCAAAGCATTGCGGCAGCCTTGACAGGACAGGAAGATCTTGTGGCAAGGGCTATTTAAGCCAGGCAAAGGATTTCCAGGTTTCTTCGAAACCTGTTCTTACAAAATCTGCCTGAAATCCTTCTATACATAGAAATACCTGATAAGCATCCAGAATTTCGACTGTTATGCTTATCAGGTATTTTCATTCATTGATGGACTATATTGCTATAGCCTAGAGCGTTACTTATTTGGTGAGCTTAGCCAGGAGGCCCAGAAGGTCGGTGCCATTGTTCTGGGAAGTGGGTTTTTTCTTGCCCAGAAGCTTGCCGGCCAGACCCATGATGTCCTTCATGTCAAAGCCGTCGGAAAGGTCAAACTTCGCTCCGGTTTTCTTGCCGGCGCCGGCAGCGGACACGCCGGACAGCAGGGCGGGAGCGATATTGGAAAGAATGGAGTTTACCTGGGGAGCGGTCAGACCGGACTGGGAAGACAGGTCACCGACAACGCTGTTTTGCTGTGCGCCCAGAATGTGGCCGATAATCTTGCCGCCGTCCACTTCGTCTGCCTGCTGAATCTGTTCAGCCATGGAAGCGGTGCTGGTGTGCTGGGCCAGGGCGCCGGCCAGAGAAGCGGCACCTTCCTCGGTGGAGGCGTTTTGAGTCAGGCTGCCCATCAGCTGGGGAAGGGCGGAGCCCAGAAGAGAAGAAACCTGGTCTTTGGAAGCACCGGTTTTGCCGGACAGGGCACTGAGGGCGGAATCTTCCGTCATGGAACCAAGAAGGGATTCAAGTAAACTGCTCATATTCATATCTCCTTTTTCATAACTGGATAAACCTATCATAACACTTTTCCCTGATAAATGCACTGAAAAGTTTTGACTGCCGGGGGAATCCGGTTGTTTTTTGCCCCGGGTACTGTTACAATATTTTTGATATTCCGACAAGGGAGATTATAATTTAATTATGAAGATATATGCGGGATTTGATTCCGGCGGCACCAGCACCCGGTGCCTGCTGGCGGATGAACAGGGCCACATCCTGGGCGTGGGCAAGGGAGGTCCTTCCAACTTCCTTTTCTGCGGCAGGGAACTGGCGGCTGCTTCCATCAAGGACAGTCTGAACGAGGCATTTCGCGCCTCTGGCTGCGCCGAGGCGGAGATCAGCGGTATGTTTATCGCTTCCGCGGCGGTGGAGGTTTTCGGCGGAGAGGACCATGCCGGATTTTTCCGGGAGGTCACCGGCTGTCCCTACGTGGAATGCGACAGTGATATTTTCCCGGTCTGGTTTGGAGGCGGCAAGTCCCGGTTTGCCCCGGCCATCTGCACCATCGCCGGCACCGGCGCCGTCACTTACCTGCTTTCCGGCAGCCGTTTCGTCAAATCCAGCGGCTGGGGACCCCTCTTCGGCGATGAGGGCTCTGGCTATGATATCGGCCAGAAGGCCCTGAAGCTCTGCTCCTGCATGAGCGATCTGAGGAAGCCCATGGATCCGGAGTTTTACGGCGCGGTGCTGAAGCATTATCAGGTGGACGAAGATCATCCCCGGCGGCTTTTGAGAGCAGCGGGCCAGCCCCGGGAGGACGGCCTCGGCCAGGATTACCGGAGCCGGGCGGCTTCTGTAACCCGGGTGGTGGACCAGCTGGCGGTGCAGGGCAATGCTTCCGCCCGGCGGCTTTTTGATGAAGCGGCGGAGGATGTGGTCCGCTCCGTGGAGGCGGTGATCCGCCGCAGCGGCCAGGAGGATCCCTACGATTATCATGAAAAGGACTCCGGCGAGACCTTCAATCTGGTGCTGTCCGGAGGATTGTTCCGGCCGGAGAGTCCTCTGACTCTGGCAGTGAAGGAAAAGCTGGCGGGAAATACGAGAATTGCGGATATTACCCTGCCCCGGGTTCCGGCGGTGCAGAGCGCAGCAGCCATTGCCCTGTTCCGGGCATCCCGGCAGGAGGCCGCGGAGCGGCTGATGGAGGAAGCCTATGAGTAGCTTACTTCTGGCAGGCTTCGGCCAGCGGGAAATCACGCCGGATCATCCGGTGCCCCTGGCTGGCTTTGATCTCAGAAAGGGACCCAGCGAAGGCGTCCATGATCCTCTTTTTGTCCGGGCCTTGCTGCTGACAGCCGGCGGAGAAAGCGTCCTGCTGCTGGAGGCGGACCTGCTGGGCACTTCGGATTATCTGTGCGATAGAATCAGAAATCGGGTTCGGGAGGCCCTTGCGGGAGACCTGGACCTGAAAGATAAAGATATTCAGATCGGCGCCATCCATACCCATGCGGCGCCCCAGTCCGTCTTTCGAGCCTTTGACTGCTACGAAGATGATTATCTGGATACCATAGCGGAGCTGGCTGCGGAGGCGGCCAGGGATGCCCGGGCGGATCTGCATCTGGTCCGGGCGGGACTGACGGAGGATACGGTGGAGGAAGTGGGATGCTTCCGAGATTCCTCCCGAGCGGAATCCCTTTTTGCCATGCCGGTGCGGCAGCTGTGGCTGCTGGGAGAGGCAGGAGAATCGCCCATGGTGGCGGTGCTTTTCTGCTGTCATCCCACGGTACTGAATGAGCAGAACCGGCTGATCTCCCGGGATCTGTTGTGGGGAGCCGAGGAGAGTTTGAAGAAGCGGATGAGCCTGGAGGGCAGCCCCATGCCCCGGGTTTTGTGGATGAACGGCGCCTGCGCGGATATTTCCACCCGTTATACCCGCAGAGAATCCACCTTTGAGGAAGCCCGGCGGCTGGGAAGCCGGATGGCGGAAAGCCTGCGGAAGCCCGAAGAAGCCGAACTGACCGGAAATGTGACTTTGAAAACAGAAGAATTGATGCTGAGGGTTCCCCCGGCCCGGTTCTTCACGAAGGAAGAGCGCCGGGAAATCCTCGCCTATCTGGAAGAGAAAATCGAGGCATGTCCGGATGCGGCCCAGAAGAGAGAATATATTGCCTGCCGCAGCGTTCTTCAGCGGCCCCATTATGGAGAAGGGCAGGGCACCCTGGCCAGGCTGAGCCTGCTGGAAATGGAATTCGGCCAGGAGAAGGGATCCCGGCAGACGAGCCAGAACCTGACTCAGAAGACGGCCCAGATGCTGACCCAGCAGACTGTCCAGAAGCTGGCCCTGGTGGGCGTACCCTTTGAATATGCCCAGAAGGACGCGGTGCGTCTCAGCGGCCGCATCGCCATAGAAACCGGTAAGAACGCCTGGATCCGCTGCTATGCCGGCGGGTATGAAGGCTATCTTCCCTCGGGCAAGCCCCTGACCAGGGACAGCGGCTACGAGGACATGGCCAGCGGCTATGCCTCCGAGGCCAAGGAGCTGCTGGCGGCGGCGGTTTTAGACGCTTTGAAAGGAATGTAAATGGAATATCGGATTTGCAGCCAGGAGGAGATGCTCCGGCGGCTGGGAGATTATGTGAACATCGAAACCCCCAGCCGGGATTATGAACAGCTTCAGCTGCTGAACAACCGGATGGAACAGGATCTTCAGGCGGCGGGAGCCGAAACCCGGCGGGTTCCGGGGGAGCGGGGGGATATTCTGATCGCCACCCTGGGAAAGGGTCCAAAACGGATTCTTCTGCTGGGACACCGGGATACGGTTTTTCAGCGGGGCGACCTGGAAAAGAACCCTTACCGGGAGGAAATCCGGGAGGGGATTCCCGTGCTGCGGGGTCCCGGCGTCCTGGATATGAAGGCCGGAGACCTCTTTGCTCTGGAGATATTCCGTCATTTCAAGGATCATCTGCCGGAGGACTGGAACCTGACCGGCGTATTCAACTGTGACGAGGAGATCGGCTCCGGGGAGAGCGAGCAGACCATCCGGGCATATGCCCGGGGCAGCGAGTTCTGCCTTTGCCTGGAGCCTTCGGTGCCCGGCTACTGCACGGTGGCAAGAAAGGGCCTGGCGGGCTATGAGTTTACCGTGGAAGGAAAGGCCTCCCACAGCGGCGTGAGCTACGAAAAGGGAGCCAGCGCCATTGAGGCCGCCAGCTGGCTCATCAGTCAGATCTACAGCCTGCGGGACATGGAGCGGTCGCTTACTATAAACATTGGAGCCATCGAAGCCCCCGGCAAGGCCAACATCATCTGCCCGAAGGTCTGGGCCACAGGAGAAGCCCGGTGCTATGATCCGGCTCTGCTGAGGGAGACTCTGGAAAAAATCCGGCAGCTCTGTGAAGAAAACCCCGTGCCAGGCACCCGCATCCATCTGAAGATCCGGGGCGTGCGGCCGCCCATGGTACAGAGCGAAGAGGCCCGTCGTCTTTTTGATTTGGCTAAAAAGCATGCCGAGGCCCATGGGCTGTCCCTGGAGGGGCGGGTCCATGGCGGCGGTTCCGACGGCAGTTTTGCCGCCGATGAGGGAATCCCAGTGCTGGACGGCATGGGGGCCGAGGGAGAAAACTCTCACACCTTTGATGAATATGTGGTAAAATCTACCTTGATGGACCGGCTGAAGGTCCTGATTGATCTGATAGAAGAAGTAACAGGAGAAAATTAACATGAACATGGAATATCTGGAGAAGGTCCGGCAGCTGCTGGATCATGTGGAGAAGGATGTGACCCCGGTCATTGATCAGGTGTCGGAGGTCTGCGCCAAAAGCATCGCCGGCGGCGGCATGCTGTATTTCTTCGGCACCGGCCATTCCCACATGATCGCTGAGGAGCCCTTTTACCGGGCCGGCGGCCTGGCCAACATCGCGCCTTTGCTGAAGAGCTTTCTGATGCTCCATGAGAGCGCCTCCGCCAGCTCCCTTTACGAGCGGGCGCCGGGCGTCGGCACCACCGTGATTGAAACCTCCGGCATCCGGCCGGGAGACGTGCTGTTCCTCATAAGCAATTCGGGCCGCAATGCCGGCTGCATCGACGCCGCCATCAAGGCCAGGGAGCTGGGCGTCACCACCGTGGCCATTACCTCCCTGAACCATTCGAAGAGCGTGACCAGCCGCCATCCCAGCGGCAAGAAGCTTTACGAGCTGTGCGACTATGTGCTGGACAACGGCGGTGTGCTGGGCGATGCCTGCGTGCATCTGGAGGGTATGGAAGAGGGAGCCATGATCAGCCCCACTTCCACGGTCATTGACGCCACCATGGTCAACATGACCATGACCGCCACCTGCGAGAAGCTGCTGGCCATGGGCGTTCAGCCCCGGGTCTACACCAGCGCCAACACCGATGACGGCGACCGCAAAAACGCGGCTATCATCGAAGATTTTAAGAAGAGAGTTCCGATCCTCTGATCGGACCGGGAGGTATATTTGAAGGTTTTAGTATGCGTTGAGGAACGGGGCGGCACCCTGTTTAACGGAAGACGGCAGTCCAGCGACCGCAATGTGAGCCGGGACATGCTCCGGGAGGCGGGAAGTCTGCTGCCTGACGGTTCTCTGATGCCGGCGGAAGAGGCCATGTCGGAGGGCTGCCGGCTGTGGATCTCACCCTTTTCCAAGAAGCTGTTCCGGGGCAAGACGGACTATCTGGTCATGGTGGAGAACCCGCTGCAGGAGGCCCTGGAGGATGAGAAGGCGGAGAAGCGCTTCACCGGACATCAGACCATCACGGTTTTCGTGGAGGATCTGGACCTTTATCCCTACCGGGAGGCCATCCGGGAGCTGGTGCTGTACCGATGGAACCGGACCTATCCCTTTGACCGGAAGCTGGATATCGATCTTTCGGAATATGAGCTCACCGAGACGGTGCAGCTGGCGGGCTTCTCCCATGACCTGATCACGAAGGAACGTTACGTGCGGAAAAAGGAGGGGGCCCATGAATAAGCGTTTGTGCACTCTCTGGATCAGCCTGGTGATGACCCTCTGCCTTGTGACCGGCTGCGTTATGCCACCAGTAGAGGAAGAGACTTCTCAGCCGGATCTGACCCTTATTGAGACTGATTCCTCCCATCAGGCGGACGAGGCAGCTCCTTCGGGACAGACGGAAGAGGGCTCTCAGGCAGGAGAAACGGCGGCGTCTCAGGACGAAGCCGCAGGGGAAGCTGCCACTTCTCAGACTGAGTCTGAAGAGCCGGCCTCGTCTCAGGACGCGGCAGCCGATGGCGTCTATGTGAGCCCCGAAACCTATGAAGATTTTAACGCCGATACCATTCCCGCCTTTGCCGGCAAAACTTATGCCGTGATCCACGACAATGTTCCCTATTTCACGGAAGAGGAGATCCGCGAGGCTTTGGAGGGACCCTATGAGGATTACAGTCCCCTGGATGACCTGGGCCGATGCGGACGGGCCATGGGCAGTCTCGGCGTCTCCTTGATGCCTCAGGGCAGCCGCGGAGATATTTCCCAGATCCATCCCAGCGGATGGCAGCGGGGCTGCGGCTATGAGCGCTCCCACCTGATCGCTTTCCAGCTGGCGGGGGAGAATGACAACCAGCAGAACCTGGTGACGGGCACCCACTTCTTCAACAATGACGGCATGAGGCCCTTTGAAGAGATGGTGGGCGACTACGTCCGGGAGTTCCAGACCCTGGTGCTTTACCGGGTGACCCCTGTTTTTTCCGGCGATGAGCTGGTGTGCCGGGGCGCGCTGATGGAGGCCTGGTCCCTGGAGGACGAGGGCGAGGACATTTGCTACTGCATCTTTGTCTACAATGTTTTTGATCCTTCGGAGCACACGCTCATCGACTACCGCACCGGCCGCACCTATGAGGGCGAGCTGCAGATCGCCGAGGAGGGCATGGCGGGCGGCATTGTCCAGAGCGAGAAGGAGCCCGGAGAGATCCATACCTATATTGTGAATAAGCGGTCCCTGATTTTCCACTACCCGGACTGTGAAGGGGTGGAAAAGATGAGCGACAAAAACAAGATGGAATTCACAGGCACCAGGGACGATGCCCTGGACGCAGGCTATCAGCCCTGCCCCGCCTGCAATCCGTAAACCCGGAAGGTTCAGGCAAAGACAAGGACCTGCAACGCTGCAGGTCCCTTTTTGTGCCCCGGAAGGCGGGTGGATGTATTAATTAGAAGAGCCGCCTCAGCTTTGAATTAGAAGAACAGCCCCAGCAGAAGGCCCGCCGCCACGCTGAGGACGTAGAGCAGACCGGTGATTTTAATATTGCCGAAGAAATGCCTGTGCTGGCGGAACAGCACCACCAGGCCCACGCCTGCATTGGCGGAAAGGCCTGCGATGAGAGCGCCGGCATGGATGACATCGTTCAGATAGAGCTCCGTCAGCAGCACCGAAGCGCTGCAGCTGGGGATGAGGCCCACCAGGGCCGCCAGAACCTCGGAAAGCACGGGCACATCCGGCAGCAGACGGCTGAAAAAGTCCGCGCCGCCCAGCTCGAAGGCCAGGTTCAGCAGGAAGGTCACAATCAGAATGACGCCCATGACCTTCAGACAGTGGATGGCCGCAGACAGCCAGACATTATGGCTTTCGCAGTCGCAATGATCCTGTTCACAGATTTCCTCAATGCGGATCTCCGTGTGGCCTTTGAAAATGAAATCCACCAGATAGCCGAAGATCAGTCCCGCCGCGAACTTGCAAAGCAGCAGCTTCAGGAGAACGCCGGCGTGGGCTCCCTCCGAAATCATCAGAGGCAGCATCTCATCCGAGGTGGACATAAAGACCGCAATGAGGGTTCCCAGGGTGGCGATGCCGCTGGCATAGAAGCCGGCAATGGCGCCGGAAAAACCGCATTGGGGGATAATTCCCAGGGCCGAGCCCAGGAGAGGACCCGCTTTGCCGACCTTGGCGATGGCGTTTTCCATTTTCTCGCCCGCATGATGCTCCAGCACCTCCATCAGCAGGTAGGCCAGATAGAGGATGGGAGCCATTTTCAGGCCGTCCAGCAAAGTATCCAGTATGACATCTAAGAGCATTCAGTATTTCCTTTATAATCTTTTATCGGCGGAAAGGCCGCCGAGGGTTAGTCCATATCCTCGTCCAGGGCCTCCAGACCTTTCTTGGCCTCGGGCCGGGAGTCGCCGTGCTTGACAAAGATCATGGTGACGATGGCCAGAGCGACGAAGCAGACAGCATAGGGGAACAGAATCCTCATGCCGAATTTGTCCATCAGGAAGCCCGAGAAGATGGGAGTCACCACCTGGGCTGCCATGGAAGCGGTGTAGTAAAAACCGGTGTACCTGCCCACATCGGCGCCGGAGCACATCTCCACCACCATGGGGAAGGAGTTGACATTGATGGTGGCCCAGGCGATGCCCGCCAGGGCGAACATGCAGTTCATCAGCATGGTGGGGCTGTCGGAGTTCATCATCGAGGCGGAGAGGAAGGCCATCATCAGCATGATGACGCCGGCGATGATGGTTTTCTTGCGGCCGATTTTGCTGGCCACGATACCCACCGGCAGGTAGGAAATGATGGCCGCGCCCTGAGCGATGATCAGGGTCATGTTATAGTCCTTGTGCAGAATGCTGGTGGCATAGACGCTGTATTTGGAGGTGACGGCGTTGTAGCCCATGAACCACAGCACAATGGAGGCCAGAATAAAGACCAGGGACCGTTTTTCCGCGGCGCCCAGCTTCTGCTTGCCAGCGTTTTCCGCAGAGGCGTTCACCTCGTCGGCGATGCCGAATTCCCGTTCCTTTGCTTCTCTTTCCTCGACAAACCGTTTTTCCCGCACAGTGAGCATGAAGACGGCCAGGGCCGCCAGCATGATGCCCGCGACGACGCAGAAGAAGCCGGTGTAGGACATCAGCGCGTTTTTCACGGAGCTGGTGGCGAAGACCATGCCCAGGGCCAGCACCAGGATGCCGCCGGCGGAGCCCATCAGATTGATGATGGCGTTGGCCTTGGAGCGCAGGGGCTTCATGGTAACGTCTGGCATCAATGCGACGGCGGGGGAGCGGAAGGTGGCCATGGATATCAGGGTGGCCAGCAGGAAGACCACAAAGAGTATCAGCGGAAACACCTGATTTCTGGTGACGGAGGCGGCGTAGGCCTGCCGGGCGGGCACCACATAGTTGGTATAGGCGTGATTGGTGACGGTCTTGCCTATTTCATTAGTGATCTGGGACCGGATGGCCGTGAACTCTTCTTCAGTATAGATCTCGGAGAGCACGAAGGCGTCGCCATCGGGAGTGATGAGCTTTTCGGACTTTTCCTGCTCGTAGATCACTGCCAGGGCCTGGGGATCATCCACCTTGGCTATGGCGGAAAGGTTGGAAAGCTGCATGCCGTCCACCAGGGACAGAGCCACGAAGGACAGGGCAGCAGCAATGGTACCGATGAGAATGAAGGGAGTCCGGCGTCCCAGCTTATGGGTGCACTTGTCGGAGATAGCGCCGAACAGAGGCAGCATGAACAGGGCCAGCACGTTGTCCAGCGCCATGATGAGACCGGACCAGGTCTGGCTCATGCCAAACTTGTTGGTCAGAATCAGGGGGATGGTGTTGTCATAGGCCTGCCAGAAAGCGCAGATCAGAAAGAACGCAAAGCCGACGCAGATTGTACGGAAATAATTCAGTTTCATCTCGAACGGACCTCCTTCAGGGAATCATGCGATTTGTGTTATTTTAGCATAGCCACTGGGAAAAAGCTATATCTTGTGGTAAAATAACATGGATCGGCAGGGACCACGTCCGGCTGATCCGAAGTACAAAAAAGAAAGTCCGCATGAATGCGGATCCGATTAAAATCGGAAGGAGAATTCATATGTCAAATAAATGGTTGGGTTTTCTCAGCGGAGCCGCCTCCGTCTGCGGCATCGGCGCTTTTCTGGTGGCGCCTCAGCGGGTGGATGAGGAGCTTTACGCGCCTTTTCAGAACAGAAACATTGCCCATCGGGGCCTTCACTGCATTGAGAAGGGGATTCCGGAGAACTCCATCGCTTCCTTCAACGCGGCCTGTGAAGCCGGTTACGGCTCCGAGCTGGATGTGCAGCTGACCAAGGATGGTCAGGTGGTGGTGTTCCACGATGATGACCTGAAGAGAGTCTGCGGCGTGGATGCCCGGGTGGATTCCAAGACCCTGGAGGAGCTGGAGGAGCTTCGGCTGCTGGGCACGGAGCAGGGAATTCCGCTGTTTACCGAGGTGCTGGCGGCAGTGGCCGGCCGCACGCCTCTGATCGTGGAGCTGAAATCCGGCCCCAACAATGAAGAGCTTTGTGAGAAGACCTACGAAATCCTGGCGGGCTATGAGGGTGAGTACTGCATCGAAAGCTTCGATCCCAGAATCGTGCGCTGGTTCAAGATCAACGCCCCCGAGCTGGTGCGGGGACAGCTGGCCTGCTCCGCGGAAGGCTACGGCAAGTCCGAAAGCAAGATCATGAGCTATCTTATGTCCTGCTGCCTGCTGAATTTCATGGGCCGTCCTCACTTTATCGCTTACGAGATTACGGACATGCCCATCACCGTCAAGGCTGCCATCAAAATGGGCGCCAAGAACGTCTGCTGGACCAGCAAAAACGCCGCCAATGAAGAAGGCAGAGATACAGTGATCTTTGAGCGATACGAACCCACCGTGTGGTTCTGAGACAATCAGAAAAAATATGAAAAAAAGAGCCCTGACATAGTTTTTGTCGCGGGTCCTCGGCTTTAAAAAGCCTGCGGAATCGCTCCAAAAACTGTCAGGGCTCTTTACTTATTATTATCTGATCAGATCTTCTGCACACCGAGAGTAGCGTTAACGCCGTTGATATCCCATTCCTTCACATAGAAGGTATCGTCAGCGGCGGCAGCGATCTCGTCGCAGAGGACATCCGACTTGATCTGCTCCGCGTTGGCGTTCAGGATGGGAGTCAGCTTGTCATTTTCAGCCAGATAGATGCGGATATGATCCGTCACCTCGAAGCCGGCCTCCTTGCGCATGGTCTGCAGCTTGGAGGTAAGCTCGTTGACAAAGCCTTCTTCAATCAGTTTCTCCGTCAGGTTGGTATCCAGGGCTACAGTCACCGCGCCCTCGGACTGGGCCACAAAGCCGGGAACCTGGCTCATCTCAGCCAGGACATCCGCCTCGAAAAGCTCCACCTTCTGGCCGTCGAAATCGAAGACCAGGGCCTCGCCGGAGGTCAGTGTCTTGTAAGCAGCCTGTCCGTCCTTAATATCGGAAAGCGCCTGGCGGATCTTGCCCAGCAGCTTGCCGTATTTCGGGCCCAGGGTACGCAGCTGAGGCTTGAAGGTATAGCTGACAAACTTGCTGGCGTCAGCAGTGAATTCCACCTCTTTGATGTTCAGCTCATCGGCGATAATCTCGGCGAAGTAGCTCTCCAGCGCCTCGGGGGCCTGGACGAACATCTTCTGCAGGGGCTGACGGTTCTTGATATTGGAAAGGTTTCTGGCGGCGCGGCCCAGGGTAGTGACGGAAAGCACTTCCTCCATGGCCTTCTCCAGATCCTTGTCAATCCATTCCTCTTTCACCGCGGGATAATCGCACAGGTGGATGCTCTTGGGAGCGGAGGGATCGATGCCCACCACCAGGTTGCGGTAGATATCCTCAGTCATGAAGGGAATCATGGGGGCGGCGGCCTTGCAGATGGTCACCAGAGCGGTGTACAGGGTCATGTAGGCATTGATCTTGTCCTGCTCCATGCCCTTGGCCCAGTAGCGTTCACGGCCGCGGCGCACATACCAGTTGGACAGATCGTCCACAAAGCTCTGAAGCTCGCGGGCGGCTTCGGGAATCATGTAATTCGTCAGATCGCTGTCTACAGCGGCCACCACGGAATTCAGCTTGGAAAGAATCCACTTGTCCATGATGGACAGCTTGTCATAGTCCAGGGTATACTTGGTAGGATCGAACTGATCGATCTCCGCGTAGAGCACATAGAAAGCATAGGTGTTCCACAAAGGACGCAGGAACTTTCTCTGAGACTCGATGACAGCCTTGTCGTGGAAACGGTTGGGCAGCCAGGGAGCGGAGTTGATGTAGAAATACCAGCGGATGGCATCGGCACCGTACTTGCCCAGGGCATCCATGGGATCCACGGCATTGCCCTTGGATTTGCTCATCTTCTGGCCGTCGCCGTCCAGAACAAGACCCAGAACAATGACATTTTCATAGGCAGGCTTGTTGAACAGCAGGGTGGATTCCGCCAGCAGGGAATAGAACCAGCCGCGGGTCTGATCCACGGCCTCGGAAATAAACTGGGCCGGGAACTGCTGCTCAAAGAGCTCTTTATTTTCAAAGGGATAGTGGTGCTGGGCGTAGGGCATGGCACCGGAATCAAACCAGCAGTCGATAACCTCAGGCACACGCTTCATGGCGCCGCCGCATTCGCAGCGCACCAGAATCTCATCAATGTAGGGACGGTGAAGCTCCACATTGCAGGCTTCCTTGGCGGTGTCGCTGCTGGGGCTTCCCAGAACGCCCTCTGGCCAGTTGATGGAACGCTCCTTCAGCTCTTTACGGCTGCCGATGGCAGTGCGCTTGCCGCAGTCCGGGCATTCCCAGATGTTCAGAGGAGTTCCCCAGTAACGGTTGCGGCTGATGCCCCAGTCCTGAATGTTCTCCAGCCAGTCGCCGAAGCGGCCCTTTCCGATGCTCTCGGGGATCCAGTTGATCTGGTTGTTGTTGCGGATCAGATCCTCTTTGACATCCGTCATCTTGATGAACCAGGATTCCCGGGCGTAGTACAGCAGGGGAGTGTCGCATCTCCAGCAGAAGGGATAGTCATGCTCAAATTTGGGAGCGTCGAAAAGCAGTCCCTGCTTGTCCAGATCCACCAGGATCTTGGGATCCGCGTCCTTGACGAAGAGGCCCGCGTAGGGGGTGTTTTCGGTCATGTTGCCCCGGCCATCCACCAGCTGGACAAAGGGCAGATCATATTTGCGGCCCACCTTGGCGTCATCCTCACCGAAAGCGGGAGCGATATGAACGATACCGGTACCGTCGGTCATGGTGACATAGTCATCACAGGTGATGAAATGGCCTTTTTTGTGCTGCTTTTCAGCCACCTCGGCCGCGCAGGCGAAGAGGGGCTCATATTCCTTGTATTCCAGGTCGGTACCCTTGTAGGTTTCCAGAACCTCGTAGGCCTTTTCGCCATCCTGGGCCAGATTTCCCAGCACCTTGTCCAGCAGAGCCTCGGCCATGTAGTAGGTATGGCCGTCCGCCGCCTTGACCTTGCAGTAGGTCTCTTCCGGATTGACGCAGAGCGCCACGTTGGAGGGCAGGGTCCAGGGGGTGGTGGTCCAGGCCAGGAAGAAGGCGTCTTCTCCCTTGACATGGAAACGCACGATGGCGGAACGCTCCTTGACCGCCTTGTAACCCTGAGCTACCTCATGGGAGGAAAGAGGGGTGCCGCAGCGGGGGCAGTAGGGCACAATCTTAAAGCCCTTATACAGCAGGCCCTTGTCGTAGATCTCCTTCAGCGCCCACCATTCGGACTCGATAAAATCATCGTGATAGGTAACGTAGGGATGCTCCATGTCAGCCCAGAAGCCGACCTTGCCGGAGAACTCTTCCCACATGCCCTGGTATTTCCAGACACTTTCCTTACATTTCTGGATAAAGGGAGCCATGCCGTAGGCCTCGATCTGCTCCTTGCCGGACAGACCCAGGGCCTTCTCGATTTCCAGCTCCACCGGCAGACCGTGGGTATCCCAGCCGGCCTTGCGGGGCACCAAATAACCCTTCATGGTGCGGTAACGGGGAATCATATCCTTGATAACCCGGGTCAGCACGTGGCCGATATGGGGCTTGCCGTTGGCGGTGGGAGGACCGTCATAGAAGGTAAAGGTGGGGGCGTCTTTGCGAAGCGCCAGGGACTCCTCGAAAATGTGCTGGTCCTTCCAGAAATCCAGCACGCGGTTTTCCCGCTCGGTGAAGTTCATGTCGGTAGCGACTTTCTGATACATGGTATGTCTCCTTTATAAGAATCACTCCCTGCAGAAATGCGCTCTGCAGGGAGTATGCTTCTTCCGTCAAAACTGCTAACCGCTATTTTACCATGCCGTTTTATAGTGTGTCAAGAGACAGTTCACCGGGAAGGATCATTCACAATTCCCGCAAACAGTATGGTTCCGTCAAAGTCCCGCAGGGCAAACAGGAAGGGGCGGTCGGCCGTAAAGGATACCGCGTCTTCAGGAGCGGCGGCACTGATAATGACAGCTTCCGTGTAGGAGGCCGATTCGATACCGCCCTCCGACAGGCGAATCCGCAGGGTCTGTTCAAAGCGGGTGACGAAGCAGCCGCTGATGTCATCGGAAAGTCCGGAAAAATCAGCCAGATCCGGATCAAAGATATCCCCGGCGCCGAGGCCCTTCATCACATCTATCAGAGGGACGTGGTCCGAGATATCAAACTGCGGCACAGAAAGGACAAGATCCTCCTGCTCGCAGGAGGGTGACTTAAGCCATGTGATTACCGCTTCGCTGGAACAGAGCGCCGCGGGCGTCACATTGTCCTTTGGCAGCAGGATCCAGAGGGTTGCCCCGTTCATCAGGGAAAGTCCGGCAGCATCAAAGAGGTCGTCCTGATGATAGGGAAAGGCCTCATCCATATGCATCATCGGAACATTGACATCGCCCGACGGCGCATGAAAGGTCTGGGAAGAGGTGCGGGCTGCTTCAAAGGGCTCGGAGAACTGAGCCTGATAATAGAGAGTGGAAGCCACCTGCAGCGCCATGTCCGGGTCGAGAACGGCCTGGCTGGTTTCCTTCTCCAGCAGCCCGCCGGTCATGGAGCTGAGCCATTCCCGGTAGGAATTGTTAAAGGCTTCGGTTCCGGGACGCCCCACATAACTGGCAGTATAATATTTCTCAGACAGCTCCGTGAGCCGGGCGGCAGGAACGGAAAGGCTGTCTGAAATCCACATCGAATTTCCCAGTAGACAGAGGGCGTCATTCGTTTTATAGAACTGACTGTTCCACAGCGTCTGAAGATTGGTCTCCATCTCGGTGAGCTGGGAAGCCCCCAGGACCTGCAGAAGCTGCGAGCGGGAGGTGCCTTTCGTCAGATAGCTCAGCGAGGCCAGGGAAAGATAGAGATTGGCAGGCGACAGAAGATGATTGCCTTCCGCGGCAGAAGAATTGAGCACGGAGTTCTCCCCAAGAACACCGCCAAGGACGGCCGCGTCAAAATGGGAGTGATCAAAGCCATCCGATGCCCGCCGGTTCGAGGGAAAACCGCCGGTATAGACAGGTGCCGAAAAACCGGATTGCGCGGCAGAGCTGTCGTTTTTGGCCTGGCCGCAGCCGCTGAGAAGGAGTGAAAGAATCAGCAGGACGGCGAGTATGCTTTTCTTCATAACAAAACCTCCTTTTGTATTTGCGATCCGCCTCAAGGCAGCAGCAGTCCCAGCACCAGCAGCAGCTGGGCGCTGGTGTAGGTTTCCATGACGCCGCTGTCGGGCCGGTCCGTGAACAGATGAAAGGCCAGAATGGAATCCGAAATGACAAACAGCGCCGCCCCCAGGAAGCACAGCAGTCCTCCCAGGTTTCTTCCGGCGTTCAGATAGAGCCCCGCGGAAAGGAGCAGCACAATCAGCATCACCAGATAGAGCATCAGCGGGACGCGGAGCTTCTTTGTTTCCGGCAGGAACAGCAGGCAGCGCACCATCAGGACTCCGTAGACCACTAGGATCAGCAGCAGGATCAGCGGGAAAACCGCCCGGGAAAAGGTCGGGAACGAAAGCACCGAAATCGCACCGGTACGGGGCGTCAGAAAGGCGGTTACATAGAAGATATGCCCAAGCAGAAAGGAAAAAAGGCCAAAGGGAAACAGGGCGGGAGAAAGCTCCAGCAGCGTGTCGCCGCCCCAGCCAAAGATCAGCGCGAAGATCACGCTAACCAGAGAGCTTCGGGGCAGAAAGGCCGCTTCCAAGGGCCAGCCCAGCAGACTGCTGGACAGATAGAAGCCCAGCAGCAGGGGCATCAGGAAAAACTTCAGCAGGCGGAACCGGCGGGTATAGATCCGGCGCTTCAGGGCCGTCAGATCCTCCGGCTGAAGGCGGCCGGCCCGCAGGTGGCTTCGTTTTTCCGCCCAGATACAGTCACCAATGGAAAACAGAAAATACAGTAAAAACAGCAGAAGGCTCAGCATGATTTTCCTCCTGGCCCGAAGGCTTTCCTGCGGGTCTGACCGCAAGGGGTGTACTGTCAGTTGTCCGTTCCTTAAACCGTCATTCCCCGCTGCACCTGCACCGGAATCAGCAGGGATTCTTTTTCCACCTCCCGGCCATCGATGAGGGAAAGCAGCATCTGCATGGCCTCGGTGGCGATCATATCCGGATTCTGCTGGATGGTGGCGAAGGGCTGATCGCAGTAGCGGGAGACCCGCTCCCCATCGAAGCCCACCACCCGGACCTTCTCCGGCACCGGCACGTTCATGTCCCGAAGGGCCACCAGGGCCCCATAGGCCCGCCAGTCGCTGCAGGCAAAGATGGAATCAAAGCTCTGCCCTTTGGCCAGCAGGTAGGAAACGATATCATGAGCGGAATTGAAGGCGGATTTGAAGGGCTCACCGTCGTGAATATAAATATCCCCGCTGCTGCCGGCTTCGGAATCCCATTCATCCTTAAATCCCCGGATGCGCCGGGATTCGGAGCTCTGGGTATGGCGGTTGTTGAGAATCACCGGCCGGTGACAGCCCTTCTCCAGCAGCAGCCGGGCCGCCAGCCGCCCGCCCACATATTCATCGGAAAAAATCCGGTAGACCTTGCCCTGATAGGAAACGGCGCTGGAGCTCAGCACCTGAATCAGCGGGACGAAGGATTCCGCCCTGACCTTTTCCAGAGGAGTGCCCAGCAGGATGATGCCTGCGGGCTGCTCGCTCTGAAGATGAGTAATCAGCTCCTCCTGGGACTGGTTCTCCAGGTAGATCCGCAGCAGGTAGCCCTTGCGGCCCAGGTACCGGGTCAGACAGGTGAGTATATTATTGTAGAGTTCGTTGGAAAGATCGGTGACCACCGCCGCGATGGCGGGCGCCGACGGCTCCTTTTCAGCCTGGAGACTGTAGCCCTCCGCGGCAAGAGCGGAAAGCACCGTCTGCCGGGTTTCCTCGGAAAAACTCCCGATGCCCGCAGCGATGCGGGACACGGTGGCCGGGGAAACATTCAGTGACCGGGCAATCTCCCGGAAGGATTTCTTTTTTGTGACAGCCATGGCAAAAGGCGCTCCTTTTCCTTAATTATATAGGATTGACTGTATTATACAACAGTTTTCTCAATAATGCAACATGTTGCGTAAAAGAAAGAAAAATGTTACACGATTCGTTGACGGGGCATTCCCTTCATGGTAAAATCAGGACAGTTCAAAGAGATGACTACGAGCATAATTCAATCATATAAACAGGAGCAGAGAAAATGAAGAAATTAGCGATTGGCAACGATCATGTGGCAGTGGAAATGAAAAAGGAAATCATGGCTTATCTTCAGGAGAAGGGCTATGAGCTGATCAATGTGGGCACCGATGTTCCCGGAAGCTTTGATTATCCCATTTCCGGCTACAAGGTAGCCAAAATGGTGGCCGCCGGCGAGGTGGACGGAGGTATCCTGATCTGCGGTACCGGCGTGGGCATCTCCCTGTCCGCCAACAAGGTGAAGGGCATCCGCTGCTGTGTCTGCTCCGAGCCCTATTCCGCCAAGCTTTCCAAACAGCACAACAATACCAACATTATCGCCTTCGGCGCCCGGGTCGTGGGCGTGGAGCTGGCAAAAATGATCGTGGACTCCTGGCTGGAAGCCGAGTTTGAAGGCGGCCGCCATCAGAGAAGAATCGACATGATCAGGGAAATCGAAGAAACCCAGAACCTGGAGGCGGCCCAGTGAGCGAACGACTGCTTTGCCCCAGCCTGATGTGCGCGGACTTCGGGCATCTCTATGAGAATGTGAAGGCCCTGGATGAGGCGGGAACGGATATTTTCCACTGCGATATCATGGATGGAACCTTTGTGCCCAACATCACCATGGGCATTTCCGACGTGAAGGCCGTGAAAACTGCCACCTCAAAACCCGTGGACTGCCATCTGATGATTGAGAATCCCTCCACCAAGGTGGACTGGTTCATCGACGCCGGGGCGGACATCATCTATATCCATCCCGAAACGGAACGCTTTGTGGCCAGAACCCTCACCCATATCCGGCAGCGGGGCGTAAAGGCAGGCCTGGCCATCGATCCAGATACCTCCCTGGCCACGGTGGAGGAGATGCTTCCCTTCTGTGACTATGTGATGGTCATGACAGTAAATCCCGGCTTCGCGGGACAGAAATTTATCCCTTCAACCAAGGACAAAATCCGCCGCCTGGTTCAGATGAAGAATCAGTATGGATTTAAGATCATGATCGACGGCGCCTGCTCTCCCGAGGTGATCTCGGAACTGTCCGGCATGGGAGCCGACGGCTTTGTTCTGGGTACCAGCGCCCTGTTCGGCAAGGGCCGGCCTTATAAAGAATTAATGGAGGAGCTTCGATGAGTTTTCCGAAAAATTTCCGGTGGGGAACCTCTGTCAGCGCTGCTCAGATTGAGGGCACTCGGATGCGCTGCCCCGGCCGCTTTGAGGGGACATGATAGACTGCTTCGGTAACGGGGCAGTCTTTTTATTTTCTCTATTGACTTCCGTCCGGGGATATGATAATATACAGCGCGGATCAAAAATTGTATCATTTGAGACAGGTTTTGAGATGAAACTAACAAAATCACAGCGTGAAACCGTAGGAAACAGCTTCCTGCTGAAGGATCTGGCTTTGGAAGACCGGGACCGGATTCTGGACAGTCTGGAAGCGGAAAGCTACCGGGGCGGAGAACCCATCTACACACCCTCGGAGTTCAAAAGGGCTCTGGGGATTGTGGCGGAAGGGGAGGTTTCTGTCATGAAGCCCGGCGGCGCCCAGCTGAATGTCATCCCCAAGGGAGGATGCTTCGGTGCGGCGGCCCTGTTTGATGACAGCGAAACGGACTTTGCCTATGTGACAACACTGATTGCCCATAAGGCCTGCCAGGTGGTTTTCATTTCCGATGAGCAGCTGGAGGCATGGATTGTCCGGTATCCGGTGATGGCTCTTGGGTATATCCGGTTCCTTTCCGGCCGGGTGCGCTTCCTCAACCGGAGGATTGATTCTTTCACATCCCCCAGCTCGGAAGAGGCCCTGATCAAATACCTGAAGGAAAAGGCCGGCGAAGATGGACAGCTGCAGGTGACAGGGGGCTATGCCCGCATGGCCAGAAGCCTCTCCATGAGCCGGGCTACGCTGTACCGGGCTTTATCCCGGCTTGAATCCGATGGTCTGATCCGAAAAGACGGTAATCTTATCGTTATTGTATCCAGATAGGAGAGTATTGTAATGAAGAAAGTACTGAGTTCACTGTTGGTTCTGGTCCTGGCTCTGAGCCTGATGACCGGATGTTCTAAAGAAGCTGCCCCCGAGACCACCGAGTCTGCAGCCGCCGCTTCCGAGGCCACTGAGGCTTCTGAAGCTTCCAAGGAAGAAGCTCCCGCTGAGTCCTCCGAGGCTGCTGCTGAGTCTTCCGAAGCTGCTGCTGAGTCTTCTGAAGCTGCTGCTGAGTCCTCCGAAGCTGCTGAGACTTCCGAGACTGCTGAGTCCGAGGTTCCCGCTGAGACCGCGAAGGAAACTGTTCGCATCGCTGCCCTGAAGGGCCCCACCTCTCTTGGCATGCTGCAGATGATGGACGCTGCCGAGAAGGGCGAAGCTCCCGATGATTATCAGTTCACTCTGGCCGGCGCCGCTGACGAGATCCTGGGCGACATTATCCAGGGCAACTTCGATATTGCCGCTGTTCCCATCAACGTGGCAGCTGTTCTTTACAACAAGACCGAAGGCAAGGTTCAGCTGGCTGCTGACAACGCCCTGGGCGTTCTGTATTTCCTGGAAGCCGGCGACACCATTCATTCTATCGCTGACCTGAAGGGCAAGACCGTGTACACCACCGGTCAGGGCGCCACTCCCGAGTACACCCTGAACTACCTGCTGACCCAGAACGGTCTGGTTCCCGGCGAGGATGTCATCATCGAGTACATGTCCGAGGCTGCCGAGATCGGTGCCCAGATTGCTGCCGGCAACTGCGAAGTCGCCATGGCTCCTCAGCCCTATGCCACTGCCATCCAGGTTCAGAACGAAGGCTGGCATGTAGCCCTTTCCCTGAACGATGCCTGGAAGGAAGTCAACCAGGATTCCGGTCTGATCACCGGCTGCATCGTGGTTCAGAAAGCCTTTGCCGAGGCTCATCCCGAAGTGATGGCCCGTTTCATGGAAGCCTACAAGTCTTCCGTTGACTGGGTCAACGCCAATCCTGCCGATGCCGGTCAGTTGGCCGAGCATTTCGACATCACCAAGGCCGGCGTAGCCACCAAGGCCATCCCCTTCTGCAACATTGTCTGCATCAGCGGTGACGAGATGAAGGCCATGACCTCCGGCTACCTGCAGATCCTCTTCGACGCCAATCCGGCCTCTGTCGGCGGCACCATGCCGGCGGATGACTTCTACTACGGCGCCAACTGAAGAATGAAAAATCCTAAACAACAAACCATAGCCCGAAAGGTCGGCATCAGAATTCTGGTGCTGGCCTTTTGGCTAATTATCTGGCAAATTGCTTATACCCTGATTGGCAGCGATCTTCTGCTGAGTTCTCCCCTGACCGTAGCCCAGCGTATTCTGACGCTGGCCCAAACCGGAGAATTTTGGGCCACCATCGGCCGGTCCTTTGCCAGGATCATGGCCGGCTTTCTGCTGGCCCTGCTGATGGGAAGCCTTTTGGGAACTCTCACTTCCCATGTACCCGGACTGGATTCCCTGATCCGTCTGCCCATGAGCATCATCAAGGCGACGCCGGTGGCTTCCTTCGTTATTCTGGCGCTGATGTGGCTTTCCGGCAGAAATCTTTCCATTTTCATCTGCTTCCTGGTGGTGCTTCCCATGATCTGGACCAGCGTGGATCAGGGCTTCCGCAGTGTGGATGAAAAGCTGCTGGAGGTGGCCAGGGTGTTTCATATGTCCCTGGGCCAGCGGCTGCGCGCCATCTATGTGCCGGCCATTCTCCCTTATTTGCTGTCTACCCTGCGGGTGGCCATTGGCTTTGTCTGGAAATCCGGCGTGGCCGGTGAAGTCATCGCGGCTCCCAAGGGTACCATTGGCCGGCAGCTCTACGATGCCAAGGTCTACCTGGAGACAGCGGATCTTTTCGCCTGGACCCTGGTGGTGATTGTACTTTCGGTACTGATCGAAAAGCTGGTGATCCGGCTGATTGACCGGATCGCGGCCAAATACAGCTCCGCCGGCGGTGAAGAGCAGGCCCGGCAGGAAGGTGAAGCGGCATGAAAATTGAAGTCAAAAATCTGTCCTTTTCCTACGAACGGGGCAATGGCCGGGGCCATGACCAAAGAGATGCTGCCAGGGAAGTGCTGAAAGGTTCTTCCGCCAAGGAGACGCTGAATCATTCCGCCAAGGAAGTCCTGAAGGATGTATCCCTTTCCTTTTCCGATGAGAAGCCCACGGTGCTGCTTTCTCCCTCCGGCAGCGGCAAGACCACGCTGCTGCGGATTTTGTGCGGCTTTCTGAAGCCGGACAGCGGCGAAATCACCGGCCTTGGGAAGGATGAGAAAATCAGTGTGGTATTTCAGGAGGATCGTCTCTTTGATACCATGAATATATATGAAAACTGGCGGATTGCGGATCCCGGCCTCAGCGAGGCTGAAGCGAAGCAGCTGGCCTCCGAGCTGGATCTGGCGGAGGAGGTGCTGAAGGAGAAGCCCGCCACCCTTTCCGGAGGCATGCGCCGCCGGGCGGCTGTGGGCCGGGCGCTGCTGTATCCTGCGCGGGTGGTGCTCATGGATGAGCCCTTCCAGGGACTGGACGAGGAGACCCGGGCCCGGGTGATTCGCACGGTTCGCGAGCGATGCCGGGGCAAGGCCCTGCTGGTCATCACCCACGATCCGGAAGACGCAGGCCTTCTGGGCGCCGACATCTGCCGGCTGTGAAGGCCGCAGGTCCGTTGAACCCTTTCATTCCTCTACTGCATCCGCCGCGGTAGAGGATTTTTCTTATATTGACGCCCTCAAGGCTTCTGCGGCTACACGCTGACTGTCACAAAATCTCGTCATACTGATGATCTGTGACAATTTTTCAAAACACTTTCACAGATTCGTGTGCATGAGCCAGTTTTGTGAAAATATTTTCTCACAAAACTGCCCAAATCAATGGTTTTGTTATAATTACTGTCACAGATCATAGGGACGTGGCCTTATCTGTGACAATGTTCTGTCACAAACCAGGCCGTCCAGGGCGTTCTTGTGAAACTCATTCGAAGAATTGTCACAAAACCTATAGAAAGTACGATAAATGTGAAACTGAGTCAGCTGGGAAACGCCCCCCAGCACCCAGGCTCTAATCAAATTGACGTGGCCTGCGGCCATGCTCGCATCAATTTGCCCCGGCCGGCTGAGTCCTTATATTGCAAAAAGTGTATAAATATGATAGACTAACTCATAGTATGCCATTTTTGTTTTTTTTTTGGAACTGAAAATGAGGACAGCCGCGGTGATCCATCTGGATGCCCTGGCGTCAAACATAGAGAACATAAAAAAAAGACTGGGCAAAAGCACCCAGCTCATCGCTGTGATCAAGGGCGACGCCTACGGTCATGGGATTCGGGGCATCTATCCCACCATGAAGGCTGCCGGCATTCGCAAATATGCCGTGGCGGTGTGGGAGGAAGGCCGGGAGCTGAGAGAGGCTGGTGCTCAGGATGAGGATATCTACCTGCTGGGAGACACCTGGGACGACCAGCTGCCGGAGCTCATCCGGTGGAAGCTGATCCCCGCGGTGTTTTCCGTAGAAACGGCGGCCAGAATCAATCAGCTGGCGGCGGAGGCGGGCACCGTCCATCCGGTGGACATCGCCATCGATACCGGCATGAGCCGCATCGGCTTCCCGGCGGGGGAGAAGGCGGTGGAAAGCGTCCGGCTGATCAGTGAGATGAAGAATCTGCAGATCATTGGAGCCTTCACCCATTTTTCCCGGGCGGATGAACCGGACGGCGCTTCCATGAGACGGCAGCTGTCCCGCTATGAGGATACTCTGATCCGGCTGCATGAGGCTGGAATTCACATTCCCCTGGCCCATGTTGCCAATTCACCGGCGATTCTCCTGTGGCCCGAGGCCCAGCTGGATGCGGTGAGGGGCGGCGATGCTCTTTTCGGGCTCTGCCCGGTGGACAGGGAGCTCTGGCCGGCCATGGGACTGAAGGAGGTTATGACCTGGCACACCCACGTGGCCATGGTGAAAACCGTGCCCGCGGGCACCGAGGTGGGCTACGGCGGCACCTTCGTGACGGAAAGGGAAACCAGGATTGCCACCATTCCCGTGGGCTTCGCTGACGGCTATTCCCGCAGGCTCTCCAACCTTGGCTGGGTCACCATCCGGGGAGAGAAGGCGCCCATCATAGGCCGGGTCTGCATGGATCAGTTTATGGTGGACGTAACGGAAATTCCCGATACCCAGAGGGGAGACATTGTGGATCTTCTGGGAGGGAAAATGACCATTCTGGATATGGCGGAGCTGCTGGATCAGAATGTGGATGAAATCGTAAGCATGGTCTCCAAGCGAGTACCACGGCTTTATGTGAAAGAGGAAGAAATATGATTCGTTTTTATGCGGCCCTGTGGGCCGGCAAATGCGCCAAGCTGGGCAGCGTGATTCTGAGAAAGCTCCTGAAAAAGGAAGGAACCAACCTCCCGGGACAGGTGGCGCTGAAAATCTGCCCTGATTTTATTGACCGAGTGAAGAAACCGGAAACCGTCATCGCGGTAACCGGCACCAACGGCAAAACCACCCTCACCAACATCATTGCTGATCTGCTGACCAAGAACGGTTACAGGATTCTGAGCAACCGTCTGGGCTCCAACATCAATTCCGGCATTGCCACTGCCCTTCTGAACGGCGTCAGCCTTTTCGGCAGGGAAAAGTACAAAACCGCTGTGCTGGAGGTGGATGAGCGGAGTGCCTTCCGGGTGTTCCCTTATATCCATCCTTCCTATGTGGTGGTCACCAACCTGCTGCGGGACAGCTGCCGCAGAAATGCCCATCCCCACTATATTTTCAACATCATCAACAACGCCCTGCCGGACGATGTGACTCTGGTGCTGAACGCCGATGATCTCATCAGCAGCAAGCTGAAGGAGAACAATCCCCATGTTTATTATGGCATCGGAAAGCAGCCCTGGGATCATACCGAATGCCGGAATCTGCTGAATGACATGCAGATCTGCCCGGTCTGCCAGGGCCTGATTCAGTATGAATATTCCCGGTACAATCACATCGGCAGAGCCAAATGTCCTTCCTGCGGATTTGAAGCTCCCAAGGCGGATTATCTCGCCGGTCTGATGGATTATGAGAAAATGACCATGCCCGTGGCCACGCCCTACGGAGAAGAAACCTATCCCATGATCTCCGATTCCATCTTTAACCTGTACAACGAGATGGCGGCCATCGCCTTCTGTCGGGCCTTCGGCATCGAGTATCAGCCGCTGAAAAAATCCCTGGAAACCACCCATGTCATCGAGTCCCGCTACCGCAAGGTCACCGAGGACGGCGTGGATATCGTCACCAACATGGCCAAGGGTCAGATCGCGCCCGCGGTTACCGTGGCCTTTGAATATGCCGCCAGCCGCCCCGGTGAGAAGGAGCTGGTGGTCATGCTGGATGACTTCCGGGATGCCGCGGTCACGGTGGAAAATACTGCCTACCTGTATGATGTGGATTTCGAATTCTTCAATCAGCCCAACGTGAGCCGGATTGTGGTCCAGGGCGACCGGAGCCGGGATTACCTGCTGCGTTGCCTGCTAGCGGGCATTCCGGAGGAGAAGCTGCGCTGTGTGGATCAGCTCAGCGAGATTCCCGATCAGCTGGCGCTGAAAAAGGGCACCAGCGTGTATATTCTTCATGACAGCTATCAGGTCACCGTCAAGGACGAGCTGGTGGAAGCGCTGCGGAAGAAAATCAGGGAAAGGGCCAAGGCATAACATGAAAATAGAAGTATTATATCCTGAAATCGCCAACCTTTACGGCGATCACTTTCAGATGGAATATCTGAGACAGAGTCTTCCGGAGGCTGTCTTCTACAAAACATCCCTCAACAGCGAGCCTCATTTCGTCACCGAAGACGTGGATTTCCTGTACATGGGGCCCACCACCGAGGAAGGCATCGAACTGATTGTGAAGCGGCTCATGCCCCACAAGGAACGGCTGAAGGAGCTGGTGGAAAAGGGCAAGGTGTTCCTGATGACGGGCAATGCTTTCGAAATCTTCGGAAAAGAGATCGAGATCGCCGAGGACATCCTCGGCGGTGGGGACGAGGGAAGAATCATTCCCTGTCTGGGGCTCTTCGACTACCGCAGCGTCCGCAAGATGATGCACCGCTACAACACCCTGTACTGGGGAGAGCTGACCACGGAAGAGGGCAGCACCATGGACATCATCGGCTTCAAGGCGGAGTTCTCCTACACCTACGGTGATAACTCCAAAAACTATGCCTTCAAGGGACACCGGGGCTTCGGCATCCATCCGGACACCCAGCTGGAGGGCTTCCGGTTCCGCAATTTCTTCGGAACCTACCTCAACGGACCGATTCTCATCAACAATCCGATGTTTGCCAAATACCTGCTGAAGCTTGCCGGCGCCGGTGATGTCACCCTGGCCTTTGAAAAACAGGCCATGGACGCCTATCAGGCCAAGCTGAAGCAGTTCAAGGATCCTGCCATCGAATACGTGGAGGAATAAAATTTATAACTAAGCAATCAGGAAGGGAATGCGCAATGATCTCTGAATGGCTCAATAAAGATTTCCAGCAATATGCAAACCGGCTGATCCGGCAGACCAGAGCCGGCAACTCTCTGGGGGGCTACGCCCTGAAAAAGAGGGTGGAGCGGCTCATCTATCTGCTGCAGTCCGCCATGTATCCCAGCATCTACTATGAAGAGCCGCTGAAGGAAAGCTTTGCCGAGGCGGCGGCTGGCCGGATCTATCAGGAAGCCGCCATGCTGCTCTATGAAATCTGCACCGATGTGCTACCCAACTGCGAGGGGGACGGCTGCGCGGATCCCGAGGAAAGCATCAGCCAGGCGGAGAAGATCACCCGGGCCTTCATGGAATCGCTGCCGGATATCGCGGCGGTGCTGGACAAGGATATCACCGCGGCCTATGACGGCGACCCCGCCGCCCGTTCCCGGGAAGAGGTCATGCTGGCCTATCCGGCCTTTGAGACCATCACCATTTTCCGGCTGGCTCACCGGCTTTTCGAGCTGGGCATGCCGCTGCTGCCCCGCATGATGACGGAATATGCCCACAGCCGCACCGGAATTGACATTCATCCCGGTGCCACCATCGGCGAGTATTTCTTTATCGATCATGGAACCGGTGTGGTTATTGGTGAAACCTGCCGCATTGGCCGCCATGTGAAGCTGTATCAGGGAGTGACCCTGGGTGCCCGGAGCTTCGATCTGGACGAGCAGGGCCATCCCGTGAAGGGCGGCAAGCGCCATCCCGATGTGGAAGACCGGGTGGTCATCTATGCCGGAGCCACCATTCTGGGCGGCGATGTGGTCATTGGCAAGGGATCCATCATCGGCGGCAGTGTCTGGCTCACCAGTTCTGTCCCGCCCTACAGCATCATCTATAACACGGCCAAATCCATCTCCGTGTCCCAGAACCGGAACGAGCAGTAAAACCGGGAACATTCCATCAAAGCAAAGAAAAACAGGGGAGGTTCTTTGTCTCAAAATCAATGAGATGAAGAACGATCCCCTGTTATTTTTATGTTCATTTGAAGTCCGCCGACCCCGGCATCATTCCGCGGCTCCGGCTGCAGTCCGCCTTGCCGGCCTGCGTTCTCAGCCCTTAAACTGATTGATGTCCGCCACGGTGAACTGATCGCCGATGCGGCGAAGCTCATTCATGACGCGGCCGATGGCCTCCTCATCCTGATACCAGTTGTCCTTGGTGATGTCATAGCCCGTGACGGGAATGACGGAGAAATCCACCTGCGGGAATGCCGCCTGGTAAGCCATCAGGCAGCGGCGGGCGTGGAAGGCCTTGCACACCAGCAGGGCGGAGCGGACGGAAATCTGCTTCTCATCCACCAGCTGCCGGGCGTAGATGCCGTTTTCCCGGGTGAAGGAGGACTGATCCTCGCCGATGATGGCCTCATCGGGCACATCGTTCTTCTGAAGAACATCCAGGTAAAATTCGTACTCGGTTTTGTAGTCACCGGTATAGATCTTGGTTTTGGTCTTGGGACCGGGGAAGGAACCGGTGGCAATGGATACACCGCCGCCGATCAGAATCATGGGGGCGTAGCCCTCGTGGTAAAGCTGGGCGGCTACCTCGGCGGGCTCGGGATAGGAACCGCCGGGCACCATGATGATGTCGGCATCCACGGGGGGATCCGAAACAAAAATGAAATCGCTGATATCCTGGATAATATGATTCATGGCTGTCTCCTGATTGAATTATGAATAGTAGGGCAAGTTTACCATAAAAAGAGCCAAATGAAAAGCATTCTTTTCATGAATCTCAGAGCCGGAACATCTGGGCAGCCGGAAGATCCCTATCCTCCTGCCTGGAGTCCGGCATCAGGAAACGGTACACATTTCGCCGGATATCGGGCCGATGGGACAGATCCTGCCCGGTCATGGCCAGCCGGTGATTCGTATCCAGCGAGCCGATGATGGCGGAAATCCGGGAGCGGATGGTCAGCAGGTTCTCAGCCTCGTCCAAAAGGATATATTCATAGTATCGCCCCTGAAAAACCTCCGGCCTTCGCAGCACGTTCCGGTAGGTGGTAAAGAAAATGTCTCCGGGAGCCGCCTTGTCCAGAATCGTCTTCTGCTTGGAGCCCCACCCCTTCAGCTCGGCGGTGGGGAGGCTTTTGCGGCTTCCGAGATTTCTTTGCCAGAAATCGGTCCGTTCATCGGGGCATACTATCAGATAGACGCCGGATCCCGGCTGAGGCTGCTTTCGCAGAGCGGCCAGATGCTTGGCCAGCTGGCTGACGGTTTTGCTGTTGACGGCCCCAAGCAGCAGGCCGCCCAGTCCATAACGGTAAATAAAGGAAAGCCAGGCCTGCAGGCTGTCCGAGGGTTCTTCCTCCATCAGCTCACGGAAGGAGGAATCCTTGATCCAGGGCAGGCTGCTCCGGGAGGATATGGCCTCCAGCAAAAAGCTCCGATGGGTGGGGAGGAAAAGCGTGTTTTCCGGGTGCCGGGCAGGATCAATGCCCAGGGCATCCATCAGGGCATCCAGCTCTTCCACCCAGGGTCCCGGGAACAACACACTGCCGCCGGGCAGCCGGATGCGGAACCGGTGTTCCTTCCAGGCCTTATAAATCAGGGGTATTTCGCTGAAGGTCAGGCAATGTGGCCTCAGAGACAGAGAAACCCGCGGGCTTTCACTGGTTTCGATGGAGAGAATCAGTTCGGGAGAACCGGTAATTACACGAAGAGAAGAGAAAGCCTCGGTACACTGAAGCTCTCCCAGGGTCTTCAGCAGGGCAGGACCTTCCTGAAGAACCCACATCAGCGGCGCCGGCTGCTCCGGCGCCAGATAGCATTCTCCGGCAGCATCGATTTCGGGAAACAGAGTGAGCAGAATTTGATGCAGCCGCTCCATCAGCAGGATATCGGGAGCCTGGCGGTCTTTGATCAGATTCAGCAGCGGCAGGCGCTCTTCGCCCTTCTGAAGATAGGCTTTGCAGACGGGCCGATGGTCCCGGACGTCCAGCTCGAAAAAGAAGGCTGGACCTGGGGAGGCAAACCGCTGAAGAAGCCCCGCCTTATCCCGGATGGTCAGACGATCCCCGAAGGCGGCTTCAAGGGAAGGCAGCAGCTGATGGAAGAAGTCGGGAATCAGCGGAGTGCCGACCTGCATCTCCAGGCAGCCGTTTTCATCGATGCAAGGGGAGAGCAGGCGCATCGCCTCCGTGGCCTCTTTGCTGAGGCGGGTTAAGGTTTCGTTGGTAAGGAAATAGGAGTGCAGGCTTCCCTCAAGGAGCAGGGGCAGCTGTCCCCTCAGCTGAAGCCCGTGGAATCCCGTCTCATCCCGGATTCCCGTCAGAACCAGCTCAAGCCGGGACAGGCTCCCGCTAAAATTCAGCGTCCGGGGCGCCACCGAGGAATCCCGGTTCAGAATTTCCATCTTTCCGGCGGCCAGATCGAAGAAGTCATCCAGGGTGCCTCCGGACAGAAGGAAGCTGTCGGGAACCTTGGAGGATTTTTTGGAGCCCAGGGGATAATATTTCAGATAATGGGTCTGGATGGAATGAACTTCCCTTTTCAGCAGGCTCAGCCAGGGCAAGGATTCTTCGGTCCACCAGGCTTCGGAAAAAGCCGGCAGGGCAATTCCCTCTTTGACATGGTAGATCCCGCCTTCCTCCAGGGTTTCCAGAAAACCGGAAAGGGAATAAATGATATACTGATGGGCCCGGGGCTGATCAAGGCCGACACGAAAGCCCAGCTTTAGTCTTCTTTTCTCCAGAATCAGCCGGGGGCTGAGCCTCAGACGATGAAAAGCGCTGCGGCCGGCCAGCAGTCCCGCGAAGGAAGAGAGCACCTCCCGGGCCTCCAGGGTAGAAGCATCCTCCGGCCCGTGATCTTTCAAATGCTGCTTAGTCAGCAGCACCAGGGCTGTCATGTGGGGACAGAGCAGCTGTTGGAAGGGATCCAGGTTTCTCTGAGTTCTGCATTTGGGATGGGTGCAGCGAAGGCTCAGCAGCTTCTCATGGGAAGCAAAAAGGCTGGCCTCCACATGTTCTGCCGGAAATACCAGCCGGGACAGCAGCGCCGGCTGGTGAAAGCCCTCGTCCGGCTGATAGTAGTCTGTTTTGATCTCGAAATCCTCCGGCGGGATCTCTTCGATCAGCCGCCGGGCCAGATCCAGGGTCTCCAGCCGGCAGGAAAGGGGCGCAAACAGACGGCGGCCGGTAAAATAACCGGCCGCGTCCATAGAATCGTCAGCAAAGGGATGGATGATGGAGTCCGGAGAAAACCGGAGGCCATCGGAAGACAGCGGCTGCAGGGGCAGCCTGTTTTCGGAATTTTTCATGACTGTTTGATCAAAGGATAATCAGGAAAGGGAACGGGTGGTCTCCTCCGCATACTGCCTGGTATACAGGGAGTAGTAATAGCCCTTCATTTTCATCAGATCGCTGTGGCGGCCCTGCTCAATAATCTTGCCATCCTTCACCACCAGGATCACATCCGCCTGGCGGATGGTGGAAAGCCGGTGGGCGATGACAAAGGAGGTGCGGCCCTTCATGAGATGCTCGATGGCATCCTGAATCAGCTTCTCCGTGACGGTATCGATGGAGGAGGTAGCCTCATCCAGCACGAAAATCCGGGGATTCGCCAAAATGGCCCGGGCGAAGGAAAGCAGCTGCTTCTCACCGGTGGAAAGGAGGTCGCCGCCCTCGCCCACGTCGGAATCGTAGCCCTTGTCCATGCGGGCAATGACCTGATCCGCGGAAACGCTCTTCACGGCCTCTTCGATCTGCTCCATGGTGGCGTCGGGCTTGCCGTAAAGGAGGTTCTCCTTCACGGTGCCGGAGAACAGATGGGGCGTCTGCAGCACATAGCCGATGTTGCTGTGAAGCCACAGCTGGGAACGCTCCCGGGCATCCCGGCCGTCAATGAGGATCTGGCCCGAGGTGGGCTCGAAGAAACGGCACACCAGGTTCACCAGGGTGGATTTGCCGGCGCCGGTTTCGCCCACGATGGCCACGTTGGTGCCCTGGGGAACCTTCAGATTGAAGTGCTCCAGCACGTATTCATTGCCATCGGGATACATAAAGGAAACATCCTTGAATTCGATATCGCCGAAGAGGGGCTCCCAGTTTTCCTTCTTGGGATGGAAGGCGTCGCCGTATTTCTCAATAATTTCGGGGGAATCGGCCACATCGGACTCCGTCTCCATGAGCCGGGTGAAGCGCTCAATGTTGACCTGCACGGTGATGAGATCGGACACCGCCCGCACAATCCAGCGGATGGGCTCCATGAGGTTCAGAGCGTAATTGGAGAAGGCCGCCAGGGTACCCAGCTCGATGAGACCCTGCAGGGTGATGTGCCCGCCTCTCCAGAGCACCAGCGCCAGGGCGATGTAAGAGGTAAAGGTAATTGTAGAAATAAACAGAGAACGGAAATGGGAGGTTTTGGTGGCCGTTTTGAACATGCTGCGGCTGGTTTTGCCGAAATCCTCCTCCATGCGGCTCTCCGCCACCAGGGTCTTGGTGGTTTTGGCGCCGGTGATGCCCTCGTTAAAGCCAGAGGTCAGCTGGGAGTTAATCTCCCTCACCCGGCGGTTCAACCGGATCAGATGCTTCTGGAAATAAACGGAGGCCAGGGCGGCCAGCGGCACGATAATCAGCACCATGAGCGCCAGCTTCCAGTTCAGAATCAGCATGACGGCGATGGCGCTCACCATGTAGGTCAAATTCCAGACGCCGTCCATCAGGCCCCAGGAAACCAGACCGCCGATACGGCCGGTATCGCTCATGACCCGGGAATGGATGTAGCCGACGCTGTTCTGGTTAAAGTAGGAAAAGGACAGGGTCTGCAGATGGTTGAAGCTGGCCCGGCGCATGTCCCGGGACACATTCATTTCGATTTTACCGGCCTGGGAGGCGCTGATCATGTTGACCACGGTCTGCAGAATCAGCACAAACAGATAAAAAAGAATGAAGGGCACCAGCGTATCCAGCGTGGACAGCTCGATGAAATGATTCAGCGCGTACTGCTGGAACAGAGGATGCAGGGTGTCGATGAGACCCGCCACCAGGCAGAGGAAGGCCATGCTGAAAATGGTACCCTTCAGGGGCCTGATGTAGGGCAGCAGCTTGGGAATGCCGAAATATTTCAGCGACACATATTGCTGCTGTTCTTTCTTGGTTTCTTGTTCAGACATACTTACTCCTAAATATCAAAGGCAGCTCAGACGGCCTCTTCTGCTTCTTCCAGGCCCTGCTGCATATCGTAAATCTTTTTGTAAACACCGTTCAGCGCCAGCAGCTCCTCCGGCGAGCCCATCTCCACGATGCGGCCCTTGTCCAGCACCATAATGCAGGAGGCCTGCATCAGGGTGGTGATCCGGTGAGAAATCAGGATGACGGTGGAATCCCCCAGGGACTGGGACAGGGCATGGCGGATCTTAGCGTCGGTTTCCGCGTCCACGGCGGACAGGGAATCGTCGAAAACCATCACCGGCGCCTTCTGGGTCAGCATCCGGGCAATGGCGGTACGCTGTTTCTGACCGCCGGACAGGGTCACGCCCCGCTCGCCCACCACCGTGTCGTAGCCTTCCTTGAATTCCGTAATAGTGTCATCCACACAGGCGATTTTCGCCGCCCTGCGGATTTCCTCCAGGGACATGTTCCGGTCGGTGATGCCGATGTTCTCGCTGATGGTGCGGCTGAAAAGGAAGGGCTCCTGCAGCACCATGCCGATATCTCTTCTCAGATCCTGAGCCTTCATCTCGGCGATATCCACGCCGCCGATGGTGATTTTTCCCTGCTCGGGAGGCAGCTCGTACAGGCGGTTCAGCAGATGCATGAGGGTGGACTTGCCGGAGCCGGTGCTGCCCAGGATACCGAAGGTGGTGCCGTGGGGAATGGTGAAGCTGATGTCCTGCACCACGGGAATGTCGGGCTCGTAGCCGAAGCTCACGTGGTCGAAGACGATATCGCCCCGGAGGGCCTTGTCGGTTTCTTCCCGGGAGACGGCATCTTCCTTGTCCTCCTCCAGGGGAGAATTGATGATGTACATGATACGGTCAATGGAAACCCCGGCCTTGGACATCTCGCTGATGACGCG
Source organism: uncultured Eubacteriales bacterium (assembly GCA_902783575.1). Classification (GTDB taxonomy): domain Bacteria; phylum Bacillota; class Clostridia; order Lachnospirales; family Bianqueaceae; genus RUG760. The sequence continues at coordinate 33,024 of CACZRP010000080.1, forward strand.
GCCCAGCTGGCGCACCGGCCAGATGAGCATGCTGTTGTAGGTCAGGAAGGCGATAAATTCACCGGCGGAGAGGGTGCCCCGGACGCAGAATACGGAGCCCAGCACCAGGATGAGCATGATCTGAAGACCGGAAATGAAATCGCCGATGCCCCAGAACACGGCCATGAGATTCATGAGGGAAACCCAGAGACCGGTATAGTAGACGTTCTGCTTTTCGAAACGCTTTCTTTCGAATTCCTCGCGGCCGAAGGCCCTGACCACCCGCACGCCCGTCAGGTTTTCCTGGGCGATGGTGGAGAGGATGCCCTCATTTTGATCGCACTTCTCGAAGCTGCCGCCGATGCGGTTGTGGAAGAAGGCGGAATAGCCGATGATAATGGGAATGGAGCAGGCCGCCACCAGAGACAGCCTCCAGTCCATGGAGAACATGAAATAGAGAGACAGCGTCATCATGATGATGATTCGCACTACGGAAACCATCTGCTCCGCGATGAAGATCCGCACCCGCTCGGCGTCGGAGGTGCATCGCTGGATGATGTCGCCGGTCTTGTTCTTCATGTGCCAGGCGAAGGGCAGCTTCTGGATATGGGCAAAGAGCTCTTCACGGATGTTCTGGTGCAGCTTCTCCGCCGCGATGGAGTTGGTCTGGTTGGTGCCGTAGAAGGCCAGGGCCACCAGCAGGGCCATCACGCCGATGAGAATCGCCACCAGGTGCATATGGCTGCGAAGATAGGGCGCCCCGCCGATGCCTTCGATCATGTTCAGCACGAAGGGCGGGACATTGAAGGGCGCGCTGCCGATCACCGAGTCCACGAACTGCCGGATGACCTGGGGAATCAGCATCTCCAGCAGGGTGTTGATGAAGGACATCACGATACTGAAAATAAAAAATCGGGTGCAGCCCCGCATAAAGTGGGCGACCATGGAAGATTTGGTGTAAGTTGCTTGTTTTTTCATGGAAAATGACTCTGAGAATTAGATTGATTTTTCAGTCTGTGTGTTTATAATATAATAGGAACAGAAGCCGAGGGCTAAGGATTCATAAGTACTGATTCTAAACGATTCACAAAGGTAAGTCAATAGCCTGCGCCGCGACTTTTCAAAAGTTATTTAAAATGAGGTTTTTGTATGAAGATCAGCCCCAATGAACCCTGCTGGTGCGGCAGCGGCCGCAAATATAAAAAATGCCATATGGCCCAGGATGAGAAGGTAAGAATGTACAAGGATCTGGGCGCCCTGGTGCCTCCGAGGAAGCTGCTGAAGACTCCCGAACAGATCGAGGGCATGAAGAAGTCCGCCGCCATCAACATGGCGTGCCTGGATGCGGTGTCCGAGGTCATCAAGGCCGGCATGAGCACCCAGGATATCGATGATATCATCTACGAGGTGACCACCCGCTCCGGCGCCATCCCCGCGCCCCTGGACTATGAGGGCTTCCCCAAGAGCGTCTGCACCTCCATCAACGACGAGGTCTGCCACGGCATCCCTGACGAGAGCATCATCCTCAAGGACGGCGATATCATCAACGTGGATGTTTCTACTATATTAAACGGATATTTCAGCGACTCCTCCCGCATGTTTCTCATCGGCGAGGTTTCCGAGGCCAAAAAGAAGCTGGTGGAGGTCACCAAAGAGTGTGTGGAGCAGGGTCTCAAGCAGGTGAAGCCCTGGGGCTATCTGGGCGATGTGGGCGCGGCAGTGAACGCCTACGCCAAGGCCCACGGCTACAGTGTGGTGAGGGAGATCGGCGGTCACGGCATCGGCCTGGAGTTCCATGAGGATCCCTGGGTGAGCTTCGTCTCCGAACCCGGCACCGGTATGCTGCTGGTGCCCGGCCTGACCTTTACCATTGAACCCATGGTGAACATGGGCGGTCCCGAGATCTACTGCGACGAGGATAACGGCTGGACCATCTACACCCAGGACGGACAGCCCTCGGCCCAGTGGGAGATCATGGTCACCGTCACCGAGGACGGCTGCGATGTGCTGTGCTGGTAAATAGACAATGATGAACAGAGAAGAATCCAGAAGGATGACCGCCGGCATCCAGGAGCTGATCGCTTCCTGGGCGCCTTCGGCGGATCTTTCCTGTCCTGCGGCGATGCTGCAGGCTCTGGCAAACTCGTCCGGCATTCCCCTGCAGGACGGGTTTTTTCAGTTAATGAAGAATCAGTTCCGGATCCTTTCCGCGGATCAGTTTGAGGCGGATCCCTACCTGGCCGCCATGAAGGATCTGCCGGACCAGATCCGGGAGGGGCGTTTCACCCTGGCCATGGTGAGCTACGAGAAGGGGGAGCTGCTGGCCTATGACGCCCCCTCCGGCAGCGGCCTTTCGGATGCGGAGGCAACCGCCTGCGGCCACTTTGCCCAAGCCGGGGAGGTGCTTATCGTGCCCAACATCGGCTGCTTCGACCGGAAGGTGCGATTTCCCGCCATTTACGAGGAAGAAATTCCCTGGATGAGCGTCTGCCCCTCGGAGATGAATACCCTGAGGGAGCCCCTGGAGGATGCCCGGGCGTTTCTGAGACAGCGGAAGGACAGCCGAGTGCTGGTGCTGGGGCTGGGCCTTGGATATTACCCCTTTTTGATTTCCCTGGAGGACTCCGTCAAGGAGATTGTCATTGTGGAATACTCCCGGGAGATCATCGATCTTTTTGAAAAATACCTGCTGCCCCGGTTCCCCTATCCGGAGAAGATCCGCATCGTCCAGGACGATGCCTTTGACTATCTGCGCCGGGTGCAGCCGGGCGAATTTGACTATGTTTTTTCGGATACCTGGGAGAGCCAGTTCGATGGCGCCAAGGATTATCTGCGGATCAAACGCCAGGAGGCGAGGCTGAATCCGGAAAATGCGGAACCCCGGACGGGCTTCGGTTACTGGATCGAGCCCCAGATCCGGGCGTACCTGAAGGACGAGGGGATTTTAACCTGAGGAAGGAGGAGAACTCGTGTCCATGATTTATTCGGTAACGGTCAATGGCGGCATTCCCGAGAACGCCTACTTTTATATCGATGAGGAGACCCTTCACGGGTTCCTGGTTGATCCGGGCGCCAGCGGAGCGGCACTTTTTAACATGGCCTCGGAGAAGGGCTGGGAGATCGAAGGCCTGTTGATTACCCATGGCCACTTTGATCATGTGGGTGGGGTTGCCGCCTTCGCTAAGGCCTGGGAGCAGGCCCACGGCGCGCCTCTGCCGGTGTATATCGGAGAGGCGGGAGAAAAATATCTGAGGGATCCCGAGTATAATCTTTCCCTGGGCTTCGGAGGCCCGGTGAGGATGGAGGGGAAGATCTGTTATCAGAAGGACGGAGCCGTGGTAAAGCTGGAAGACGGTTCTCTGAGCCTTCAGTATATCTCCACCCCCGGCCATACCGAGGATTCGGGCATCTGGTACGATGAAGCCAGTGGGATTGCCTTTGTGGGAGATACCATTTTCGCGGACGGCGGCTATGGCAATTTCCGCTTTCCCGGCGGCAGCTTTGAAGTGCTGATGGACAGCATTCAAAGCCGGATTCTGACCCTGCCGGAGGACACCCGGCTGCTCAGCGGCCATTCCGGGCCTACCACTGTGGGACGGGAGAGAAAGTTTTACACAAAATCTTTATAAAATGTGAATAAAGTCTTGATTCTTCTTGATTTTTCCTATATAATGAGTCTACATTTCCCTAAATATAAAAATAGATAGATACATATCACGAGGTGGGGAAAGGAAACGGGGACAAATGAAAAACTGCATATCTTCTCAAAATGGCCGCATGGGATCTCCATGGGCCCGTCTAAGCAACCCTCAAAACCGGCCTGGCCGGCAGGGCAGAAAGATTCTGCGTACTCTGGGAGTGTTTCTCCTGGCAGTATCGGTTTTGCTTGGGCATTTTTTATTTGCTTCTGAAGTGAAAGCCGCCCAGGAGGACGGTATCAGCCTCACACAGGTTCTGGAAACCGAGCAGGGAAGGCAGATTCAGCCTTCCGAGGATGGTACCTGCCCCTTCACCATGGAAGAGCAGGATGGCTATCTGAAGATGGCGGAAAGCCTGCGGGTGAATGAGGTCGTGGAGCTGGACTTCTTTGAAATCCGTTATCTTTACGATGATCTTGCCTATCTGCTGGCCGCCCAGGGTCCCAAAACCGTGACGCTGGTGCTTCGCCTGGACCAGGCCCTGACCACTCCCTCCAATGTGCAGATTCTGGAAGGAAACGCGGAGGTCATTTCCGTGGATTCCCATGACAGCTATCTTTCCATCGCTCTGAATGTGGGTGCCTGCGGAAGCCTGAAAATCGGCGTTCCCGCGAAAATCAGCGAACGGGCCTACGAGACCATCCGCTACGGCTATACCTTCGAGAGCCGGCTCTGCGCCGTGATGTGGGGCGGCTATGTGCTGAACGAATCCGCCGTCAAGGCTGAGCCCCTGACCATCCGTCCCGCCGCCGATGACTCCATGTTCGATATTTCCATGAGAAGCACCGACCTTGCCTCCGACTTTACCGCCAACGTGGCTCTGGAGCTGGAGCAGAGCAAGGTTTCTCCCATGGATATGGTGCTGATCGCCGACAAGCACGAAGGCGCCGCCGGACTGGACCAGTATCTGGCCACCCTGAAGAAGGACCTGATCGATGCCGGCATCAATCTTCATGAAGGACTGCTGCCCTTGGAAAACCGCTCCCTGGAGGAGGGCATTTCCCTGGCAGTGGATGAGCTGAACCTCATTTCCAGAAAAGATGCCGTCAAATATATCGTATTTCTGCTGAACGAAGTGGGTGACGAGGATCAGCTGGCCCTGGCCAAGCTGTCCCAGGAGCATCCCGACTTCCATCTGCTGGTGAAGCTCTATCCCTCCGAGGAGGAGGCCTCCACAGTGGAGGAGCTGATGGGCATCATCCGGGATGACCTGATCCGTACCGTTAAGGCCGGCAGCTATGTGGAAAGCCGCCTGGCAAAGAATTTCGCCCTGATGGAAGATCCCTCTGTCACCAGCCTGACGGTGGGAGGCACCACTCTGCAGGCGGAGTACGGCGACGTGGAATACGGCGAGACCTGCTGCTTCCGCTTCGGAGACAAATATGAGCTTCATTACTACGGCCCGGAAGAGACCGACTATCCCTATTTCGTTCTGAAGATCGGCGAGGACAAGCTGGCGGACACCACCCTGACCCTGCGCTTCCAGGTGAAGCTGGTTTATCCGGAATATCCCACCCAGGCCGGCGTTACCACCTACGGCACCTACGATCCCTACGGCCTTTCCGGTTATGAAGGCATCGCGGTGACCGGCGAGACCCGTCTGGTGGCCCTCAATGCTTCCGGTAAAGTGGAGAGCACCGAGTTCTTCCGTGTTCCCACCGTGAGCTATACGGCGCTGCTGCTGGAAGGCCAGTACGGCAATGAGGAAGTGCATTACTTCACCTCCGACATGGCCGGCACGGAATATGACTATCAGCTGGACGACCAGTCCTGGCATGTTTCCGTATTTACCGATGGAATGAATACCATTCTGGATATCGAATAAAAAGCAAGCCGGAGCGTTACGGCAGGATCTGATCGATAAGTGAATATTGTTAGCCGGAGTATCCGGCAGGAGATTTTTCCAAACATATGGAAGGGCCCGCTTACCTATCATAATAAATAGGAAGCGGGCCCTGAATCGTTTGGAAAAATCTTTCTTGCCGAGGTGCTCCGGCTGAAATAATTATTCTCTGAACTGATATTTGTACAGCTCGGCGTACATGCCGTTTTTGGCGAGAAGCTGCTCGTGAGTGCCCCTCTCCTTGATGCCTTCGTCGCTGACGACGATAATCTCGTCCGCATTCTTGATGGTGGAGAGACGGTGGGCCACCACCAGGCAGGTGCGGCCCTTGGAGAGCTCCTCCAGGGATGCCTGAATCAGCATTTCCGTGGCGTTGTCCAGGGCGCTGGTGGCCTCATCCAGAATCAGGATGGAGGGATTTTTCAGGAATACCCGGGCGATGGAGATTCGCTGCTTCTGGCCGCCGGAGAGCTTCACGCCCCGCTCGCCCACCTGGGTGTCGTAGCCCTCGGGCATCTCCATAATATAATCATGGATGTTAGCTTTTTTAGCCGCCTCGATGATCTCCTCATCGGTGGCATCCAGGTTGCCGTAGGCGATGTTTTCCCGGATAGTGCCGTTGAACAGGAACACATCCTGGGCCACCATGCCGATGTTGCGCCGCAGGCTCTGGCGGGTCAGGGTGGTGATGTCGTGATCGTCGATGCTGATTTTGCCGGAGTCCACCTCGTAGAACCGGGGAATCAGGTGGCACAGGGTGGTCTTGCCGCCGCCGGAGGGTCCCACCAGGGCCACGGTGCGGCCGGGCTCGATGTGCATGGACAGATGGCTGATGACGGGACGCACAGGCTCGGCGGAGCCATCCTCCTCGTCGGTAGTTTCGTAGCTGAAGGTGACGTCGTCAAACTGAATATCGCCCTTCAGCTCTCGGGCGTCCACGGCGTCCGGGGCGTCCGTCTCCTCGTGGGCGTTCATGATTTCCTTGAACCGGTGGATGCCGGTGAAGCCATTCTGCAGCTGCTCGAAAATGGCGATGAGCTGATTGATGGGCTTCAGGAACATATTGATGTACAGGATAAAGGCTGTAAACTCGCCGGCATTGATTTTCTTATAGAAGAGGAAGAGACCGCTGGAGATCAGGGCTACCAGATAGAGAATATCCGTCAGCAGCGAGGTGCCAGAGTGGAAGAGGCCCATCATCTTGTAGCTCTGCTGCCGGGCCTTGACGAAGCGCTTGTTGGACTCCTGGAACTTCTCCATCTCGTGCTCCTCACAGGTGTAGGCGCGGCTGACCCGTACGCCGGCGATGCTGGTTTCCAGCGAGGAGTTGACCTCACCGATCTCCACCCGGGAGGCCATGAAGGCCGCGTCCATGCCCTTGCGCAGCTTGGAGGCAAAGAGGACAATGAAGGGAATGACGCAGAAAATGATCAGCGTCAAAATGATGTTGATCCTCGCCAGCATGATGAAGGCGCCGATCAGCATGAGGCTGGACACCAGGATGTTCTCCGGACCGTGATGGGCCAGCTCCGTGATGTCCATCAGGTCGTTCACCAGCCGGGACATGATGGTACCGGTTTTGTTTTCATCGTAGTAGGAGAAGGGCAGCTTCTGCAGGTGCTGGAACAGGTCCCGGCGCATGTCCGCCTGGATCCGCACGCCCACCACATGGCCCCAGTACTGGATGTACAGGTTCAGCAGGCATTTGGCGATGTAAATGCCCAGCAGGACAATGCCCCAGGTGATGATGTATCTGGTGGTGTCCCGGTAAACGTAGTCATTGATGATGTTCTTCGCGATCTGAGGATAGAAGAGGTCGCACACCGACACCAGCAGACAGCACAGCATATCGATGAAAAACAGGGTGCGGTGGGGCTTATAATAGGAAATGATCTTCTTCAGCGAGATCTTATCCTGGGGGCGTTTTTTCTCTTTGGCCATGGAAGCTCCTTTGTAATATGAAATGAATCCGTTCCGGCATCTCTTCCGATGGCGGATGCAGTTACCAATTTTAATACTATTTTAAAAAGAAGTCAATTGTCACAGGTGCCGAGAAAAGGCAAGGAGGAAAAAGCATGGTTGACAAATTTGCATTTCCGCATTAGAGTGGAAAAAAGCTGATACAAAAGTGAAAGACATCGTACGTTAATAAGGAGAATCGCGATGAGTATGATGGATATTGTGAAAAGCCGCCGCAGTGTCAGAACCTTCGACGGCCAGGATTTAACCGCTGCAGAGAAAGAGGACTTTCTGAGATACGCCGAAACCGTGCCAAACCCCTATGGGATGGAGATCGTCTGGAAGCTCCTGAGCGCCAAAGAGTACGGCCTTTCTTCCCCGGTCATCAGCGGGACGGATCTTTATTTCGCCGGAAAAATGAAGCTTCAGCCTGGCGCGGAGGAGGCCTTCGGTTTCGCCTTTGAAAAGCTGGTTCTGTACGCGGCGGGAAAGGGTCTCGGTACTACCTGGATCGGCGGTACCATGGACCGGGGCGCCTTTGAAAGAGCTATGGAGCTGAAGGAGGGGGAGATTATGCCCTGTGTCAGTCCCCTGGGCCGTCCCGCCGCGAAGATGTCCCTGCGGGAGACACTGATGAGAAAGGGCGTAAAGGCGGACAGCCGGAAGAGCTTTGAAGAGCTGTTCTTTAAGGAAAGCTTCGACAGACCCCTTTCCAGAGAGAAAAGCGGCGACCTCGGTGAGGCGCTGGAGATGGTCCGCTGTGCTCCCTCCGCGGTCAACAAACAGCCCTGGCGGCTGGTGGTGACTCCCGGAGCCGTGCATTTCTATGAGAAACGGAGCAAGGGCTATATTTCCGCCCAGGGCTGGGATATGCAGAAGATCGACATGGGTATTGCTATCTGCCATTTCTGCTGCGGACTGGAGGAGCAGGGCAGGACCTGGAGTCTGGAGCTGAAGGATCCGGGCATCAGCGCACCCGCCGATACCCTGTATATCGCCACCCTGCGGCTCGTGGACTGATTTTCCAAAGGCAGTTGACCCGTGGGGCAGAAATGGCTATAATACATACTAT
>CACZRP010000081.1 GCA_902783575.1 uncultured Eubacteriales bacterium
GATCAAACTCTTTAATTAATGTTTGATTTTGACTTTCGTCATGAACTCCGACTTGTAACTTTTCGCGTTACATTTCTTCATCCGTATTATGTTTGTAAAGAATTGACTGGTTACAAGTTTCACTTGTTTACCATTCGTCTCATCTTTCCCAGCAAATTTCTTTGCTGTTTCTCAGATGTTACACTGTTCAGTTTTCAAAGTTCGGCTGTCAGCCTTTAGCTTTTTGTGTACCGCTCTCGGCGACAGCTTGTATATAATACCACTACCCCTTTAGGAAGTCAACCCCCAATTTTCAATTTTTTTAAAAATTATGAAACTGCTGTTGGATGACCTCCATGGCGCGGTCTGCCAGGGTATCTTTGGGATGCACAGGCAGGAAGATGGCATCTTTCTCTCCCTTCCACCATGTGAGCTGTCTCTTGGCAAAGTGCCGGGTTTCCCGCTTGAGAATATAGACGGCCTCTTCCAGAGTTGTTTCTCCATTTAAATATGCCAGGATCTCTTTGTACCCCAGGCCCTTCATGGATACCATGTCCTCGGTGGCCCCTTCTTTCTTTAAAGCGGCTACCTCATCTACCAGTCCCTGCTCCATCATGAGATCCACTCGCTGGTCGATTCGCTGATAGAGCTGCTCCCTGGGCATGTCCAGTACGAGATAGCAGAGATTGTAAGGGCTTTCCTTCGCCTTCAGCTGATCGTTGTTCTCGCTGATGGGTTTACCGTTCTGCCGGTAGAATTCAATGGCACGGATGACTCTTTTACGATTGTTCGGATGAATCCGCTCCGCGCTGACTGGATCAATTCGTTTTAGCTCTTGCGCCAAATCCTCGGTGGACATGGCTTCCAGCTCTTTTCGTATCGGACCGCTCTCCTCTTCGGTAAATTCCGCGCCATAGGCCACGGCATGGATATAGAAGCCGGTGCCTCCCACAATCATTGGGAGGCGGCCGCGGGCAGAAATCTCCCAGATCAGCTGTTCGGACATCTGTGTGAAGCGCATCACATTCCACTCGTCCTGTTGATTGTGGGTGATGGGCTCGCAGATATCGATCAGATGATGGGGAACGCCCTCCATTTCTTCCGGGCGGATTTTCGCGGTGCCAATGTCCATGCGGTGATAGACCTGCATGGAATCCGCGGAGATGATTTCGCCGTTCAGCCGGTGGGCCAGCTCCACGGAAAGGGCCGTCTTGCCGGAGGCGGTGGGGCCGGCCAGTATCAGCAGAGGCTGCTTCCGGCCGGGTTTGGTTGTTTCAGTATTCATTTTTATACCCGCTTGAAGCGTTTTTCCAGTTCATATTGGGTGACGGAGATCAGCGTGGGGCGGCCGTGGGGGCAGTTGTAGGGATTGGCGGACGCAAAGAGCTGATCCAGGAGGCTCTGAGCCTCGGCGAAGGACAGGGCGTCGTTGCCTTTGACCGCGGCCTTACAGGACATGGTGGCGATTTTATCGATCAAAAGGTCCCTGGCGGTGTCCACCTGGCCCTCGAAAAGCATATCCATGAGGCGGGCCATATCTTCCGCGGGCAGGGCTTTTCCAAAGAGGAAGGGAACGCCCCGGACGATGACAGCATCGTCACCGAAGGATTCCACGATATAGCCCAGCTTTTTCAGCACCGGCTGGTAGCGGTCGAGGTCCGCTACCGCTTTGGCGTTGACGGTAACGACCACCGGCTCCATGAGCTCCTGGGTATCCATGTGGTCCTGATTCAGCATGGCGCGGTACTGGTCGTAGAGCACCCGCTCGTGGGCGGCATGCTGGTCTACGATATAGAAGACATCCTTTTCCTCCGCGATCCAGTAGGTGCGGAAGATCTGGCCGACGATCCGGAGCTTTCTGGGTTCGGGGGTCTGGGTTTTGGTGATGATTTCGATCTGGTCGCCGGTGGGAACCGGGTTCGGGAATTCTTCCTGATAGAGTTTGATTTCATGCTGCTCGGCTACGGGTGCAGCGGGTTCGGCCGGGCTTATGGGCAGGGGCTCTGCTGTTTCTTCCGCCAGAATCGGACGATCCTGGGACTTCTTTGCAGGCCAGACCACTTCCAGATCGTTGGCTTTGACTGCGCCTCTGGGTGCCCGACCCGCGAAAACGGGAGCCTGATATCTCTTGTCAGCCGGAAGGACAGATTGGATGGTCTTCTCTACGGGAGTCAGTTCCTGGGTGAAGACGAGCTTACGGACAGGCGCACCTTGTGATGCATCGGAAGCCGGATTTGAGGCAGATGCAGTAAACGAAATGCCCGAGGCGGCGCCGTCCGGCTGATGGGGCTGAGCTGCCTGGGCCGGCGTCTGATTGATAGTAGGTTTCTGGCTGGGCCGGTAGAAGTCGCCTACCCGGCTAACCAGATCCTGCTGGCGCAGCGCCTCGCTGATGACCTGGTAAAGGCCGAAGCGGGTTCTGTCTTCCTGGAAGAAGCGGACCTCCATTTTTGTGGGGTGAACGTTGACATCCAGGGTGGATGGATCCATGGACAGGTGCAGCACCACCGCCGGGAAGGTGCCGGGGACGATGTAGTCCTTGTAGGCCTCGTCGATGCCCTTCTCCAGAAGACTGCTGCGGATGTATCTTCCATTAATAAAGAAGTTTTCGTAGCTGCGGTTGGCGCGGGTGAGCTGGGGCCGGCTGATGAAGCCGGTGATTTCCATGAAGCTGCTGTCGCTCAGGGGGATTTTGCCCTGGACGGGGATCAGTTTATCCACGATGTCTTTGCCGTAAACGGCGAAGATGTCATTTTTCAGGCTGCCGGTGCCGGGAGTCAGCAGGGAAGGTTCTTTCTTTCCGTTGAGATAGCGGAAAGCCACCTCGGGATGACCCATGGCCATTTTCTGGATGAGGTCGGTGATGGCTGCGGCTTCGGCGGCCGGCTTTTTGAGGAACTTTTTACGGGCAGGGGTGTTGAAGAACAGATTCTCCACGCGGATTGTGGTGCCCACGGGGCAGGCGATTTCTTCGGAGAGCTGCTCCACGCCGCCTTCAATGACAAATCGGGTGCCGGTGTACTGGGTGGCAGGCCGGGTGATCATTTCTACCCGGGCGACTGCCGCGATGCTGGCCAGCGCCTCTCCGCGGAAACCTAAAGAGGTGGATGATAAAAGATCTTCGACCTTGCGGATTTTGCTGGTGCTGTGGCGCAGAAAGGCTGTGCGGATCTGCTCGGATTCGATGCCGCAGCCATTGTCAGTGATGCGGATCAGTCCGATGCCTCCGTCACGGATTTCTACTGTGATTTTGTTGGCGCCGGCATCGATGGCATTCTCCACCATTTCCTTGACGATGGAGGCCGGTCTTTCCACTACTTCGCCTGCGGCGATTTTGTTCACCGTGGCCTGATCCAGCAATCTGATTTGCGGCATGATGGTTCCTTTCTGAGGGCTTTATGTGTGTGCGGGGGCTGGAGATGAGCTTCTGTCCTTACTGCGTCAGCTTCTGCTGCCAGTCGTAGATGAGCTGCATGGCTTCGAGGGGAGTCAGGCGGTTGACATCCAGGTTTTTCAGCTCCTCCACCACCTGGCGGCTGCCGTCGGCGGCTGGGGAAGCTTCGGATACGGAGTCGAAAAGGTTTTCCTGCATGGGATCGACGGACTGAACTACCTTGATCTCCGAGGCCTTCTTGACCACATCCCGGCCGAGAAGCTCGGCGAGGATGGAGTGGGCCCGATCGAGAACCCAATGAGGCAGGCCTGCCAGCTTGGCGACTTCGATACCATAGCTCTGGTCGCCGGAGCCCCGCTGAATCTTGTGGAGGAAAACCACGCTATCGCCGTTTTCCTTGATGGTGACACAGTAATTTTTAACGCCCTTCAGCTGGCCTTCCAGCTGAGTGAGCTCGTGATAATGCGTAGCAAAAAGGGTCTTGGCGCCGATGACCTTCGGGTCGCTGATGTACTCCACCACGGCCCAGGCGATGGAAAGGCCGTCAAAGGTGGAAGTACCTCTTCCGATCTCATCCAGAATCAGCAGGCTGTTCCTGGTGGCGTGACGAAGAATATTGGAAACCTCGCTCATCTCCACCATGAAGGTGGACTGGCCCCGGGCCAGATCATCGGAGGCGCCGACACGGGTGAAGATACGGTCCGCGATGGAGATTCTGGCGGAGGCAGCGGGAACATAGGAGCCGATCTGCGCCATCAGGCAGATGGCAGCCACCTGACGCATGTAGGTGGATTTACCGGCCATGTTGGGACCAGTGATAATGGCAATCCGCTCGTCTTCCTGATCCATCAGGGTATCGTTGGCGATGAAGCTGTTTTCCGGCAGCATCTGCTCTACCACGGGATGGCGGCCGTCCCGGATATCGATGGGCCCGCCGGGGGGCAGGATCTCGGGCTTGACATAGCCATAGCGGTAGGCCGTGTCCGCCAGAGAACGGATGGCGTCCAGATCGGCCACGGCATCGGCGCTCTGCTGGATGCGGAACATGGCTTGGGAGACCGCCTCCCGCACCTCGCAGAAGAGATCGTATTCCAGGGCTTCGCCCTTCTCCTTGGCGCCTAGCAGGGTATCCTCGATTTCCTTTAGCTCTTCAGTGATGAAGCGCTCGCCGTTGACCAGAGTCTGCTTGCGGATGAAGCGATCGGGCACAGCGCCCAGCTGGCCCTTGCTGACTTCGATATAGTAACCAAACACGCGGTTGTATCCGACCTTCAGGGTCTTGATGCCGGTGTTTTCCTTTTCTTTGGCTTCCAGGTTCGCCAGCCACTGCTTGCCGTCGGTGGCGGCGCTGCGAAAGCGGTCCACCTGCTCGTTGTAGCCGGCCTTGATGATGCCGCCCTCCCGGACAGACACGGGAGGCTCATCGTTGATGGCTCTCTCCAGCAGATCGGCGATGTCCTCCAGGGGATCCAGCTCCTTTTCAATACTGCGGTAGCCCTCAGGCTGAAGATCCTGCAGGAGAATCCGAATAGAAGGCAGGGCTTTGAGGGACTCCCGAAGAGCCACCATGTCCCGGGCGTTGGCGGAGCCGTAGCTGATGCGGCCCATGAGACGCTCCATATCGTAGATGCCGCTGAGCATTTCCTTCAGCTCGGCGCTGAGCATGGGATCGTCCACCAGGGCTTCCACGCAGCCCAGCCGCAGATCAATGCTTTCCTTGCGGATCAGGGGCTGCTCCAGCCATTTTCTGAGCCGGCGGCCGCCCATGGCGGTCTGGGTATGATCCAGCACCCACAGCAGGGAGCCTTTGTAGCTTTTATCGCGCAGAGTTTCCGTGAGCTCCAGGTTGCGGCGGGTGGACATATCCAGCAGCATATAGTCCTGAACGGAATAGGTGCGCAGCTGGTTGATGTGGGTCAGCTGCCGTTTCTGGGTGTCCGTCAGATACTCCAGCAGAGAGCCGGCAGCGGTGACGCCCAGCTCCGCGTTTTCGAGGCCCAGGCCCTCCAGCTGCAGCACATGGAACTGCCGCAGCACGGTTTCCTTGCACCGCAGGTACTGGTAATGATAGGCAGGAAAATAGTCCAGGAAAATGCCCATCTGCTCGCTGACCTTGGCCAGGTCGATATTCATCATATCCGAGATATCCTGATTGACCAGGATTTCGCTGGGCTTGAATTTGGCAATCTCATCCAGGAGTTTTTCTTCCTCTTCGAATTCCGTGACAAGGAATTCGCCGGTGGTGATGTCGCAGACGGCGAGGCCGATGGCATCCTCCACCCGGTTGATGGAAAGGATATAGTTGTTATTGTCTCCGGGAAGGTTCTCGTTCATGGTGGTGCCGGGAGTGACAATGCGGGTAATCTCCCGCTTCACCAGGCCCTTGGCCAGCCTCGGGTCTTCCATCTGTTCGCAGATGGCGACCTTGTAGCCCTTCTGCACCAGCCGCTGGATATAGGTCTCGGCCGCATGATAAGGAACGCCGCACATGGGGGCCTTTTCATTTTCGCCGCAGCTGCGGCCCGTGAGGGTCAGTTCCAGCTCCTTGGAGGTGGTGACGGCATCCTCGAAGAACATTTCATAAAAGTCACCCAGACGGAAGAACAGAAGGCAGTCAGGATTCTCCTTTTTCACTGCCCGGTATTGCTCCATCATGGGAGTCAGTTTAGTACTCATTGGTACCTCCGATAGCATATTGTAAGGCCGGAAGGCCGGCCGTAATGTCTGAATTTTGTTGGTTGATCAGGCTAATTCGCCGATCAGGTAGAAGGGCGTCGTCTCCTTGATGCGGACCTGGGCCATCTGCCCGATCCAGCGATCTCCGGCAGTGAAGTGCACCAGGATATTCTGGGGCGTGCGGCCGGTGATCATGCCGGAGTCGTTTTTGCTCTTCTCCTCCGCCAGCACCTCCACGGTGCGGCCCAGCCAGCGGGCGTTGTTTTCCTCGGCAATCTCCTCCATGACTTTCAGGAGCTCGGCGAAGTTGACCTTGGATTCTTCGGGGTCCACCTGCTCCATGCGGGCGGCGGGAGTTCCGATGCGGGGCGAATAAATGAAAGTGAAGCCGCCGTCGAAGCGGGACTCGCGGACCACCTTCAGGGTCTCCAGGAAGTCCTCCCGGGTCTCGCCGGGAAAGCCCACGATAATGTCGGTGGTGATGGAGATTTCAGGCACGGTTTCTCTAAGTTTGCGGACAATGTCCAGGTATCTGGCCTGATCATAGTGGCGGTTCATGGCCTTCAGCAGACGGTCGCTGCCGCTCTGCAGAGGCAGATGGAAATGAGGACAAACCTTGTCCAGTTTTCCCATGGCTGCGATGAGCTCGTCGGAGAGGTCTTTGGGATGGGAGGTCATGAATCGCACCCGCTCCAAACCTTCGATCCGGCAGACTCGTTCCAGCAGCTGGGCGAAGGTGATGGGCTCCTCCAGGCCTTTGCCGTAGGAGTTGACATTCTGGCCCAGGAGCTGAATCTCTCTCACGCCGCTCTGTACAAGGCTTTCGATTTCGGCAATGATGTTTTCGGGCTTGCGGCTTCTCTCCCGGCCCCGGACATAGGGAACGATGCAGTAGGTACAGAAATTGTCGCAGCCATACATGATGTTGACTGAAGCCTTGAAGGGATATTTGCGGATGGAGGGCAGATCCTCCACGATGTCCTGCTGCTCTTTCCAGATATCGATGATGGTGTCATTGGTTTCCAGCATGGTGAGCAGCAGCTCGGGGAATTTGTAGATGTTGTAGGTACCGAAGATCAGATCCACTTCCGGGTAGGATTTTTTCAGCTTTTCAATGACAGCATCCTCCTGCATCATGCAGCCGCAGAGGACAATCTTCATGCCGGGGTGCTTGCGCTTGATGCCCTTCAGATAGCCCAGCCGTCCATATACCTTCTGCTCGGCATTTTCACGGACACAGCAGGTGTTGTAGATCACCAGATCCGCCTGATCCTCGGTGGTCTCTTCGGCGCCGATCTCGTGGAGAATACCTTTCAGCTTTTCGGAGTCCCGGGCATTCATCTGGCAGCCCATGGTGGAAAGATAGAAGGTTTTGGGCTTTTTAGGGTAGCTTTTCAGCTTTTCTATGAGGCCGCGCTGTCTTTCGGCTTCCTCCTGCCCTTCGCCTTGATAGGCGGGACGGGGATTGAGGGTCTTAACTGTATCAGATATGTTCAAGGTATTCCTCCTGGATGGTTCTGGTGTTATTTGTGGGGTAGTTCGGACCTCAGGACAAGATCTGCTCCAGCCAGGATGTGATGGCGGCTGAAACTTCTTCTGCTTCGGCGGCGGTCAGCCAGGAAGCGAAGTCTTCCAGGCGGTAAAAGGCAGCAGGATCTTTAGGATCGCGATGATAGGCCTTCAGATTGGCAGCTGTATATCCCGGGCAGGCCAGGTAGTCGCCGGCGGGCGCCGGCAGAAAGCACTGCTCGGCTTTGGCTTTTTTACGGCCGGAGGCCGGAATGCCGTCGGCCAGGGAGCGGTGAACGATTTCCTGGGTTTCCGGCAGATAGTAGTAATCTTCAGGGTGAGGAAGGTAATATTTCAGTCCGCTGCTGCCGGCCGCGGGCAGTTCCAGAGAGAACAGGCAGGCGCCGGCTTCCAGTGTCAGCTTCAGCTGAGGTGGGAGCGGATCTTTCTTTTTCGCGTGATAGATGGGAACTTCCGTTTCCAGAGACAGGCTCAGGGCTCTGTCCCAGAGAATCTGCAGGGTGTTTTCCTGCAGACGGATTTCCAGAGGCCGGCCGCATCGCAGCTGGCCGATGAGTCTTTCCACTTTCAGCAGGGAAAGGAGATTAACAATATCTTCGTAGTTGTGAAGCAGCAGGGTTTTCTCCAGCCGCTCGTCGGGGCACTGGGAATATTCATCGAAGACCTCGATGAGCTCGCCGCCGGAGAAGGGATCCTCGCGAACGGCGCCCAGGCAGGCCTCGACGCTTTTCAGCTTCATGTTGGGCCAGTGGAAGAAGCTCTGGTATTTCTTGTAGCGGCGCATCAGGTCCAAAGATATCATGGATGAGAACCAGGCGGAGATTTCGGGACTGAGAACATGAAGCCTCATGGCCCGTTCACGAATAAAGGGAAGGTCAAACATATCTCCGTTGTAGGTCACTACATAGCGGTACTGCATCAGGGATTCGAGAGACTGCTCCAGCACAGCGGCCTCGTCCTTCAGATCGGAGGCCAGGAACTGGACCGTGGTGAGATGGTCAGCATCCTGCAGGACAGCATAGCCCATCAGGTAGATGCTGCTGTAGGTTCTGGAGAAGCCGGTGGTTTCGATATCCAGAAAACAGATTTCTCCAGGATCCGCCTCCGGGCAGAGGGTCCGGCAGGCTTCCAGGATCTGCTCACGATCGGCAGCAGTGAGGGGATAAGGGGTTTTAATGACTCGCATGATTTTTTTCCAAAGCCGAGACTTGCGCTTTTCAGCGTAAACAGGAACCAGCGCAGCTTTGCGCCCTTCCTTCAAAAAACAAGGGCTGCCTTAAGCCTTTAGCCAGCCAGGCAGCCCAGTTCTGATAATCAGTGTTGGATCCGGCAGTTTACTGCTCTTCAGTCGCTGCCACGGACTCGTCGATGATCTCGTCCTCAGAGTACTCGCCCTCTTCTACGGGGATCTCTTCGTAAACGACCTCATCAACGTATTCGCCTTCCTCGACAGGAATTTCCTCGTAGGCGACTTCCTCTTCAGCGGAGGGAAGGTCACGCAGGGACAGGGAAATTCTCTTGTTCTCGGCGTTGAAGTCGATAACCTTGGCTTCGATGGTGTCGCCGATGTTCAGAACCTCGGAAGGATGTTTGACAAACTTGTTGGACAGATGGGAAATATGTACCAGAGCATCGATGCCCTTCTCCAGCTCGACGAAAGCGCCGAAGTCTGCGAAACGGACAACCTTACCGGTAACGATATTGCCAACGGCGTATTTCTCTTCTGCGCCGTTCCAGGGGTTGGTCTCCGGGAACTTGGTGGTCAGGGAGATGCGGCCGGTTTCGGGATCGTAGGATTTAACCTCGACCTCGATGGTCTGGCCTTCCTTGACGTAGCGGTTGGGATTGCGGACAGCGCTCCAGCCCATCTCGGTGATGTGAAGCATACCGTCGATGCCGCCCAGGTCGATGAATGCGCAGTAATTGGTGATGTTCTTGACGGTACCGGTCAATCTGGCACCGGGAACCAGCTTCTGCACGGTTTCAGCGCGCAGGGCTGCTCTCTGCTCGTTGACAACGCTGCGGCGGTCGCCCATGATGCGGCCTCTCTTGCGCTGCAGACGGATAATGCGGAAATCCGCGTCCTTGCCGACCAGAGTCTTCAGATCCACACGACGGGGATCTGCCAGGGAAGCGGGAACGAATACGCGGCTCTCACCATACTGGATAATGATGCCGTTCTCGAGGGCTTCCACGATTTTACCGGAGAGAATGGTCTTGTTCTCCATGGCCTCTTCCAGTTCCTGATAGGCCTTGTCCTGGATCACTCTCTTGCGGGAAAGGGTGACATCGGAGTCACCGACTTTGATGACCTTGACTTCCATCTGGTCACCGACATGAACCTGCTCAGTCAGAGGAGCGTCAGTTCCGCCAAACTCAGCCTTGGTCATGGTGCCATCACACTTGTAACCGATGTTGAATACGATCTCTGTGTCCGTTACCTGAACAACCGTGCCCTGAACCACGTAGCCGGAATGAACCTCCTGAAAGCTTTCATTGAGCATTTCTTCGAAAACATTGTTTTCGCTCATCTTACGAACTACCTCCTGAATAATATAATCCGGCGTTGAGGCTCCGGCTGTGATTCCTACAGTCAAAACATCTAGTCCGAACCTGATTCCAATTAACTCAGCTGCGCTTTCGATCAAATAGGTCAAAGAGCACCGGGAACGGCAAAGATCATATAATTTGCGGGTGTTGGAACTGTGTTTCCCGCCGATCACCAGCATAGCATCACACATGCTGGCAAGTTTCATCGCTTCCTGCTGATGTTTCATGGTCGAAGTGCATATTGTACGACGCACTCTCAGATTATACTCCATTTTTTCAAAAAAGACAAGAATTTTTGAAAAAATTGTTTGATCAAATGTGGTTTGCTCCACAACAAAGTATTTTTGGTCTTTTGGAGGGGGATTTTGGAGGATTTCCCCGAGGGAACCATAGATCAGAGGCTCTCTCGGACACCATCCCGCGATGCCCTTTACCTCCGGGTGGGCGGGGTCTCCCAGGATGATGACCTGCTCCCCGCTTTCCCGGGTTTCCTGCACCAGCTCGTGAATTTTCTTCACAAAGGGGCAGGTGGCATCAACCAGACGGGCCTTGCGGCTCTCCAGATCCTCATAGACCTGGGGACCCACCCCATGGGCCCGGATCACCACGGTCTGGCCGGGACTGATCTGTTCGGGATCCTCGCAGGAAAAGATGCCCTTCTGCTCCAGGTCGTGAATCACGTGGACGTTGTGAATCAGCGGACCGAAGGTCAGCGCCGGGGCGTTCTCCTCCGCTATGCGGATGGCGTTTCTGACCCCGTAGCAGAAACCAGCGGTGGAAGCAAGATAAACCTTCACTTGTTAACCTCGTCAATCATGATGCAGACCTTCTCCACCACCTCGTCCAGAGAAAGATGGGTGGTATCCAACAGAATTGCATCCTCAGCCTGTTTTAAGGGAGCGATCTCCCGGTGCATGTCGCGGTAGTCTCTTTCTTCGATCTCCCGCTGCACATCCTCCAGGGTTCCGTGGGGTTTTCCCGCCTTCTCCAGCTCCAGCAGGCGTCTTCTGGCCCGCTCCTCGCTGGAGGCGGTGATGTAGATCTTCAGAGGCGCATCGGGCAGCACCACGGTGCCGATATCCCTTCCGTCCATGATCACAGGATAATTCTCCGCAGTCTGACGGATGATGGCGTTCACCTTGTCTCTGACGGGGCCATGGACAGACACCTTGCTGGCCATGGCTCCCACCTCCACGGTGCGGATAAAGGGAGAAACATCGGTGCCGTTGACCTCCACATGCTGGCCGTCTTCCGCATAGAAAATCCGCAGGGACAGCTCATCCAGCCCCGCCGCCACAGCAGCAGCGTCTTCAATGTTCACGCCCTGTCCGTCCAGACAGTAGCCGATGGCTCTATACAGAGCGCCGGAATCCACATAGTGCAGACCCTTCTTTACCGCGCACAGCTTGGCCACTGTGCTTTTTCCCGCTCCGCCGGGACCGTCAATCGCAACATTCAGCATTTGTTATTCCTCTTATGAATATTTATTCATTTATTTAATCAGTTCTGCAGATAGGCCGCGGCGCCCTCTCCCGCCGCCTTGCCCATGGCAAAGGCCGACTGGAGATTAAAGCCTCCGGTGAGGGCGTCCACATCTAACAGTTCTCCCGCCATAAACAGGCCGGGGTATTTCTTGACCATCATGGTGCCGGGCACGATTTCCTTCACATCCACGCCGCCAGCGGTGATAATGGCTTCCTCCAGGGGTCTCGTCCCGCTGATGGGCACCTGGAAATCCTTGAGGGTCTGCAGCAGGGCTCTTCGCTCCTCCCGGCTGATCTCGCCGGCCTTCTTGAAGGGGTTGACACCGGTCTTTTTTACCACCACGGGAATCAGCCGCCGGGGCAGCAGATCCGCCAGGGCGTTCTGAAAATCCCGGCTGCTGTACTTCGCAAGGTCCCGAAGGAGCCGCTGGTCCAGCACCTCTTCCGAAAGGGACGCCTTCAGGTCGATGTGCAGCACCGCGCCGGCATCGGGCAGGCTTTTCTTCTTCCGGCGCAGCCAGCTCTGAAGATAGCTGGAGGCCGACAGCACAATGGGGCCGCTGACGCCGAAGTGGGTGAAGAGCATTTCTCCGAAGTCGGAGTAAACCTCCTCGCCGGAGACAGTCAGGGTGGCCCGGACGTTTTTGAGGGACAGGCCCATCAGATCCCGGCAGAACTTCTCCCCAGAGGTGAGGGGAATGAGGGCCGGCCGGGGCTCGATGACGGACAGCTCCAGGGCCTTGGCCATGCGGTGGCCGTCGCCGGTGGATCCGGTGGTGGGATAACTCAGACCTCCCGTGGCGATGATTACCGCCCGGGCCTCCAGGCCCCCCTGTTCTGTCACCACCTCGAAATAGCCGTTCTTTGCCAGCACTTCCTTCACCGGGGTATCGCAGAGAATCTTCGCTCCACTTCGTTTCACATGGCGCAGCAGGGCATCAATCACATCAAAGGCCCTGTCGGACACGGGGAAAACCCGGCCGCCCCGCTCCGTCTTCACGGGGGTGCCCTCCGCTTCCACCAGAGCCATCATGTCCTGGGGAGAGAGGCCCCGGATGGCGGAATACATAAACCGGGGATTGGTTACCACATTTTCAATATATGTCTTGGAATCGCAGTTGTTGGTCAGGTTGCAGCGCCCCTTGCCGGTGATGCCGATTTTCCGGCCCACCTTGGCGTTTTTCTCCAGCAGGGTGGTGTCGACGCCCGCCGCGGAGGCGGCAGCGGCGGCCATCATGCCGGCGGCGCCCGCTCCGATGACGATCAGTTCTTTCACGATAAAATCCTTCCGTAGGTGTCGTCTTCCTCGCCCAGGCTCTCGTAGACATCGTATTCCTTCCAGATGTTTTCAAGATCCGCCAGGGACTGCTCCACCTGGCTCTGCCGCTTCATGGACAGGGCCGCAATCAGCGCGTTCACCAGGCTCATGGGACCCACGATGGAGTCCACGAAGGAGATGGTGTGGCTCTGGGCCTTCAGCACACAGGTGGCGCTGGAGGCGATGGGCGACTGCTCGCTGTCGGTGATGGCAATGACCTCCGCACCTCGGGACCGGGCAAATTCCATAGCCTTGACGGTCCGCTTGGAGTACCGCGGGAAGCTGATGCCGATCATCACATCCTCGGGGCTGATCTTCATGAGCCGCTCGAAGGTCTCGGAGATACTGTTGGTATTGACGATGCGCACATTGTCGAAGAAAAGATTGAGATAGTAGAAGAGGAAGCTGGCCAGGGGCTCGGAGCTTCGCACGCCCAGAATGTACACGGTGCGGGCCTTCAGAATGGCGTCCACCGCCTTCTGGAACTCCTTTTCGTCCAGCATCTCCAGGGTTTCCTTGATGTTGGCGATGTCAGACTGGATGACCTTGCTCATCACATGGTCACCGTCCATCCGCTCCCGGCTGGTCTCCATCCGCTGCAGGGCCGTCAGCCGGACCCGCATGACCTCTTCCAGGGCCCTTTGCATGCCCGGATAGCCGTCGTAGCCCAGCTCGCTGGCAAAACGAACCACGGTGGACTCCGAAACCCCCACCGTCTGACCCATCTTTGCCGCCGTCATATAGACCGCTTTGTCGTAATGCTCGCAGATATAATCCGCCAGCCGCTTCTGGCCCTTGCTGAGGTGCTGATACTGATCATGGATCCGAACAAATACATCGTCATGGATCTTTTTCATGATTTTTTACCTCTCATTACGGACATAACCGCCCGCTTCTCTTTTGAGGTCGCGGATTTCCTTTTCAGAAAGGACCCGGTATTCACCCTCCTTGAGGGTGCCCAGGCGAAGGCCGCCCTCCTGGATGCGCTTCAGGCGAAGCACGGGATGGCCCACGGCCTTGGCCATGCGGCGCACCTGGTGGTTTTTGCCTTCATATATGGTGATTTCTATTTTGCTGTTGCCGCTTTTCATGGAGACGAGGCGCACCTCGGCGGGACTGGTTCTGAACCCGTCCTCCAGCACCACGCCCTTTTCCAGCTTGCGGATTTCCTCGGAGGTGATCTCTCCGGCAATCAGGGCCTGGTACACTTTGGGCACCCGATGGCCCGGATGGGTGAGCCGGTAGGTGAGATCTCCGTCGTTGGTCAGAAGCAGCAGTCCCGTGGTCTGATAATCCAGCCGTCCCACGGGGTACAGACGTACGCCGGGCAGGTTCACCAGCTGGGTCACATGGGGCCTTCCGAACTGGTCGTGGCTGGTGGTGACATAGCCCGCGGGCTTGTTCAGCATGACGGTGGTCAGCACCTGATCCTCCGCCTTTACCTCCCGGCCCCGGAAGGTGACAGTGACCTTGCCGGAATCGATCTTATATCCCAGCTCGGTGATGACTTCGCCGTCCACGGCCACCAGGCCCTGGGCGATATATTCTTCGCATTTTCTGCGGGATCCGATGCCGCAGCGCGCCAGATATTTCTGCAGTCTTTCTTCCATCGTTACTCTTCTTCCTTCAAGGATATTTCTTCCTGATTCGCGGGGTTCTCTTCCGGCTTTTCAGCTATCTCTTCCAGCTTCTCGGATACTTCCTCCGGCTTCGGCAGATGGGGCAGCTGTTTAACGCTTTCCAGGCCGAAGCAGCGCAGGAACCGGTCGGTGGTCTTTAAAAGAATGGGACGGCCGGGGGCCTTCATGCGGCCCGCCTCCTCCACCAGTCCCAGCTGAATGAGACGGCCGATGACGTTGTCGCTGGCGACGCCGCGGATATCGCTGACCTCCTGACGGGTCACCGGCTGCTTGTAGACGATGATGGCCAAAGCCTCCAGCTGGGTGTCCGTCAGCTTGATTTTGGATTTGCTCTGATACAGGATGGAGATGGGTTCATAGTACAGTGGCCGGGTGCTCATCTGCCACCGGTTCTCGAAATGCTCCAGCTGCATGCCGCTTTCCTTCTTTTCATAGATGGAGCGAAGCTGCCGGGCCAGCCGGTCCAGGGTTTTCTCATCCAGGGGCAGCACCTTGGCCATTTCCCGAAGGCTCACGGACTCCCCGGACGCAAACAGCAGCGCCTCCAGGGTTTTTAATTCCTTTGCGGGGCAACGTCTGATCATGCCTTCGCCTCCTCTTCCTGTGGTTTTCTGGTGGCGATAATATCGCCGAAAAGGGTGGACTGGGTGAGCACCACCTGGTTCATGCGGGAGAGCTCCAGCATGGCCATAAAGTAGGTGATGGTTTCCTCTTTGGAGTGGCTCTCACTGCGGAGCCGGTAGAAGCTGACCTCCTCAAAGAGCTCCAGGCTCTTCTGCAGGTGCTCGATTTTCTCCGCCACGGTATAGGTATCCCGTTTGACGGAGTTGAAGCCGGAACGGATGGGATCGATGATATCCCGGGCGCTGTGCTCCAGGCGCTTGAACATGTCATAGAGCATGTCCAGGCTGATGCCCTCCATCAGCTCTTCGGCCTCGGGGATGGGCTTCTTTCCCTGGATGGTTTCAGGATTTCTCTCAAAAATGTTCTCCCGGGAGGGATCCAGCATCTTCCGGATGCCTCCGGCGGCCTCCTTGTACTGCTTGTACAAAATCAGGCGGCGGATCAGCTCGGCTTCCTCGTCCTCCTGATCCTCTTCCTGCTTCTCGGCCGCGGGCAGCAGGCGCTTGGCCTTGATATTAATCAGGGTGGCGGCCATGACGATGAACTCGCTGGCCACTTCCAGGTTCATTTCGTTCCAGGACCGGAGATACTCCAGATACTGCCGGGTAATCTCCAGAATGGGGATATCGTAGATATCCAGCTTGTTTTTTTCTATCAGATGAAGCAAAAGATCCAGCGGTCCCTCAAAGACCTGGAGCTTAACCTTCAATGGTTCCATGTTGTTCTCCCATCAGGCAAAAAGCGAAGCGATGCCTGTGATCCCTTCCGCCAGGTCCTTCCGGAACAGTGGGTCCCCGGGACACAGGCTGTTGTAATCGACGCCGTCGCTGCCCGCCTTGGCGGTGCTGTGAATGTACATCTGCCGCTCTCCCCCCAGATACATGGCCACGTGGCCGGGGAAAAACAGCAGATCGCCCGGCTTCATCTGCTCCCTGGAAATTTCCTTCAGGGGGAATCCGGGCTTGATGGCGGCATCCCGGTAAATGATGACGCCGTTTAACAGATAGGCGATGGAGCAAAGGCCAGAGCAGTCAATGCCCTGGGGGGTCTTGCCGCCCCAGCGGTAGGCTGTGCCCTCATACATCCGGGCGGTCTCGGTGACAGCCTTTCGGAAGGCCTCCTCGTCCGCGGGAATGTCTCTGGACACGGGCAGATAGGGCCGCAGAAAGCCGGTTTTGGTATAGCCCACCTGGCCGTCCGCCAGCCGCACCGCGGTCCAGCCCGCAGGCAGATCCTTCTGGGCCTCCTGACCAAGGCAGCCGAGAACGCTGCCCCGGGGCACGGAAATCAGCATGACGCTGGTTACCTTGGGCTCCGCCTGAATGTCGATCTGGCCCTTCCAGACCCGCACCAGGCTCTCACCCTCCCGGAGAATCTCCTCCCAGGTGCCGGGGATTACCTCTTCCCGGGATACATAGCCCTCGTAGCCGTATTCCATGTCGATATGGACATAGCCGTTTTTCTCCTCCGGCAGTAGGCGGCAGGCCATGCCGTAGAGCCCCTCATCCACGATCACGCCCTTTTCCGGACCGCCGTAGAGGGGCGCGATGCCCGCGCTGATCAGTCCCTGCGAATGCCTTTGCATTTGGTTTCTCCTAATCTTCAAATCCCGGCACATGGGTAATGCCCAGTCCCGGAGTCTCGTTCAATAGTATGGTGCCGGCGTTGTATTCCGGTCCCCCCTCGTAGGGGTCGATGCTGCACAGGCCCGGGCCATCCAGGTCCGCCCTGGTGATGATGCCCTTGGCTCCCGCCAGATGGGCGCCGGCGCTGACGGCAATCTTGCTCTCCAGCATGCAGCCCATCATGCATTCCACGCCGTAAATCTCGGCGATGCTGCAGATCTTCAGCGCCTGGTAAATGCCGCCGGTCTTCATGAGCTTGATATTGATGAGGTCCGCGGCCCTCTCCTGAATGATGGTAATGGCATCCTCCGCAGTGAAGACGCTCTCATCCGCCAGGATGGGGGTATAGACCCGTTCGGTCACATATTTCATACCGGCAAGGTCATGGGCCGGCACCGGCTGCTCCACCAGATCGATGTCCAGGTTCCGGTCCTCCAGGGCGGTGATGATTCTCACCGCGTCCTTGGCGTTCCAGCCCTGGTTCGCGTCCACCCGGATCTGAATCTCGGGACCCACGGCTTCCCGGA
This sequence comes from uncultured Eubacteriales bacterium, assembly GCA_902783575.1. GTDB lineage: Bacteria > Bacillota > Clostridia > Lachnospirales > Bianqueaceae > RUG760. Next base: position 17,348 of record CACZRP010000081.1, read on the forward strand.
TCTTCGCGATGCGTTCCACATCTTTAAGACCCTCCTTGCCCACCTTGACCTTCAGGATGTTGAAGCCGTCCTTCACCGCCTTCAGGCTGTCGGATACCATCTTGCTGGTGGTGTCCACGCTGATGGTGATGTCGGTTTCCACCGTGTTGCTGCGGCCGCCCAGCACCTTGTACAGGGGCAGGCCCAGTCTCTTGGCGTAAAGGTCGTAGATGGCCATATCCACCGCCGCCTTGGCGGAGGTGTTTTTCTGAATGCAGCTGCTCAGCCGGGCCATGATGCCGTCCAGATCTTCGATGTCATAGCCCACCAGTGAGGGAGCGATAAACTCCTCAATGGCAGCCCGGATGGAGCCCTTGGTGTCTCCCGTGATGACCGCCGTGGGCGGCGCTTCGCCGAAACCCGTCTCGCCGGTATCGGCGGTGACCCGCACCAGGATGTCATCCACGTGGGTGGCGGTGCGCAGGGAGGTTTTAAAGGGAGTCACCAGCGGAATCTGAATAGATCCGGTCTCTATTTTCGCGATTTTCATCGGTTTTTCCTCAGTTCATGCCGAACTCGTGGGCCAGGGCCTTGAAGCCCTCCAGAGAATCCTGAACCGTCTTTTCCGAGACGCAGAAGGCCAGACGGAAATAGCCGGGGCCGGCGAAGGTGCTGCCGGGGACAATCAGAATCCGGTATTTCTTGGCGGCCTGACAGAAGGCCTTGTCATCGGCGATGGGGCATTTGGGGAACATGTAGAAGGCTCCCTTGGGCTCCACCATCTGATAGCCATAGGCGGTCAGCTCCTTGTAGAGAAGCTCCTTGTTGCGGATATAAACACCCATGTCGGATACTTCGTCGGCGCAGCGTCCCACCACCTGCTGGAACAGGGAGGGAGCGTTGACAAAGCCCAGGATACGGTTGGCTACGGAAGCGGCTCCGATGACCTCTTCCACTCCTTCCATGCGGGGGCTGATCAGCAGCCAGCCGATGCGCTCGCCCGGCAGGGACAGGGATTTGCTGTAGCTGTAGCCTACAAAGGTATTGTCATAGAAATCCGGAAGCCACGGCACAGAGTGTCCGCCGAAGACGATCTCACGGTAGGGCTCGTCGGAAATCAGGTAGATGGCGTGGCCGTACTCCTTCTGCTTGCTGTTTAGCAGCTCCGCCATGGCCTTCAGATCCTCGGCGGGATAGATGACGCCGGTGGGGTTGTTGGGGCTGTTCAGAATGACAGCCTTGGTGCGGGGCCCGATGGCCTCCTCCATACCGGCAAGGTTCAGGGAAAAGTCCTTCTCCTGGGGCTTCACCACCACGGGCACGCCTTCAAAGTTCGAAATATAGTTGTTGTATTCGCCGAAATAAGGAGCCTGCATGACCACCTCATCGCCGGGATCCAGAATGGTCTTCAGGGCCACATTCATGGCGCCGGCGGCGCCCACGGTCATAATGAGGTTTGCTCTGGTGTAATCGGTGCCGAAGCGGTGGTTCAGGCTTTTGGCCAGGCTGTCCCGCACATCCTCGTAGCCCACGTTGCTCATGTAGCCATGAAGCCAGGTGGGCTCGGAATTCCGCAGCAGCTCGATGGCTGTCTGCCGGATCACCTCCGGGGCGGGGGTGTTGGGATTGCCCAGGGAGAAGTCATAAACGTTCTCCCGGCCGTATTTGGCGGCCATTTCCTTGCCTTCCTCAAACATGGCCCGGATGGCGGAGCCGTTGGCGGCCAGGTACTTCATTTTCGCAGAGATCATAGTGTTTTCTCCTTTATTTTCGGGATGAATAATTATTCATCATTGCGGGGCTTCTCTTCCCCGCCGATATTGCCTGCGGAAGCGGCGATGAGCACGCCCCGGGTGTATACATAAAAACGGGATCCCTCCACCTGATAGAGGGGCTTGACTCCGGCATAGGTTTCTCCCGCCAGCACGTTCCATTTGGCCGGGAGGGGCATGTCAGTGAGTTCCTGAAGATCCAGGCTGACGCCCTCGGCGCCGGCGTTGAAGATCAGGAGCATCAGCCGGGGTTCCCCGTCCTTTTGTCCTTCGATGGTATAGGCCACCACCTGGTCGCTCTGCCGGATAAACCGGATGGATCTGCCTCCGGCTCCGGATTCGTCGGTAAAGCCGCTGAAGCTCCGGCGGATGGCGATGAGGCCTTTGTAGTATTCAATCAGCTCGGCGAAGGTGACGGTGCGGCTCCAGTCCAGCATATTGATGTGACTGTCGGAGCAGTAGCTGTTGCCGTCGCAGTATTTGCTGCGGCCGAACTCCTCTCCTGCCTGGAAGAAGCTCATCCCCTGGGAGGTCAGCACCAGAGCGGCGCAGAGCTTGTTCAGGGCCAGGCGCACCAGCTCGGGAGAATCAAAGCCGGAGCCGTCGTAGGAGGCGGTCATGGTGAGCTTGTCCCAGAGGGTGTAATTGTCGTGGCTGCTCACATAGGTGACAGACTGGGACATGCCCATGGCGCGGCCTTCGCTGGTCCATTCCGGATGGCCCAGAATGCCCCTGGTGAGGTCGTGCTCCAGAAATCCGGCGCCGTTGGCATAGCCGATCTGAAGCTTTTCAAAGGCGCTGCCCTTGATGAGGTCCCGGGTTACATCGTCGAAGACCCGGATCCGGGGATCCAGCAGGTCCATGTGGGGCTTGTCCGCGGGATGATAGGGATGCTTTTCTTCGTAGGGAATGGCCACGGGCAGCGCAGCCCAGGGCTCGCCGTAAAGAAGGTAGTTTTTGCCCGGCATCTGGTCCAGCATATTCCGGATCTCATTCATGGTATCCACGTCATGGATGCCCATCAGATCGAAGCGGAAGCCGTCCACATGATACTCTTCAGCCAGATACCGGATGGCATCCAGCATGTAAAGGCGGTACATGGCTCTTTCGGAGGCGGTTTCGTTGCCGCAGCCGGAAGCATTGCCAATGATGCCTTCAGACAGGGTGCGGTGATAGTAATAAGGCATGACCTTGTGGAACCAGGAGGCTTCCGTGTAGTAGGTGTGGTTGAATACCACATCCATAATCACGCCGATGCCGGCCTGGTGCAGGGCCTGGATCATCTGCTTCATTTCGCGGATCCGGACCTCGCCCCGGAAGGGATCCGTGGCGTAGCTGCCTTCCGGCACCATATAGTTCAGGGGATCGTAGCCCCAGTTGTACTGTTCCATGTCCGGCTTGGACTCGTCCACGGTGGCGTAATCCATCAGCGGGAGGAACTGCACATGGGTGATGCCCAGCTTTTTCAGATAGGAAATGCCCGTGGGACAGGCAGGTTTGGTGACTCCGTTCTCCTCCAGGCAGGTACCCTTCTCCGTGAAGGCCAGGAACTTGCCTTTGTTTTTCATGCCGGAGTTCGGCGCGTAGGAGAAATCCCTGACATGGACCTCCCACACCACGGCAGCGGTGCCGTCTTCCTGATAGGCATAGCTGTCATTGTTCCAGCCTGCGGGGTCGGTGCGTTTCAGATTGACCGCCATGGAGCGGCGGCCATTGACGCCCGCGGCTTTGGCGTAGGGATCCGCGGTTTCGCACCATTCACCGCCCACCAGCACACGGTAGGTATAGTAAATGCCGTGAAAATCTCCGTCCAGGGAAATCTCAAAAACGCCCCTGTCCCCTCGCTTCATGGGCACGGTCTTGTAGGGAGTCTCGGTGCCTGTGATGGAGGGACGGCCCAGGATATAGTGGGGAGCCTCTCCGGCGCTGCCGGTCATGTAGAGCAGCAGCTCCGCCTTTTCGGCAGCGGGAGACCAGAGCTTCCAGACGGTGTGGTCGGAACTGCAGACGCTGCCCAGGTCGTTTCCGTAGTAGGTATATTTGTCTTCAAATTCAGAGGAACGGTAATACCGGGCCAGTGATGGAATATCTTCGAAGCTCCGCCCGTCAATGCTCAGGTGGATCGGGGACATTTCATTCATGGGACTGTTCCTCCTTCAGGGTGAATTCCTGCCCGTAGAGCAGCCGGTAAAGCATGGGGGAAACCTGATACTCATTCATGGCCTCTTCGACCCTCTGACGGGCCTTCAGGGCCGCCTGGCGGCCGGTGTTTCTGGATCGGATCTTCCGGCACCGGAGCATAATGTTTTTCGGGGAATGCTCCATGTCCACAAACTCCATCACATCCACGCTGTAGCCGCTGGCCCGCAGCAGATCAGCCCGGATGGCATCGGTAAGGATGGCCGCGAATCGCTCTCTGAGCAGCCCATGCTCGCTGATGGTGCCGGCGCTCTGACGGTTCATCTGCAGGTTCAGCTCATGCTGACAGCAGGGAACGGAATAGATCCGGTCCGTATCCCAGCGGATGGCATGGAAAAGGGCCAGATCCGTGGCGGTATCGCAGGCGTGCAAGGTAATGACCATATCCACATCGAATTCCGGCTGATAGGAAGCGATATCCCCCACCCGGAAGGTAAGATTGTCATAGCCGTATTTCTGGGCGGTCTGATTGCATTTCTTGATCACATCCGCCTTCAGGTCCAGACCCACCATCCGGACCCGGATGTTCCGGACCCTGGTGAGAAAGTCATAGAGCACGAAGGTCAGATAAGATTTGCCGCAGCCGAAGTCGATGATGTTCATGGCTTCGACCTCGGGCTCGATTCCTTCACTGACCAGCTCCACGAAGCGGTTGATCTGCTTGAATTTATCATACCTGGAGGCAATGATCTTTCCCTGGGGCGTCATGACGCCCAGATCCACCAGGGGCTGCATCACAGCGCCTTCCCGGATGAGATAATGCTTCTCCCGGTTCTGGGCGGCCGGTGCTGCCGCGGTATTTTTCGGAGCGGCGCCGCTTTTCACTGTCTTGTACAGGATTTTCCCTTTTTTCGAAAACTTGACCAGCACCTGCTCACCGGGCAGCGTGATGTTAGCCTCGGCGAAATGGTTTTCCATCTGTTCTTCCAAATAGACCGCCAGTTCCTCCAGGCTCATGTTGCGGTGGAAGGCCTGTTTTGCTGTCCAGCTCTCCGCCTGGAAAAGCTTCGTATCCCGGATGAGCACCGGCCGGATAACGGTCTTGCGGATCTGCTCTTCTTCGGTTTTGGAAGGATCTTTCCTGGAACAGCTGAGGGTGATCCTCTGAAGATCCTCACGGGCAATCTTCCTGATCACTTCACTTTTATCCATATGATTTTCCTTAATGTCTCTGGTGATGTAAAATAGTACGAACGGGTATCGAAAAATACTCAACGTATATTCTACCATACTTGAATCGCAAATAAAAGATTTTTACTTGACAAAATCTTTCAAATCATGTACAATATCCGAGTGTTCTGAAGGGGCATAGTTCAATGGTAGAGCAGCGGTCTCCAAAACCGTAGATACGAGTTCGACTCTTGTTGCCCCTGCTGGTAAAAAACCGAAGCTGATGGCTTCGGTTTTTTGTTTTCTCCCGGCTTGCCGGCCGCCATTCTTCGGGATTTGAACTTTTTTCCACATCTACCGCATCTTCCCGCCGCTATTCTTCGGGATCCGCACTTTTTTCCACATCTACCGCATTACTGGCCCCCGACTCTTCGGGATTCGAACTTTTTTCCACATCTACCGCATAACCGGACCTCCACTCTTCTGGATCCGCACTTTTTTCCACATCTACCGCATAACCGGACCTCCACTCTTCGGGATCCGCACTTTTTTCCACATCTACCGTGTCATTCCTCCATGTCCGCCCACCATTCTTCGGGATTTGGCCTTTTTAGCACGGCTACCGCATTTTTGCGGCAGTGGTGCCAAAATCTTCGATTTCCGAAGAATTTAAGGGATTTTGGCCCGAAATCTACGGTAGTAGTGCCAAGATCCCTCATTCCCGAAGAACACCATCTAGTACCTACGGCAGTTATGCTGAATACACAGTTTTCCCGAAGAATAGTTCAAAACGGCCCCCTCAAGAGGGATGGTAACCACCCTGCCCAGAATTAGAAAGGGATTAGAATAGTCACACATTGTCTAAGGTTCTGAATATAGAACCCTGAGATCCTTTGTTTGGCTTAATCATAAAATGCCACAAGGCTTCTGTCTGTCAAGGCTGCATTCGCAACGCGAAGCAATGCGAATGCACCGCAAAGCGGCTGCGGCCTTGACAGTTACAGAAAGCACTTGTGGCATAGGGTAATTAAGCCAAACAAAGGATCACTCCGCTGGAATCAGCCGTTCACTTCTATAAAAAAACCTGATAAGCATCGGCGGCATCCCGCTGATTGTTTATCAGGTTTTTCTTTGATGGACTGTATTGCTGCAGTCCTTTGAATTTTTAACTTACAGATTGTCCGGCAGGTAAAGGCCGTAATCCGGCAGCTCCTCTGCCTCGGCTTCCACGGCCACAGCAGGTACGGTATTCTCGGTACCTCTGTTTCCGGTCAGCATGTTTCCGAACATCAGATAGAGGATGGCGCCGACGCAGAACAGAGACAGAATCGCGGCAATGATCCACAGCACCACACGAAGGGCGCCGCCCTTCTCTTCAGAGCCCTCATCATCGTCATCGTAATCGTCGTCGAAGTCTTCGTCGTCCTCGTCGTAGCCGGTTTCGGGATCATCGATGCCAGCCAGCTCAGCGGCATATTTTTCCTTTTCCTTCATGCGAAGCTCACGCTCGGCACGGCGAAGGGCCATTTTCTGAAGACGGATGGTTTCCGGATCGTTAGGATCGAACTCCGGCTCATCGTAGTAGTCTTCGTCCTCGTCTTCGTAGTCGGGTTCAGCAATGGTCTCCGGCAAGGGTGCGGCAGGCGCAGCCACACTGGGGGCAGCCACCTGCGCATGGGCGGCAGCTTCAGCCTGGGCACGAGCAGCAGCTTCAGCCTGGGCACGAGCAGCAGCTTCGGCCTGGGCACGAGCAGCAGCCTCAGCCTGGGCACGAGCAGCAGCTTCAGCCTCAGCACGGGCGGCAGCTTCAGCCTGGGCGCGGGCAGCAGCCTCAGCCTGGGCACGGGCAGCAGCCTCAGCCTGGGCACGAGCAGCAGCTTCAGCCTCAGCGCGGGCGGCAGCTTCAGCCTCAGCGCGGGCAGCTTCGGCCTGAGCACGAGCGGCAGCTTCAGCCTGGGCACGAGCGGCAGCTTCGGCCTGGGCACGGGCAGCAGCTTCAGCCTGAGCACGGACGGCTTTAGCCTGGGCACGGGCAGCAGCCTCAGCGGCAGCTTTTGCTTCTGCTTCAGCCTCTGCTTTGGCGCGGGCAATGTCTTCGCTCTTCATCTCCGGCATGGTGATCATGTCGGGAGTGGTTTTCTTATCCAGCTCCTCACGGATGATGGGAGCAACCTTGGTGATATCATCAAATTCTTCTTCAGCCGCGGAATGATCAGCTTCGACAGTCTCCAGAACACTGAAGGCCTTGGCACTGGCTTTCTCGCTGATCTGGGGATTTCTGACAGCTGCGCTGGAGGCGGCATAGGTTTCCGGCTTAACGGATGCGGCAGCGCCTGCAGCGGCAGCAGCATTAGTTGTGGGAGCAACTGCAGCTGTTGTAACCTTTGCAGCTGTAGCAGCGCCTGTGGAGATGATTTCCATCTCCTCCTCTTCAGGCTCCTCTTCCAGTACCCCGTAAACCTGTCCCTGTGCGGGTTCTTCTGCCTCGGGAATGACTGCGGCCGCGGGCTCCTCTTCTACTGCTTCAGGCAGCACAGGAGTCATGACATAGTCATCGGATTGAACGTCAAAGGTCAGTTCATCCTCGGGAACGGCAGCGGGTTCCTCTTCCACAGGGGTGTATACAGGTTTTTCAACCTCTACTTCCTCATCCAGCTGGGAAGCCCATTTTCTGAAATCAAACTTCTTCGGCTCTTTGGCAGGCTCAACTTCAGCAACAGCCTTCGTTTCAGCCACAGCCTTCGCAGCAGGCTCTGCTTTAGCGGTGGGTGCAGCCTTCGCAGCAGGCTCTGCTTTAGCGGCAGGTGCAGCCTTCACAGCGGGCTCAGCGGCAGGCTTCATCTCGGCGGCAGCCTTGGCTTCCTCTTTCCGGATGGCAGCCCCTACTTCAGGCATCACACGGGTTTCGGCAGGAACCTCCTGCACCGGTGCCTTGGCTTCGGCCTGAGCTTCCTCAGCAGCCCTGGCTGCTTTTTCCTCATCAGCCAGCTTGCCGACCTTGCCGGTGGAAAAACGGTATCTGCCGGTCTGGAACACGTTGGTATCGCCATCCTCGACCCGGACATTTCTCAGGGTGTCCAGAGCGTTTTGTTTGGCATTTTTACGGGAGTCTGTGTCCTTCTGGGCCTTCTGCTCCTCCAGGGCTTTTCGGAAGGCTTCGCCGGATTCTTCCTCCTGACGCATTTTCGCCAGAGCTTCTTCTCTTCTCTTGCGGCGTTCCTCAGCTCTCTGTCTGGATCTTTCCTTGCGCTTCTTCTCCTCAAGATACAGGTAGACCACAGCAGCCACAATCAGTACCACAAGTAAAATCACTGCAATCGTACCGGCCTGGGACATCAGCCAGATATTTCCACTCATTCAATATACCTCGATAAAAAATATGTGTCCTGAAATGGTATCCGAAGATACTTCAAGAGATCATTATATCAGGTTATGACAGAAATGTACAGAACAATTTGTAACAAATTTGTAACAAATCCGAGGCAAAAAATCAGTCCAGCGGATACTTTCGCATATAGTCCATCAGCTCATCCACGGTGGTGAAGGCCAGCCCGGTAACCGTGTCAGCGCAGCCGTAATAGATGGCAATTCTTCCCGTCTCCGCATCCGTGAGGGTGGCGCAGGGGAAGGTCACGCCGGGAACATCGCCGGCCAGCTCGTAGATCTCTTCCGGTCCGAAAATGTAGAAACGGCTTCTCTCCTTCACCTTCCAGGGCTCGTCCTTGTCCAGCAGGGCCACACCCATGCGGTAGACAAAACCGTTGCAGGTATTCAGCACGCCGTGGTAGATCAGGAGCCATCCCTCCTCGGTTTCGATGGGAATGGGACCAGGGCCTACCTTCTTGGACTGCCAGGCGGACTTGTCGCTGTTGATGGTGCCGAACACATAGCGATGCTTGCCCCAGTAGGTCAGGTCCGGGCTCTGGGAACAGAAAATGTCTCCAAAGGGTGTGTGTCCGGTATCACTGGGACGGGAAAGCATCATGTAATTGCCGCCGATCTTCCTGGGGAACAGCACGCCGTTCCGGTTGTAGGGAAGGAAGGCATTTTCCAGCTGATAGAAGGTCTTGAAATCAAAGGTATATCCAATGCCGATGGTGGGACCGTGATAGCCGTTGCACCAGGTGATATAATACCGGTCTTCCATCCAGCAGACCCGGGGATCGTAGCGGTATTCTCTGTTGGTAATCTCCGGGTCTTCGCCCTGGAAGACGATGGGCTGATGCTCAATATTCCAGTGGATGCCATCTTCGGAGAAGCCGGGATACAGGTCCATGCTCAGGGCCTTGCTGTCGCAGCGGAAAACGCCGGCAAAGCCGTCCTCAAAGGGCACAACGGCGGAGTTGAAAACGCTGTTGGCGGTGGGAATGGCATGCCGTTCAATGATAGGGTTCTCTGAATATCTCCACACAGGCGCGTTATAGCCTTCCGGCTTGTCCTGCCAGGGAATGTTGGGAAGATTCTGTCCGATAATTCTGCTCATAGCTGATCTCCTCTTCTGCTTGATGTGTCTTTATGATTCTTTATGCTTCTTGATGCGCTTTAGGCTGCGTTGTCCAGCTCGCTGTCACCAGGCAGCACGGCCGGGACATACTGTTCTTTGGCCTTGGTGATGCCATCCTGATAGATCTTCGCGAAGTCATTTTTCATGGAGATGGGAATATAACCCTTGGCAATATAGTCCGCCGATTTGGCTTCATAGTCCTGGGTGCCCCACTCTCTCACGTTGTCATCGGCAATGATCATATAGGCCTGGCAGGGATAGGGATTGCGGCTGTCGATGGTGTAGTTCATCATGCTGGTGTCACTGCCGCTGTTGCCGAAGGCCAGCACCGGGCGCTGTCCGATTTCTCTCTGAATATACAGGGATTTGTTGGCGTTCAGATTCTTCTGAATGAAGCCGCCGGTCAGGATCAGCTCGTCGCCGTTTTCGTACTTGTAGTTCATGTTGGAGGGCTCGTTCTCGTAGCCCGGCTGCTTGACGTGAAGCCTCACACGACAAAAGTCGCATCCTTCCTACTGCCGCCTTGCGGCGGTTGCCCTTTAGAGGCATCGGACTGCCTACCCACATTTACAGTCTTTGCTCAGATAACTCATGCCGCTGCATAAAGCTCCGCACAAAGATTAATTAACGTGGCGTAGGTTGAGGTGCTTCTCCTGCTGCACTCTGGAACTTTTGCCAGAATGCGCAACCTTTCCGTCTCCGGCACGGATTTTAATATTTCACGTATATAATATCGTGCTCCTATGTTATAACTGGCATTCAGATCACAGTTGTATTCTTTCCCGTTTGGGAATCTGCACATGGCATTGGTTTTGAATCCTGCCTCTTTTCCTCGGATTACTTTCCCGCTTCCGTCATATGCCAGTGATGATGTTCCCCATGCGTTCACTCGCGAAATCCTCATTCCAAGACGATGCGCTTTATCTGTTACCATATTCTGTACGTACTGTGCCCGCCAGTGATGTATTCTCTGCCGCTTGCTCCGTGAGCCTTTCTTCTTGCCTCTTGTATCCAGACTCTCGAACACGATCGTTGCTGCATCATACATGACCGCTGTATCCACGATGAATTGTGCCGTACACACTGCTATTCTGTCGTTGATACCCTTTGCTCTCGCCCATAACCCCGGCGTCTTTCTGCTTCCATGCTGCTGCGCCTTTTTGATCCTGTTCAATGCATGCCTCAGACAGTCTTCTTCCTTTGGAAGATGCAGAATCTTTCTTCCTGAAATAGTGCCGTCCGAGTGCATCGCTGTACATACACAGGCGCTGTTGATACCCAGGTCTACCGACAGAATGATCTGATCTTTCACTGATACATCTCTCAGCCTGACCTCCTCCTCATAGGAGAAAGACAGGACCCAGTATTTATGTCTCTTCCTGAGTACTGGAACACATTCTTTTCTTCCGAAGCAATACTTCCGAATATAATCGACATCTGTTTTCCTTAAGGATACTGTGACCCAGTCCCACGTATTGCGAATCCACACCTTTATCTTCGCTGTATTCTCATCTATACGAACAAAGGTGTTGTCGCGGTATAAGGCCGGATATACATACCCTGCTGTCGGTCTCCCTGGTCGCTTTCCTTCATGGGTCTTTTCCCACAATGTCATATTGCTCTCATAAGAAGAGACTTTTCCCAGGGCTTCTGCGATGGCTGCTCTTCTCAGATAACTGGGATTTATAGAAATCCTTCCCAAAATCATATTTCGGTTCTGGATTGTTCTTTGTCCTGTGGGTCAGAATCTCCATCTTCCGAAGCTGAACATGCTGTGCTGTCGGCTCTGAAAGAACGGCTGCTTCTTTCTCCCGGACAGATATGAAGAACTCTACCGCCGCACGATACTTCTCTGTCGTATCCGCAAATACTTTATTATACTCATGCGTCGGTATTCTTACGTCATACGATGTATAGATCGTCACAGCGGCTGCCCCCTTTCCGAATGATTTTATCTGGTTTTCTGGGTTTCGATGTATCTCTTTACCTGATCATGGCTTCGATCACTTACTGTTACCACGCAGTAACTTGGGTTCCACAGATGACCTCCCCCTAACTGTTTCTTGATTTCCGGATGAGAAAGAAACAGCCAGCGGGCGCTGTTTCCCTTGAGGATCTTGACCGCATCCGAGAGCCGAAGCTGTGGTTTTGTCTGGAACAGCATATGGATATGATCCGGCATCACTTCCATCACCTCTATCGTAATACCCAACTCCTCCGCAGTTGTTTGTAAGCTCGAACGGATCTCATCGGCGATATTTCCGACCAGAACACCCTTCCGATACTTGGTACACCATACCAGATGATACTGAAGCGAGTAGACATATCCCCGACCATATGTCAAGTCAGAAGAGATATTATTTACAGCATTATTATCCATGTAGATATTATACCATATGTAACGAGAATCTGCAAGAAAAAACCGCCTAACTCACGACTAAAGTCACGAGAATGCGGCGGCTGTTTTTCAAAAGAGCGAGCAGACCCAGGCAGCCATTTTGGCATGGCCGTAATTATTCCTCCAGAAATCTTTTCATTTCCAACGCAAAGCGC